>JAXMBU010000001.1:0-1670 GCA_046349735.1 Planctomycetaceae bacterium
GGCGCGAGCCAGCTACCCCGATGCCGAATTCATCTGCGACCGATTCGCGCGCGACTTGCCGTTTGCAGACGCCTCGTTCGATCTCGTGGTGACGATCGACACCCTGGAATGTCTCACGAACAAGGAAGCCCTGATCAAAGAGATACATCGGATTATGAAGCCGAGCGGCCACGTTCTCGCGATGCATTGGGACTGGGAGACACAGATCTACAACGTTCCAAGCCGAGCCCTGGCCAGAAAGGCCGTCTGGGCGTTCTCGGATTGGAAACAGCCGTGGATGGATGCCGCAGACGGTCAAATGGGACGACAGCTGTGGGGCTTATTCGAGGGAAGCGGGAAGTTCCATGGGACGGCCGACAGTTTCTGTTTGATCGAAACTGCTTATGAGGCGGGCACCTACGGGTACGACCGCGCACAGGATCTAGCTGCAGTGGTTACGGCAGGCGGATTGGATAAAAGCGACTATGAACAGTTGTGTCGGGAGCTCTCCGAAAGCTACCAACGAGGGGACTATTTTTACAGCCTTACTTCCTTCATCTATCATGGACAGAGAATATAGCCGACTGCTCTTCATTATATGCTTCGCTCACTGACGGAGTGTGACATGGGGATGTGGAGGTTTCTCAATGGTTGGAATCGGCGTTATTGAAGGTTTCTTTGGTCCTGAGTGGTCCTGGGCAAGTCGGCACCAATTCTGTGAGTCTCTTCCATGCTATGGCGGCAGCTTTTATATTTATGCACCGAAGCGCGATGCCTGCCTTAGAAAAGGATGGACGCAGCAACATACGCAAGAAACTTGGAACGAGCTGAAACGCTTAAGTCGAAAATGTCATGAGAACAACATCGCCTTCGGTGTGGGCCTGAGTCCATTCGAACTCTATGCGAACTGGAGCCAGAGGACCAAGCAACTGTTGCACGATAAACTCACGTTGCTTCATGAGCTGGATATTCAGTATCTGGGGTTGTTCTTTGATGATATGAAAAGTGCGCCAGACCTCGCAGAGCGTCAGCTTGAGATCGTCGATTACGTGCGACGAATTACCGACACCGCGATTCTCTTTTGCCCGACCTATTACACCCATGATCCGATACTCGATAAAGTCTTCGGTCCACGGCCCCCTGATTACTTGGAGAAAATCGGACATCTCCCAACGGGGATTCAGGTCCTTTGGACCGGCAGTAAAGTCATCCCTTCGTCGATTACCGCTACGGAGTTGGACGACGTGTCAAAAGTGTTACAGCGAAAGGCATTCGTTTGGGACAATTACTTCGCCAACGACGGCCCCAAACAATGCAAGTTTCTGAAGGTACGTCCCCTCGAGGGGCGAAGCCCTGAAGCATTTGAACACTCTGCTGGATGGGCGTTTAATCTGATGAATCAGCCATGTTTATCCGAAGTTGTGTTTGCCTCAGCGGTTGAGTGTCTGAAGGGAAACGGGCATTCGCTCGACTCTTTTTACAGAGTCGTTGCACATATCGCGGGGCCGCAATTTGAATTGCTCCTCAAACAAGATGGAGCCTTGCTTATGGAAGCAGGTTTTGATGCCATTCAACCGGACAAGAAACAAGACATGCTGACCACGTTAGGGAAGAATCGCTTTGCTCAAGAGTTGTCGGATTGGCTTGAGGGGAAATATGTGGTCGGACAAGAGTGCCTAACCGATTGATAA
>JAXMBU010000002.1:0-262322 GCA_046349735.1 Planctomycetaceae bacterium
AAATACTCTTCATGCGATGGTGTTCTAACAGAAGGAACGCAGACGATGACTCAGACGGGCTTGAGAATTGTAATTGTGGGAGGTGTTGCCGGAGGTGCCTCAGCCGCGACACGGGCCCGTCGATGTGATGAGCATGCTGAGATCGTACTTCTTGAAAAAGACGAATTCGTTTCCTTCGCTAACTGTGGTATGCCGTACCACATCGGTGGAGAAATTCCTGAACGCGGCAAGCTGCTGGTGGCAACCAAAGAGCTACTTGAACGCAGGTTTCGCCTTGATGTCCGCACACAAAGTGAAGTTGTTCGCATCGATCGCGCGACAAAGAGCGTGGTGGTTCGTCGCTTGCAGGATGAGTCTGAATATTCTCTGACATATGACAAATTAATTCTGTCACCCGGTGCTTCTCCTTTCGTGCCGCCGATGGAAGGTACATCGTCCAAAGGTGTGTTTACGCTTCGCAATATTGCTGACATGGACAGGATTTGTGCCGCAGTGAATGCGGGGGCAAATCAATCGAAGAAAGCCGTCGTTGTTGGTGCCGGGTTTATTGGCATTGAAATGGTGGAGCAGCTCGTCGCGCGAGGATTCCAGACGGCGTTGGCCGAAGTAAACTCGCAGGTACTGCCGTTGATGGATCCCGAGATGGTGGCGCCACTTCATGAAGAGCTTGGCCGACACGGAGTAACCATGGCGTTCGGTGACGGCATTCGTCGGATCCTCACCGATGGCGATGGCAATGCGACTGGAGTTGAGTTGCAGAGTGGTAGAGTTCTGGATGGTTCTCTTGTCGTTCTGGGGATCGGTGTGCGTCCTAACACGGCACTTGCGGCGGATGCAGGATTGGCTATCGGGAAGACCGGAGGAATCTCAACCAACGAATTCCTTCAAACGAGTGATTCGGATATCTACGCGGCTGGCGATGCCTGTGAGTATGTTTATGGGCCGACGGGTGAATCTATGCGAGTCTCTCTGGCAGGCCCCGCGAATCGAGCGGGACGATTGGCCGGTGAGCATGCGGCGACTGGAAGATGTGCGCCAACCGCGCCAGTGATGGGAACCTCTGTTGTTCGAGTTTTCGAACAGACTGCTGCGATGACGGGACTCTCCGCAAAGGCCGCGCGTCGTTCCGGGATCAGTTTTCGCAGTGTGACCGTCATTGCAGGCCAGCACGCTGGATATTTTCCGGGGGCATCGCCAATTACGCTGAAATTGCTTTATAGTCCGGACTCGGGGCGAGTTATGGGGGCTCAAGCCACCGGGAAAGATGGCGTCGACAAACGTATCGACGTGATTGCCACTGCGATGGCCTTCAAGGCGACCGTGAGAGACCTGACCGGTCTTGATCTGGCATATGCCCCACCCTACGGCTCCGCGAAAGATCCTGTTCATCAGGCTGCCTTCACGGCGTGCAACCAGATGGATGGACTTGGTGAGGTGCTGGATGTTGATTCAGATTTATCTCAATATCAGATTGTTGATGTGAGAACTGCGGCGGAGATTGCGAAGGCACCGCTCACGGGTTGCAGTGGCGTCATTGAAATCCCGGTTGATGAACTTCGTGATCGACTCCATGAACTGGATGCTTCAAGGCCAACTGTGGTCAGTTGCGGAGTCGGGGTTCGAGGCCATGTGGCGGAAAGAATTCTCGTGCAGCACGGATTCAAAAAGGTGGTGAATCTCTCGGGAGGTGCGACTCTGCGTCGCCGAGCGGTACAATAGCGGCTATTGATGGAGCCGCAGAAACGGCTTCTCGATTACAGATCGACATGAGTTGTTCTGAATAGTCTGTTTCATGTATTCGGGCATCTGATAAAGGAGAGAGTTCAATGGCCGAACAACAGATTCTGCGTCCATTTACACTTCCAGCGGTTCCTCAACGTCCTGCGAATGGGCACAAAGGAACGTTTGGAAAGATTCTTGTGATTGGCGGATCGATTGGAATGAGCGGAGCCGTCAGCCTGGCCTCGGTGGCTGCTTTGCGGGCCGGTTCTGGGCTCGTTACCGCCGTGGTACCGCGAGCAATCCAGAATGTCGTAGCGAGCTATGAACCCTGTGTCATGACTGTTGGCCTGAAAGATGATCCAGAGTCAGGATTTTCAGAAGTCCCCGATGAGTTGCTTCTCTCCCTGATCGACGGGCGCGATGCCATTGCGATTGGTCCGGGGCTGGGAAGAGGGGCATCAGCATCGCGACTCGTAGAGTCGCTGTTGAGGCTGGCAACATGTCCGTTGGTTGTTGATGCCGATGGCCTGAATCTGGCTGCGGAAGCGGACCTGTTTTCTAGTGAACGTCAATGTCCCTGTGTGATTACTCCACATCCTGGAGAATTCGCGAGACTAACAGGGCGTACCATTGCGGACATTGAAAAGCACCGCGAGGAGATCGCTCAGGAGTTTGCGGAGTCTCACTCTCTGGTCGTCGCGTTGAAGGGGCCGGGAACAATCGTGACTGATGGAGACCGACTGTTTCGCAACACAACCGGGAACTCAGGAATGGGCACCGGCGGCTCCGGAGATGTTCTCACTGGAATCGTCGCGTCTCTCCTGGGACAGCAGTTGCCCGTCTTCGAGGCGACGGCTCTGGCTGTTCACGCGCATGGGTTGGCTGGCGACGTGGCTGCTGAACAGTTTACTGAACGCGGAATGATTGCATCAGACCTTCTGAAGTGCCTACCGGAAGCATGGCGACGGCTGGAGCACGCTCGGTTGCCAGCATGATAATCGGGTTCTCTCAAAAGGAACGCAAAAGTATCGACCAGTCAGCGATCGTTCGTTCCGTCTCGGAATCTATGGGACGCGCTGTCCAGAACCCTGACTTGCGAAGAGCTTCCTGACACTGTGCCATCAGTGCCAGAGCCTGATTGCTTGTCGGCTGATCCAAAAGAAGCACAGACTTATCTGCTCCATCGACACCACCGGCTTCGGCTGCAGAGATCCATCCATTACTCAGAGCGATACCACGGATCGGAGACGGACCACCAAAAATGAGCTCCCATGCAAGCTGCGCCTGTTCTCGATTGCCCACAACCACGATGCGGCGCAAGTCTGCTTTGGATCGACCAGCAAGGCTCTGAATCATGGTCATTACCAGCGGGATATCGTCCGGAGTCAGGCGAGATTTTTCCGGGTTCACCGGGATGGCTACCATGAGTTTGTGTGAGTCGAGAAATGGCTTCCATCTGTTCAGGATCTGATCTTCTGATTCGGTTTCCGCGGACAGCAGAATAATGATCCCTGGCAGGATTCCGGACGGTTTCGATGATCCGAATACGATGGCTCGGCCACGCTCATCAAACGAAAGCTCTCGTCGTTCCACGTTACCTGTTGAACCGTCATTCGGTGTTTCCTTTTCAACCGGAGGAGCGTCTTTTGTCTCGTCTTTTTCAGCCTTCAGCTTCGCAAGACTTTCTCGGCCAACTACCGAAAACTCATTCAGCAGTTCAGCTGAAAGGGGAGTCACATTTTCTGGTCTGGATTCCGTTGTAATTTCGGCAGACTTGAGTTCGGTCTGACCGGGAATTCGGTAATCGATTGTGAGTTTATCGCCAGCCTGAAAATCAGCGAGTGCAGTGAATAACTCTCCGGTATCGGGAGTTGCCGTCCCGTTGATCTTCATGAGTTCAACGCGTTGAGGCAGTCCGCCTTTTGCTGCAGACGAATCGTTAATCACCAAAAGCGGCACTGCATCTGATTTCTCGTCAGATGCCGCATCGTCAGTTTTTTTCTCAGCCGGCGGCTTTTGATCCGGCGGAAGATTCTGCAGGAGTTTTGCGATAGCTGCCGCCTCGGGCATTGCGCCTTCCTGTGTCTTCCTGGCAATTCGAGTCGTCAGGAGTCCAAGGTAACCGGGATTTGCTACGGGAAGTTCTTCAGCCAGTGTGACGGCGAATGAAAGATCTTCGCTGCCTCGCTTAATTGCAATCTGCAGAGAGTCACCTGCGTAACTGGATGCCACGGCTTCCTCAAGAATACTCATCCGCTCGATCATTCGGTTGTTGACTGAAATCAGCACATCATCCTTTCGAAGGCCTGCAGCGTCAGCAGGTCCCTTCGGGACGACTCGTTCGATTCGGATGCGAGAGGAAAATACTCCTGCCGCGGCGAGTTTCACCCCCAGTTTTCCCGCTTTCAGATCGCTTCCAGCTCTTAACCGTTCTGCGCTTTGCAAGGCATCATCCATAGGAATGGCAAATCCGATTCCAGAGTCATACCACTCTACTCCGGACGACGAACTACCCTGCCCTCGTGGAGACAATGGAACCAGAATTCCAATGACCTGGCCCTGAAGATTGATCAGAGGACCTCCGTAGTTCACCGGCGAAATCTTTGCATCCGACTGAATGGCCAATCCATGAATACGATGAAGAGCACTGACGATTCCGACAGAAACATTGGATGATTCCGCTGCGTAAAATCGTCCCAGAGCAATCGACCAT
Organism: Planctomycetaceae bacterium; assembly: GCA_046349735.1. Lineage (GTDB taxonomy): Bacteria > Planctomycetota > Planctomycetia > Planctomycetales > Planctomycetaceae > SXXK01. The sequence continues at coordinate 4,436 of JAXMBU010000002.1, forward strand.
TGGCCAATTCGTATCGACTGGCTGGAGGCGGGTTGAACCGGCGTCCACTTTCCTTCTTTGGCCTTCAAGAGCACAAGGCGTCGAAGATGATCGGTCGCAACAACCTCGACATTTGTGCGTTTTCCGGCGATGTCTTCTGCCAGAATCGCTTCGGGTTTTCCTTGTAACGCGAACTCACTGGTCAGAATCTCTCCAGCATCCGAAATCACAACACCAGTCGTTACAGGCGACGAGACTTTATCTCCATCGACGGATTGCTCTCCCCCAATGACGCGAAGTCTTACGATTGAAGCGTCGGCAGTCTGAACGGCCGCTTGGACAGCTTGCCCAAGTTCGTCGGCCTGAACACTCGACGAACATGAGGCTGCAGCCAATATGCTGAGACCTGCAAAAACAAACCGCTGAGCGAAACTAAGTGTCATGGAGTGTCCAAATCATCTTCGAATAATCGATAGCTGCAGGTCGTCAATATCCAGCTGTCCGGTTGCGCCATTGAGGCCAATCCGGATAATCATTTCTTTTGCCCCGGGAGGGACGGGGACCGTTGATCTAGCATTCTGCCAGTCAAAACTGCCTCGCCATTTTCCCATGACCTTTTGTCCAATTTCACGTCGGACATGGTCATAGAAATGAACGACGACAGCGGCCTGCTCCGTCACATCCTGACCGGGCACAATGCCCTCGCAACGCACCCAGTAGTTGAGGTTCAATACGGCGATCGTCCGTCCGTCAATTGCTGATCCCTGCAGGCAATGAGACAGCGAACCGAAATCCTTGTTCTGAAAGCGAATGCAGTATGTTCCAGTGATTGGAGACTCAGTACACATCGTTGTCTGACGCTGATAATGCCAGCCATCGACTTTTTCGTCACCATTTTCATCTTCTTCAAAAGAGCCGTTCACAATTTCTGGGCGAGTCGGGTCCGGCTGGATTCGTCTTTGTTCCTCGGATGCCCCTGTCATGGGCACGAACAGTGTGGAGATAAGTTTCTCATCAGTCAGCTTGCCGTCCACTTTGGTGAACAGATGAAACGATTGCTGATACCTCTGCCCCACGGGAACAATCATCTTGCCCCCTTCCTTCAGTTGTTCAACTAACGGCGCCGGGACATTTTCTGGTGAGCAGGTCACGATGATCTTGTCGAACGGCGCGTGTTCGGGCCAGCCCTTGTAGCCGTCGCCGTCGAGCGTAAAGACGTTGTCATATTTGAGTTCCTTGAGTCGCTTCGTCGCCTGTTTAGAAAGAGGACTAACAATCTCAATTGTGTAGACCTCTTTGACGATCTCTGCCAGCACGGCGGCCTGGTACCCGCTTCCGGTTCCAATCTCGAGGACTCGATCACCCGGTTGAGGATCCAGTGCTTCTGTCATGTAAGCGACAACGTACGGAGGAGAGATCGTTTGCTGGTGCCCGATTGGAAGCGCAACGTCCTCGTAAGCTGCCGCCTTCTGGGCTCCAGGAACGAACTCGTGCCGAGGCACACGTCTTAACGCAGCCAGAACGGCTTTGTTCGTGATTCCCTCCGCTTCAACTCGAGTCGCTACCATGTGCTCTCGCTGCTCTTCGTAGCGATGCTGTGCGACGGTGACCTTTGAGCTGAACAGAGCTACAGAAAGGACCACCGCACAACTCAATAAGTTGCGCGATGTGGATGCGGAAGAACAAGCTTTCTGCTCTTGCATATCATTGGCGTTGGTTAGCACAGGCGATCCTCGCTGCTTGAAGCGGTCAGGCGAGACCAAAATTCCGTTCCCGGTCCTCACATTAGTGTAGTAACCGATTCGGGAGGAGAGAACTGGATTCTCTGTTGTGAGTCCAATCAGCAAATCTCTCAGGCGAATCCGCCGAAGCTCCAGTATCGAATAGGAAAATTACGGGCTTAATCGCCGTCACGAATTGTGTGCTTGCCACAGAGGCCGCGGATGCGAACTCGATTCTGACGCGTAATCTTCCTGACTTTTCCGGCGGAACATGATCTTTTTCAATGAACCTGAAGATTGAGGTTGCCAGATCAGGGCTTCAGTTGAGTACCCTGTGGCGTAAGGATTTCTGACTTTGTGCCGTCTGGCGAATCGGATCTATGTCGCTTCAGGTTTCTGCCAATTCATTTCAGCAAATGCTGTCCCATAGCGGGCTGCTGTCAGAAATTCAGCTGCAGCAGGTCGAACATAGATTTCCAGCTTCGGCGCGGACTTCGACGCCGAGAGCCGTTTGTGAATGGTTGCTTCAGGAGGGAGCGATTACGGAGTGGCATGCGGAGAAACTCCTGCAGTCGAAGTTTCGAGGTTTCTTTCTGGGGCCATACAAGCTGCTGAACCGTGTTGCTCGTGGAGGAATGAGCACGATCTACTCGGCACAGCACAAAGAAACGGGCGAGGTTCATGCACTGAAAGTTCTCCCTCCAGCTCGTACCAATACCGCGTCCTATTTGCCGCGACTGGCATGGCGGCAATAACCTCAGGCTCGGCACCCAGATATTGTTCGCGTGTTCGGGTTCTATTCCGAATCAGACAGCGGGGTCAGTGCCGTGTTACCATGGAATTCATGCCGCGGGCGCGATCTCTTCGGATGATTCAACATCGATGGTCCGTTGAGCTGTCGTCAGGCCGTGGATTACATTCGTCAGGCGGCTGAGGGTCTTGAATATGCCCATCAGGCTGGCCTTGTTCATCGAGATATCAAGCCGGGCAATTTGTTTGTTCCAGAAGATGGCGTTCTGAGAATACTCGATCTGGGACTCGCGCAGGATTTTGACAGTGAAGAAAATCTGACTCACGAATTCAATGAACGGGTGCTCGGAACCGCTGACTATCTTGCTCCAGAGCAGGCGGCCGACAGCCATACAGTGGATCGACGAGCAGATCTCTATAGTCTTGGTGGGCACAACCATATTTTCTTCAACCAGGGCAGCGCCGTTCACCAGAAGGAACGCTCGTCCAGCGTCTTGTGGCGCATCAGACAAAGTCGCTTGTGCCAAGTGATCAGTTCCGACAGGATGTGCAGAACTGGATTCTATTCTTGTTTCGATGATGGAAAAGAATCGCGATCGCAGGATTTCAACGGCCAGTGAAGTCGCAGAACGCTGTCGCCGGTTTCTTGAATCAATTGCAGACAACCCCGAGTTCGACCATTGCCCTCAGAAAAGCGGAATACGTCTTTCCCCGGAGGGTCAGGGGCAACTATCCGCGGCGCTTCGGGCGGAGAATATCGCCAAATCCAACACAGAGGCCACTTGAAACAAAAACTACGATAGCGGCACGACTCGTGGCCAAATGTCCTGCAGCGAGACGACGATTCGTCGGCTGCCGGTGCAGTGCAGCAGAACGAAGAAGTCACGTCTCGCCATCATGAAGATGTGGACGGGTTTTCAAAGTTGCTGGTGATGATTGAAACTGAATGTGGTACCGGCGGAGCTTTTGCTGCAGATCCTCGAAGTCGTGAGCTTCTGGAAGTTGCTCTTCGATTGAAGCATGAAGCCCAGACGCTCGAAAACGGACATGCGATTCAGATGCTGCCCTCGATCAAAGTGCGACGCTGATCAGAATCTGTTCCACTCTCCTGAAAAGACCGGCTCGTTTGGCGGCTTCTGCTCTTTTGCTGTTTCTGCTACTGGCTTGGATCAGGTGCGTCCTATTGGTCAGTGGCTGCAGACGAGATAGGGAGAGAGTTGTTGCCGGTAGTGCAGTCAGATCCCAAACAATCTCGGGGGCGATCCTGGTTTACGTTTATTCGAGCCTATTCGACCGTCCAGTAGTAGAACTGGGAATGACTCCTCAAGTTTCACCACCAAGTAACTCGACAAACTTTTTTGTGAAAGGCCGGATGCGGCAGATAAGCGGCTCGATCTTCCTCCGTCTGAGAACGTAATCAAGTATCCGTAGGTAAAACCTTTGTCGGTCGCCCCGGGCTGTTGTTGATGCCACGTTCAAGTCTCTGACTTCGGAATTTGCCGCTTCAAATCTTGAAATGCTCTATTGATCTCATCCAGTTGAGCTTCCAGCGCGGCGGCCCTCTCCGAAGGGGCTTGTGCGCACTTGAACAGAACGACGTGTCGCGCTGGAGCACGCGTGTCTTTGCGTTTTTAATTCACGGACGCTTCCAGCATGCGGACAGCGACGAATCGATTGCAAACATCATTCAGGTGAACTCATCTGTGGTCAGGATCATGTCTGGCGGCGGTAGCCATCTTTAAGATAGCCCACATGTGCTGCATGCCGTTCGACCGTGTTGTGTTGGTTTCATTGGCCACCATACGGCTGATATCTGCATATTCAATGGCATCTTGTCGATTCGTTTGAGCCATCATGCCTTTCACCAGTCGCTGGGCGTGAAAGGATGACTCTTGCCCCCAGCGTCGTTGCTTGTTGATGAATTTCCGGAAATCCAGCATCCATATTTCTCGATGGGTATTTCGCGTCCATTCTTTGAGTGCCAGACATCATTGATTCGATGCTGATCACGACCACGCATTGAAGCGTGACAGGAAGACCATCTTTATCGGCCAGGACTCAGGTCGAACTTATGGCCTCCAGTTCGCTGATGATTTTGATCCCGGTTCAGTCGGGCTTTCGGTAGCTTCACGAAACAAGGTGACGTAGCCAGACAGTCCAACACCCTGATAAAATGGTGTTCACCGAAGAATAACGGTTTCACCGTCTTTGCCAACTCAGCACTCGCATTGCTCTATTGCCATCAATGTTGCCATTGTCATCCGGTATCCTTGTTCCCAACGGCGTGGCGATCCCCTGCCAAAGTTTGAAAAACAGCTCTTGCTCACCATGTGCAGGAGGTTAATGGCGTCGGCAGATCGTCAACCGATGGCGTTATCTGGTATCTCGTTCCCGTCTCAGATCCGAGCACCCAACGGATCAGACGCCGGGATTGTGTCGATGGAACCTGCGGCTGCGTTGATAATTCATCATCCATAGGAACAACGTTACCTTCGATTCTAAACTATTGTTGCGCGAAATGAGTACACCTCAAGACATTTCCGAGTTGCTGGTTACACTCAATGTTTTCATTTTGAAATGTGAGAGATAACTTCATGAAGATCTGTCGATCAAGTTACCAGCAGTGGAATCTAACGTCAAGAAAGCGGATGGAACGTTTGATCGGTTGCAGAGACCTCTTCTCCGGGATTACAGCTGGGATGAATGCATTTCTTAACGGCTCCTCTGCTGGATGCGGCTGCCGCCGCTGTATCGGATTGAATTACCGTAAAACACGCCGAGGAAGGCAAGCGGGCGATCCCCGCGCGCCTGTTCTGTTCATGAAGATTCCAACGACCGTGACCAACCCGGCGATCGATTGTGCTGCCTCTGGGGGTTACGGTAAACAAGGTCAGTACGAATGTCGAGGTTGGCGGTTTGATCAGCAAAGGTCATCACAATGGCAAAGGCCGATGCGCGGTATATGTCGGCTATTGCCGTAACGACATCCGATTTTCTCCTGTGATTGTAGATGACTGGCGGCGGTCAATGGTGTCGAGGAAAAACGTTTGCGACGTTCTGTCCGCTGGGACCGTGCTTGTGACTGCTGATGAGATTCCGGATCGAATTCGCTGAAGATCCGAGAACAGTGCTGAATGGAAATGTCATACGCGGACTGGGCCTGTGGTATGGTTGCGGCGTGCCTGCACTGATTGAATACCTGGTGCCGATGCAATTACTGGCTCCGGGGACGGTGATTCTGACTGGAACTCCTCACAAGGTGTTCCGGTTCAGCAAGAACTCCTCCAATTTTCCTCAGCACGGAGATGCTGTCACGATTGATATTGAAAAGATTGGGGCTGACCAATCCTGTTATCGAAGAAAGAGATCAGGATAAAGGTGTACGGGCTCAGGCTGTCCGGCTGTTGATTGATTCGTTTACCCGCCCAGCCGAAGGCGCCGGCTTTTGTAACAGTCAGCGCGCCAGTTGGGCGGTAAACAGCCCGCAGGATGCTGTTTGTCGCCCGCCCTCATTGCGGCTTTTGGGACTTAATATGTGCCGCAGTTCAGAAGTCCAAAGTGCTCGGCCGACGCAACATTCTTCAGGCTGGCGTTTTGAGTATCGCTGGATTGGATATTTTCTTGTGACTGTTGCGGTACGCAAAGAAAACAACAGAGCGTCATCCTCATTTGGCTTGATGGCGGCCCAAGCCAGTTAAGTCCTTATGACCCAGCCAAGGCTCCTGCTGATTTCGCAGCCGGGCAGATTCATTCAGACAGGGTTTGTCTGGCGTGCATTTCGGAACTGATGTCTCAGCAGGCGAAGTTTGCGGATAGAATAATGATCAATTCGTTCCATGCGTCATGGGACCGGAGATCACTTCGCGGGGGCTGGATGCTGCGAGCTGGTCGGTTCGGAGCAACGACAGCTTCAAAAGGGATTCGATATCCGTCGCCGGCTCCTGTGTCTCCAAACTGAAAGGTGCCAACAAGCCCGGCTTACCTGCGTATGTTGGTTGCCGTCGGCAGAAAGTGTATACCTCTATCCGGGCTATCAAGGAGCCGCTTATCTGGGCGGTGAGCATGATCCGTTCGCCGTTAACAACGACATTCGATACCTGCGTCATACCTACAAAACAAAAGTTGAAGCTCCGACTTGTTTCAAATCGGCCACAGGTCTGGATCAATCCCGAGCGCACGAGTTCGTGGTCATCTGATGGCCTCGCTGGATCGTCTGCGGCGCAGTGTTTATTCTTACCGGCGTGATGGATGTCATGGATTCGCATCATCAGGTGGCCTGTCGCTTGTGTTCGGCGGAGCCACGATGGATGCGTTGATATTTCTCAAAGTCAACCGCTGTTGCGGAACGCTACGGCAGTACGCCGTGGGGACAATACACTTTGATGGCTCGCCGACTGGTAGAATCCGGCGTGTCCTTCGTCACGGTCGACATGCCTCACTGGGATCATCATTCATCGCTTGTCGATGGACATGCACCAGACCGTGTGATGGGTCATTGCGTCAGAACGTGGTAATGAGACCTCGTCGAGAGAAATGCGGATCGGTTCCCAGAAGGCCGTTAATCATGAAGTTCAGCCAGAACTCCGCATCAACAGCGAAGGTCAACTGGGAGTTTCCCAGTCACGGACGAGATCACTGGGGCGACGCATTTTCGTTCATGCTGGCTGGTGGCGGATTGAAGCAGAGGTAGTCGTTGGTGCGACCAACTCCGGCAAGTATACAATCCGAACGAGAAGTCACGCTCATGATCTGCTGGCGGCGTTTTATCAGTGCTGGTTAAGATCCGACCACTCACTTCCTCGTTCACTCAACCGCCGGATGCATTGATCAGTCAGACGGGGGCGTCGCGGGTTACTATAAAAAGAGGTTGCGGACAGTTGCGCGGAAAAGGGTCGTGTTCGACTCACGATTGAATTCAGCTCAAACGCATTAACAGCGACCGACGAAACAGCACATGGCCGCTGGAGTTTGTGGCTGGCCAGCACTGAGTTGATCCACAAAGTCTCTTCCGCTCGCGGTTACATGTCATCCCAGAAAGCTTCTGCATAACTCATGTGATCGTGTATTGATCTGCCGTCATCGAGATGATCCTCAGGCTTCGTTGTTCAGTCGTCCGGCGTGCCATCGCGCTTCGGTGGCATAGCCCGCGCTAATCGCTCAGCCGTCATTCACTTCCAGCTGATTCGGCCTTTGCGGCGTAAAATGGTATCCATTGCGGCGCCAGTCCGGTAAACCAGCGAATCTGGTGATACCGGAACCTCAACAGCCCAATATCCGGCCATGTTCCAGTGATGATTAATCATCAGGCCGTATCCTTCACTGTCTGCCTTCGCCAGTGAGAAGTGACGGAAAAATTCATCACCTGGTATCGTTGCTCATCGCGAACAACGGCTCAAGATCTTCCTGTCTCAAGAAACGAACAGCAATCGCAGGCTGAATGTTCTGTCGATCGCCCTGACATCAGGATAACTCCTCTAACCTTGTCGCGCGCTGATGTCAGGCCCAGCATTGCCAGCGCAACAGAGAACTCCGGTCGCGTCGATTACGCATAGTCCATCAGGTACGTTTTGATTTTACCGCGCCATGGTTACGCTGGTACCTGGGGCCATGGCAATCGCCATCGTGTCGACAGCCAGCGACCAGAATGATCGACGTTCCAGTCGGCGACAATATGGAATGTGTTATCCGGAGAAGAAATGACAAGGCATTCCGTCGTCTCCGTGAAGCAGTTGATGTCGACATGCCGTCTTTCAGGACATAAGTGATGCAGGCGGGCTGGTCATCCCGAACAGCGTGAAAAAGTTGTTAGTCCAGCCGAACGGCTGCGGCTCTTTGCCTTTCAGGAGTCAGCACCATCAACAGGCTGGTTGCTGCTTTCTTCGCCGCCTGAGGTCGGGCTGAGCTTCCTGGCTTGATCTCAGCAGGCGCGCGCTCAGGATCTTATCGATAACTGACGCTCGGTGCAATTAAAACTCCTCGTAAGTCACCGGGTTGATGTAGACGACGCGTTGAAGTCCATCCTGTTTGACTTCGAACGAGATCTCGTTGGTGAATTCTGCGTGGGCATTCTCAGAGAGCTTTATGCGGGATGAATCGGCGTTTTTCTGAATCGCCTCAACGACCTGGGTTGCCAGTTGATTCACGTTCGGAAACTCATTGAGCCCTGCTGTGACAGATGCCTGCGGATCCATAGGCTGAATCTGCATGCGAGGAAACAAGCCGAGGTGGTTATACATGGCTCCCGTGATGCCATACATCAGCACCCACGGCAGCAGGAAAATGCCGGAATAAAGATGGATGCGGCGAATGATCAGATTGATTCGTGAGACCAGTTTCATGTGATGCTTTCAGGGGGCTGTCAATGAATCCCAAGGTTCAGTCTACTACCATTTGTGAATCTCAATGAGGTTGACCTTTCCCTGACTTCCAATTCGATAATCAAGTCGTCTTGGGATCCACGTTTCTAAGCTTGGTAACCCGATCGTGAAGTGAGGCCATTTCGTACCTGACGAACGAGGGTGTGCTCCGGAGCATGTGTTCAGCCATGGAGTGAAAAGGACCGTGAACTCGACCATCCTCTTCAAAGTAAGTTCCTGGTTCAATTTCATGCGGATTCGCATGTTCCCAGGCCTGAACGGCCTTGTCGATTTCGGTGTCGCATAATTCTGTGAGGGCCGCCCGAACTTCAGCCGTCATCTCCTGCTCATCGCAGGAATTCAGGATCCTTAGCATCTCCCGGATGCTCCATGGTTTGGCAATTACACTGAGGGTCGCGGCTACTGTCAGACGGGATTGCGGAACGTGGGACAAGAGGCCTCGACGAACGAGGGGAATCGCGTATTCCGGGGCATGTTCAAGCGACAAAAGCACAGCTTCACCGATCTGTCCGCCATCAGCTTCTGGAAGTCTTCTGCACACTCCACTTTTCTCGAAACCTTTTTCCAAAAGCAACTTCAGCGCACTCATCCAGATGTGGGGCTCCGGTGGCGATCCTGCTGGATTGAGTCTTAAAAACGTGGCGTGAATCAGCGGAAGCCATGTTGAGTCTTCCTGTGTCTCAATGATCTGCATTGCAGCACTCATGACACTGGTGGGTGAACCCTGCAGAGCCGAAACAAGTTCTGCTCTTCCCCCATCAACCTCGACCAGACCGAACGATGCGTCAGCAGTTGAATGGCCTGTCACACGCAGCAACTGATTACGACGGATCAGTCGGCACTGTTGAGCCAATGGGGCTGTTGTCTGTTGAACTTCCGGAGATCCAGCCGCCGCATCATCTGCAGCCGGCCAGTCGCCGATTGTTGCGGCCAGCCAAACAGTGTTGGCAGGATCCTTCCAGGATCGGCATGCGCTCTCAATCACTGATTCGAAGCGCATGAGTTCTTCTGTAAGTCGCACGGCGTTTTGACACTGCTCCGAAAAAGGAATCAAAATTCCGGCTTCTCTCAACGCTTCGAAAGCAAGCCTGATGGGGCGAGTCGACGGATAGAGACTCAACAGCCGTTGCTCAGGCGGTTCCGGCAGGCGAAGTGATTTCAAGTAGTTGCTGTAAAAGTATTCATCAAAGTACTCCGCCGAATCGCCCCTGAAATCAACGTCGATTTCTTCACCAGAAACCTTATGTGATAAGCAACACCCGATGCCGTGAAAATCATAGTCCCATTCCGGCAGCCCCGGAACGGTTCCTGTTGGCTTGAGATGCGAGGGATGTCCAGAATAGCCACGTGATGAAATGGCCTCAATGTCTGCCTGCAGACGATGGATGACAACACTCTTGACCCACGCCTGGCGTTCACGGTGGCGAAAGAGCCCGATCATCATCCATGTGAGCCACGGCGATGGAAGAGTTGATGGAGCTGGAAGTGATTTCAGAAAGGCAGGAAGGTCTGCTGGTAGCTGGAATCGAATCTCGCTCAGCGTCCTCAGTAGGCGCAAGAATCGTGAATCCATGGTGAGTCGTCCGCACGCTCTAAAATTGATCGTTCCGCAGCAAAAACGAGGACGTTCCGATGCATTGAGATTGCTAAGCCTTGAAACCGGCTGCGTGTACCCTCGAGTTGGAAATCGGCACCGCTCAGTCGGCTGAGTAAGCCCTCAAATACTCCTTCGCCAGCCGTTCTCCCAGCCATACTGTCCCCTCAGCTTCAATCACCAACTGTTCGCGTTGAGGAGACAAGTCGGACAGTTGAATGTGGATGATGTTTGGGTCACTGGCAGTGGCCTTGCTGATCATGGCCATGGAGTCGATCCGGTTCACGCTTTCATCGTTGGTCGATGGCTGCTGACTGACATACCACTTCAGTTCGGGCTGTCCGAGATCATGACGCAGAGCCGCGACGAATGACATCACACGCTTGGCTGCTCCTTCTCTAAATGGGCCCCACGACATGTCGTTCTCACCCACGTGATAGAAGATGCCGGCGAGTTCCACATCGTGACCACGATCTTCCAGTTGCTGAATCGAATCCTTCACGAACTGCAAAAAAGTCGGGTAAAGATTTCGAGACTTGGCTTCGCTGCCATCCGGAGTCCAGTCGATGATCTGCGAACCGCTGTGAGTAAACTTGGCGATGGCGATGTTTTCGACACCAGCGGCCTTTAACTTCGATCCAAAGCTGAGTTCCGGCCCGAACGTGTCGTAGAAGCCGAACGGACCAAGCGGTTTCCAGTCGTCTGACACCTTATAGCCGCCGCCCAGACTGTAGCGACACGCGATGGACGAATCATCCTGCAGCAGCCCTGCTCTTCCCTCAAGCTTTGCCAAGTCCTGAACGAACGCTCGTTCGCCTTCCATGTTGCGGTGACCGGCCAGTACAAACAGTTTTACTCGGGATCTCGCAGCATAAGGCCACGAATTCAGTTGGCGAGTTTTCGGTTTCCACTGACCGATAGACTTCAGGTAGGCCTCGGCATAATTTACGCCATGTTCAAGCTGGCCGAGCGTTCCATAGTGATAATGCAGGCCAGTACCGCCGCCGATCTCGACACCAACATGATTCGTCGGAACATAATCGGCCAGCGGATCTGCCTCGGTGACTTCTCTCTGGCCGAGGCTGATGGCATACATCCGAGGACGCAGGTCCATTCCCCAGATGGTCTTGGTACACAATTCACCGATATAAAATCGCAGATCAGGAGTCTTCAGATCTCGCCGCCAGCACGCGATGAAGTTCTTCAGGTTCTTGCCGTAGTTGGCCATGTAATCGGCTTCGAACATATCGTTCTCGCCCTGATGCCACATGAAGCCCTCGATGCGATACTTGACGCCCTGCTGTTCTAACAGGGCCAGTGACGACCGAATCTGCTCAAGGGCCAGTGGATAGAGTTTGAATCCGGATGGTTCGTCCGGATTCCAATCGCCGCCCAGGTGAGTTCCACCCGCAGCAATCTTGATGATCGCAATTGGCGCTTTGATATGCCGAGTCACCTCGCGTGCGAAACTCAGTTCGGGTCCGACAACATTGTAAACTGGCCGCAGAGGTTCCCAGCCCTCAGACACCACCTTGTCCTCTCGGCCAAGGCAATAAGAGAGCCGCACATTCTCCTGAGGATCATCCAGCCCGACGAACGGAGGAAAGCGGTCTATGTCCTCAATCTTTGAATCCGAGCCGACCATGTTCGACTGCCCGGCAAAGATGAAGACTCGCACCGTGGTCTCATCCTGGCCCGGTGCAGCGTTTATGTTTGTGTGAAGACAGAACACTAGCAATAGAATGAGGAGAAAAGCAGATCGCAGCATGAGACCATCCGCATGGGCAAGCACAGGAACGTTGAATTCGCTGGTGCCATTGTGCATGAAATCTCATCGCATGGCACGCCAAGGGCTCTTCGCGTCAAGGGCTATTCCGCTCAAGCTCAGTGGCAAACATCAGACCCATCGCGCCGCCGCGGTCGTCTTTGCCGTTGATGGCGGGTCGGTCAAAGTAATCCTGCAGAGTCTTTTGTTTGCCCGTGCCCGTGCAGACATTGACCAGATCACCCGTCGGGCTTGTACGTGATTCGATCGCCAGCCATGCCCTGTCAACGTGCGGCTGATACTCATCGCGAGACAACCAGCCACGGCGAATTCCGCGAGCCATCGCGAAGCCGATCATGCACGTACACGAATATTCATCGTAGCTTTCCGGATGATCAATCACCTGATGCCAGCAGTTTGTTTTGGGATCCTGATGAGTCTTCAATGCGGCGATGTGCTTCTGGAATTCTTCCAGCAGAGGCTGAAACGCAGGATGATCTTCCGGCCAGTCACTCAACGCCAGGGCAAGGCCCAGCGCCGGGAATCCGTTTCCTCGTCCCCACGCGGCGTTACATAGCGGAGAATGTCGATAGAGCCCATCCTCACGAAGGCAATATGTTCGCATGGATGTAAAGTGAACGGCGGCTGCGTCAAAGTACTTCCGTTCACCGGTCAGCTTTCCGGTTACCGCCAGAATAGGACCGGCCATAAACACAGCATCGCTCATTTCATTGTGAAAAGGCATGACGGCAAAAGCTTTTCCGGAATCATCAAAGATCTGATCCGCCGCATTTCTACACAAGGCAATCCATCGTTCTCGATCTGCTCCGGAAGATCGTTCCGCTAGTGCCGCGAAGAGGAGATGTCCGGCCTGCTCACTACCGGACTTTGGCACTGGCGACTTTTCGCCCGTTCGAAACGGCTCTACAAGTTTGCGAACTTCGGCCGCGTAATTTTCATCTCCGGTGACATCCGTCAGCCTGAGCTTGGCCACCAGGGGCAGTGCGGGAATATAGGCGACTTGGTCCAGCTTATGACCATAGACGCTCGCCAATTGCGATGCCACTTCTCGCGGAGTACGAGTTTGAGCGAACGCTGAACTGGTTGAAATCACAACTGCGATCAGCAAAAACAAAGTTGACTGCATGGGAAGCCCGTCTTGATGCGTGAGATAACCGGAGGAAAAAGGGACTTGAAAGATAGCGGAATGGTTGTTCACGTGCCTCTATCAGGCGAGTGTGGTGCCCGGCGAATATACCACAATGCTGGATTGGGCCGGAAAAGCTGGATTTTGCGAGATTCCACAAGTTGCAACAACGTCGTCCGGTCGTTGCGAAGGATAGCGCCGAGCGTTACTCTATGCCGCTCGTTTTCACGTCCCGGAATGAAGATTCGGCAGACAGATTCCTGTCCGCCTTCGTTCGCCCTTATACGCGCGGTCAGTGTTGCTCGCGCTCGGAGTACTCAAATGCCTCTGGTTCCTCTTCGCGTTGTTCTGGATCATGCTGCAGAAAACAACTACGGTGTTGCTGCGTTCAATGTTAACAATATGGAACAGATTCAGTCGATCATGGAGGCCGCTCGCGAAACCGACTCACCGGTGATCGTTCAGGCTTCTCGTGGAGCTCGATCTTATTCACAAGACAACTACTTGCGACACCTGATGCTGGCTGCGTCAGAACTGTATCCGGAACTCCCGATCGTAATGCATCAGGACCACGGCAACAGCCCGGCCACCTGCTATAGCGCGATCAAGTACGGTTTCACTTCCGTGATGATGGACGGCTCGCTGAAGGAAGATGCCGCGACTCCGGCATCCTACGAATACAACGTGAAGGTAACTCGCGAAGTCGTGCTCGTCGCTCACTCGATGGGAGTTTCCGTCGAAGGCGAAATCGGATGTCTGGGACAGGTTGGACATGCTCCAGCCACACCAGCGGCTGGCGCTCATGCCCACGATAAGGACCTGGAAAAGGAACCTGGCGATCGCGATTCACACGCGACCGGTGGTGCTTCAGGTGGTATGGATTCATCGCATCTGACTGACCCTGAAGAAGCGGAACGCTTCGTCGCTGAGACTCGATGCGATGCGTTGGCCGTTGCGATCGGTACCAGCCACGGTGCTTACAAGTTCAAGCACAAGCCGACGGGTGAAGTGCTGAAGATGTCTTTGATCGAAGAAATTCATCGTCGCCTCCCGAATACTCACCTCGTTATGCACGGCAGCTCATCTGTTCCGCAGGAACTGCAGGACATTATTCGCCAGTTCGGTGGGCAGATGGAAGAAACCTATGGGGTGCCTGTTGAAGAGATTCAGCGAGGCATCAAACACGGCGTTCGCAAGATCAACGTTGATACGGACTGCCGCATGGCCATCACTGGCGCGATTCGAAAGATCTTCGCTGAAAAGCCACGAGCTTTTGACCCACGCGAATACCTGAAGCCAGCACGCGACGCAATGAAGCAGGTTTGTATTGCTCGTATGACGGCGTTCGGCCAGGCCGGCAACGCCGCGAAGCTGATGAAGTCCCGGAAGCTGTCGTAGTCAATCATTGAAGTCGGTCGACTTCTTTGCAAGAACCGTAAAAACTGAACGCTCACGGAATTCGCATTGCGAAAGCCGTGAGCGTTTTTTGTTGCGCTGTCGCTTACCGATATATTTGTCGCAAGGACCGCTGTCGGTTGGAACTAATTTCCATCCGCTTTATTCACAATCGCGGCATAGGCAGGTTTGGGCTGAGAATTGGCGTCGAGGATCAGCGGATGCTGGCCGAATCGCCATGAGCGACGATCGTGTAAGCCCCAGAAGGTGACTCGTTCGATGACGTCTTTGTGCTTTACGAAGATCGCGAATAACTTCGCATAGTCTTCCGCCTGACGACGCAGGTCTTCTGCTGAAGCTGGAGCAGCACTCCGCTGACCGCGTCGCCCCGGACCTCCTCCGAACTGTCCGCCAGAAGCGCCTCGAATCGTCACGTCCAGTTCCGTGATGCTGACTTTCAGTCCAAGCGAGGCGTAGTCGGAAATCGCCTTGTCGATGTCATCGAACGGAACGCTGCCTGATCGCCAGTGTCCCTGAATGCCAACCGCATGGACCGGTGCACCTTCGCTGAGCAATCGTCTGAGCAGAACTATCGAGCTGGCATGCTTCGGACCGGATTCAATGTTGTAGTCGTTGTAGTAAAGAGTCGCGTCCGGATCGGCTTCGTGGGCAAAACGAAAGGCCAGCGTCAGATATTCCGAACCCAGGGCCTGCAGCCACGTAGAGTTCCTCAGCCCTTCGGTCTTTGCTGTTTCTTCATTGCCACCGTCATTGATCGCCTCATTCACGACGTCCCAGCTTTGAAGCTTTCCTTTGTAGCGTCCCACGAGCGTTTGAATGTGGTTCTTCATTCGCTCGGTTACAACGGCCTCGTCGCCGATTTCGAAGAACCACTTTGGTGTCTGCTGGTGCCAGACCAGCGTGTGGCCATGAATCGACATATGGTTCTTCTGAGCCCACTCCACCAGCGATCAGGCGTTTCAAATCTCCAGCGTCCTTCTTCCGGATGAATGCCTTCCGGTTTCATACAGTTTTCCGGAGTCACCGCATTGAAGTGCTTCGTCGCCGCTGTCAGTTCCACTTCGGAGTACCGTGCTGGCACATCACCTGCCATCCCGATCAGGAAGGAATCCTTAAACGCGTCCTTGATGACGCAGTCAATCTCCACAGGCTCAGAAGGCATCTCCGCCTTTCGACTCAGCGCAGCCTTTGATGCTTCTTCGTTGAAAACGAGCTGAGCAAAGTAGTACAGGTTGTTACGCCAGTGTGTCGGGTCATGGCCGTGTGAGTCGACGTTCCATAGGTGCGGAACGCCTATATCCTTGAGATAACGCTGAGTCCGCTGGCTGATGTTGATCAGTCCATCTTTGTTGCCGCATGATAGCCACAGCAGCTTCAGTTGTTCCTTCGTCTTTGCCGCATCAGGGACAAGCTCCTCAGGCTTCCGTGTATTCGGCGCGGATGAGAAGCCTCCGACCCATGCGAAGGTGTCCAGGTGCGCGAGTCCGAAGTTCAGCGACTGGCCGCCACCCATGGATAAACCTGCGAGGGCTCGATGGTCGCGGTCGGCCTGAATGGAGTAACGAGCTTCGATCGCCGGAATCAGGTCATCCAGAAGATCTCGCTCAAAGACACTAAAGGCCGGAGCTGATTCGAAGACGTTGCCGTCTGCTCGGTCATTCTTCTGAGCACGTCCATTCGGCATCACAACGATCATTGGAACCGCCTTGGCGTCTGCGATCAGGTTGTCGAACAGCATGTCCGGCGTTGCGAATCGCTGCCATTCGGTTTCATCGCCGCCAATACCGTGCAGCAGATACAGCACCGGATACTTTTTCTCCGCGGAATAACCCGGAGGCGTGTAGACGTTGGCTTTTCGCTTCGTGCCGACCGTCTTCGATTCGTACTCAATCATTTCCAGCTTGCCATGAGCAATACCAGCTCGCTTTGCCACGATGCTGTCGTCTGGATCCGGATAGATCTGCTTGTCATCGGGACCCAATTCAATCGGACCGCCAAACCCGCCGGGCCCTCGCCGTCCCTGCTGAGGACGATTCTGGTTCGGTGCGTTGTCGGGACGTTGTGATTCCTGAGCAGCCCTGTCTGCATCTGACTTGGCTTCATCCTGAGCCTTCAGGATTGATGAACTGAAAAGCAGCACTGCCAGAACAATCACGCATCGCATAATGAGCTTCCTGAGGTGTGGGGCTGGAACCCAGTGAGATTCTGCATTCTCGTGAAACGGCCTTTTCAGGCCGTCGTTGTTGTAAAAGCTGGCTGTTTTCGACGTCCTGAAACAGGGCGTCCTAAACTTCGTTAGTAGCTTTGATGACGTCGATTACGCTTTCCTTGAGCGACTCCGTCATTCGCTGTAGTAGTGACAGTAGGGTGCGAGTCTCACCGGTGCTTAGTGATTCCGTCATTTGCTCGCGCAGCTCCTGTCCGGCATCAAACGCCAGCTGATATGTTCGAGCACCCGTCTTAGTCAGACTGACCATCCGTGCTCGCGCATCGGACGGATGAGCTTCACGCATCACGAGGCCTTGCTTCTCCAGCAGCACAAGCATCGCGCGAACTGTACTGGGATCGGACGGCATTCGAGCCGCCAGTTCTCGCTGAGTCATCGCTTGCCCCCGCGCAAGAGTTGCCAGGAGCACAAACTGGTCTGCCGTAATTCCATACTCCACAAACACCGCGTCAGATCGACGATGCAGAGTCAGATAAGCTGTTCGCAGTGCCAATGGAAGTTCATTCTTCGGCGTCATCGTTCGCGCACCCCATCAGTCGAGTCGTACGTATACGCACGAATTTAGTTGCTATGGTCGGTGTGTCAAGTCACGCGCTCACCTGGTCTTCGGGATGCGGCCGTGACCTAGGCGGCCAACTGTGAAAAAATCATCATGCAGGCAGTGTCACGGGTAGTCAGCAGCCTGTTGTTCAAGGGAGGCTACATGGATTCAAACGACACCAAACTCAGATTCAGAATTCAGCAGGATGAAACGGGGTATGCTCTGGTCACCGTTGAGAGTCTTCATCTTTCAAAGATCACTGAAAAGAAGTACTGCATGGAGTCTATTCCCTTTTTCTTTCGTGATGCGACACTCGGGGACATTGTCTTCGTGGAGGAGGAAGAAAATGGTCTGTATTACGCACTTGTTGTTGGTGGCGAGCAAAACAGTCTTGTACGAGTTTTCGTCCCTGCCTCGGAGCAAATAGAATCCTTGACGGCACTTCTGATCGCACAGGGATTGCTGTTCGAAGTGCTGAAGGATTTTGGTATCGTCGCGATCAACATAAGCCCCGAGCAATCCTACCGTGATATTCTGGCGCGGTTGGAGGAAAGCCTCGATATGGAAACGGCTGGTATTGAGGAAGTACTCTGTCGCCAAATACTTGGATAGCCTGTGTGTCGCTTGATGTCGACAAGAAACGCAGTGCGTTATTGAGTGTCGGTCTGAGACTCTATTTGTTTGAGGACGTCAGTTGATTGAACTCGTCCTCGGTAATCTTGCCGTCATTGTTCACGTCCATTTTTCCGAATCGAGTTTCGATGGAGTCCTTGTTCTTCGCTGTGGCAGTGGCGATGAATTCGGCGTGATCAATTGAACCATCGTTGTTCCGGTCGCGAGTTGCGAAACGGGATGATCCAGTCCTTGCTTCAGCAGCCTTCGCTGTGGGATGAGCATTCGCAACCGTGTTCGGTTTGGGTGCCGGCATCGTAGCGAGAATCTCAGCGAAGTGTTCTCGAGCAGCGACGACTTCGGGATCTGTCGACTTCGAAACATCCTGATAGTCAGAGCCATCCCGGCTTTCGCCACAATCGAAGAATCGTTCACCTTTTCCCGCCTTATCGATCTCCAGTAACCAGCGAGAGTCGCGGAGGACTCGACCATCGTCGAGGTGGCTGTAGATCCAGTTGCGATGAGATTCTTTCTCGCCACGAAGCACAGGCAGGAGGCTGTGACCGTCGAAAGAAACGCCCTTCGGCAGTTCTGCTCCGGAGATCTCAGCCAGCGTTGGCATGATGTCGGTCAGATCGGCCACGGCTCGCGATACCAAACCGAGCTGAACGCCGGGGCCACGAATGATGCAGGGAACTCGAGCACCCAGCTCCTTCAGTGTTCCTTTGCCATCGCTGCCCGTACCATTGTCACCAATGAAGATGACGTAAGTGTTATCTTCGAGCCCCTCAGCCTTTAGCCCATCAAAAAGCTTCCCCATCAGATGATCGAGGTACTCAAGGTTGGACTTAAACCCCGCCGGCCAGCGCTGCCCGGGCTCGCCGGGATTAGGCGTCTCAAGATGTGGCCCGTGAGTCAACACTGACGTGTAGTAGACAAAGAATGGTTTTGTCTTGTTTCGCCGTGCAAAGTCCAGAACGAAGTCATTGAACATGTCCGGGCCGTAGTCGTCCGGCGTTGTTGGAAGGTACTCACCGTTTCGAATCAGGCTGGGATGCCAGAAGCGACTGGCCTTTGCGCCATTCTCCCGGCCCGGATGCTTCACGCCTTCCGGCAGGTTGTGATCGTAAGCCCACATCAGATACTCATCGAATCCGGTGTCTCGAACGAGCGTTGGAAGCTTTCCGCTGAGTTGCCACTTGCCCGCCTGAGCCGTCACGTAGCCTCGTGACTTCATCAGATCGGCATGGGTGAAATGATGGCCGATGTCGGCGTTTGGAGAATCAGCCCTCGGTTTGAAAGCTGGATCCTGCATGCCCAGAAATCCGTTGCGAAATCCGTACTGGCCCGTCATCAAGCAAACTCGAGTCGGAGTACACAGAGGCATCGCAAAAAACGTTTCGAAACGTGTTCCCTCGGCTGCCATGCGATCCAGATTGGGAGTTCGATGCTTCTTGCTGCCGTAGCATGATAATTCCTTCGCACCCAGGTCATCAGCGAGGATCAAAATCACATTCGGCGAAGTTTCTGCTCCCGCAAGCACTACGCAGTGCATTGCTACGATGACTGTCAGAATGAGGTGTTTCATAATGTGCCTTTTCGAGTGACTTGAACTGGGCGGCTAAAGAATACCAATCGTCGATTCAAAATTCCTCTGACTTGCAGCTCACTGTCGGCCAGTGCTTAAAGGGCTGAAACGCATCTGTTGAATATTCGTCAAGTTTCCGTAACGATGTCTGGCATGCATCCCGAATACTTTGAAACGCACTTTGATCCTGCTGGTTACGAAGGTCCATGGCCGTGTCGGTTTGCCATAGTCACAGGCTACGCAACGACCGGTGAAGAATGGACATCGGAAGCCAACGCGAAGGCGGACCTTGAGTTGCACGCCGAACTACTGCGGCGAGGCGTCTGGATTCAACGCGTCACTGGATTCTCACCACGGACTGGACATGCAGAACCGGGATGGGCCGCCCAGTTGTCTTTTGTAGACGCTTGCGTCCTCGAGGGCCGGTTCCGACAGGACGCGATTTATCTTGTTCGGGACGACCAACTTTTTGTTTCACACTGTGATTCGCGGCGAGAGGAAATTCTCGTTGGCTCGTTCCGCGAACGACTGCGTTACTGAACGTTTCGCAACGCTGCCCTTTTACCGGCTTCTTCACCTGGCGGCCAATGGTTACTGGAGCCAATGACGGAGGGGTGAGTCAGTGATTGCGAAGCTTCCGGACCAGCGGCAACCGATACCCCGGACAGCAGACGCAGGGATTCGAGTTCACGGCATGCTTTGCTGAGTTCGGAGCAAAGTGTCAGTCTTCGTAACAGAGCGTGGGCACTCATGTCGACCGATATGCCTCTGCTTAGTGACTTGCCAGGGTCATGATTCATGGTTTCTCTTCAAGCAATCCCAGTTCTTCCAGATCTGCGAGGTCACGCAGACGCCCAGCCAGTCTCTTCATCTTAGCAAGCCCCGTTCTTGAAACGACACAGATTTTCCGATCTGGAAGATGAAGTACTTCTTTTGAGGTCCAGACATCGTTCAAAACCGGAGTGACGAGCAGCAGATCCAGCGTGAATAATTCGTTGTTGAGAATACGTGAAATACGAAAAACCTCCCGTGCCTGAGGTGTTCCGGAAGCAAATGGGATGATGCCAGATGGAATAATGTAACCAAGCGATTCGATAGCGACCTTCGCAGATTCGAGCGAGTTGCGGTCGATTAACAGGTCGATATCTCGCGTCGCTCTCGGATAGCCGTGTAGAGCGACAGCGAGTCCGCCACAAACTGCGTAGTCAATTCCAGCAGCAGTGAGGCAGTCGACCAGAGAAAAAAGCTCATTTGTCAGTTCAGACATCGTCGGGCTTTGCCTCACCAAAGACAAGACTGCCAAGTCGTTCCAGAACAAAGTAGAACACAGGGGTCAGAAAGACGCCGAAGAATGTGACTCCAAGCATTCCGGAGAAGACAGCAATCCCCAGTGTTCTTCGCATCTCGGCCCCTGCCCCGTGTGCGATGGCCAATGGGACGACGCCCAGGATAAAGGCGAACGACGTCATCAGAATCGGACGCAGTCGCATCCGACAGGCTTCCACGGTGGCGTCGAAGGCCGTCGCGCCAGCCGCGCGTTTTTCCTTGGCAAACTCGACGATTAGAATCGCATTCTTGCTGGCCAGACCCACGAGTACGACGAGCCCGGTCTGCACAAAGATGTTGATGTCCAGGTGGGCCCACGCCACGCCGATCACCGAGCATAACAGACACATCGGCACAACAAGAATCACGGCGAACGGCAAGCGGAGACTTTCATACTGTGCGGCCAAAAGCAGATACACCAGAACAACAGCCAGAGCAAACACGACCATCGCCGTGTTGCCAGCTCGAATCTGCAGAAGAGTCAGCTCAGTCCACATAGAGGTCATCCATGGCGGTAGTTCTGTGGCCGCCAGATTGTCGACCGTGGAAATCATCTGCCCGGAACTCACACCGGGCAACGTTCCTCCGTTGATCGTGGCCGCGACAACTCCGTTATAACGAGTGATCAAACCTGGACCCGCGATATCGCGAACCTCGGCGATGCTGGCCAGAGGAACCATGTCCCGCATCAGGTTCCGTACTTTGAGTTTTCGGACGTCGTCTGCGGTGAGTCGAAACGCCGGATCGGCCTGAAGATTGACCTGCCAGGTACGGCCAAAGCGATTGAAGTCGTTGGCATAGAAGCCGCCAAGATAGACCTGAAGAGTCAGGAAGACATCGTTCAGAGGAACGCCGAGCGACTTACACTTTTCTCGATCGACCTCAACAAACATCTGAGGAGTATTCGCACGGAAGGCATTGAAAAGACCGGCCAGCCCGGGACGCTGATTTCCCTGAGCGGCAAAGGTGTCGGCCGCATCCTGCAGTCCACCGAAGCCAGTGCCTGATCGATCCTGAATCATCACCTTGAAACCGCCGGCATTGCCAAGACCATCAACAGCAGGTGGTCCAAATACGGCGACAGTGGCATCCTGAATGCTTCGAAACGCCGCTGCTCGTAGTTGCTGAGCGATCACGTCTGAATTGAGTTCGGCACCGCGTTCTTCGAACTCCTCCAAAATCACAAACATTGAACCAAAGTTTGAACCGGTTGCATTCTGCACAATCGACTGACCTGGGATCGAAATCACATGGCTGATGCCTTTGATACCCGGATACTTCGTTTTGTCACCTTCATCACCCCGCGCGATGCGATCAATTTCCTTCATGACGGCATTTGTTCGTTCCAGCGAGGCAGCATCGGGAAGCTGCACATTGACCAGCACGTAACCTTTATCCTGGGCAGGGACGAATCCCGTCGGAACATGCGTAAAGCTGTAATAGGTCGCGTAGAGCAGTCCACCGTAAACGCAGAGAACGATCACCGACAAACGCAGAAGCCAGCCGATGGACCATGCGTAGCCAGTGGACGCTTTATCGAAGAACTTGTTGAACAGCTTGAAGAACCATCCGAGCACACCGTTCAGAAGTCGAGTCAGGATGTCTTTCTGTTCGGCCTTTGGACGCAGCAACAAAGCCGCCAGAGCTGGACTGAGCGTCAAAGAATTCACAGCCGAGAAGAACGTGGATACGGCAATGGTAACGGCAAACTGTCGAAAAAACTGGCCCGTAATCCCCGTGATAAACGCACACGGAATAAAGACGGCCATCAGAACGAGCGAGATCGCAATGACCGGAACCGCGACTTCATCCATGGCTTTTCTTGAGGCATCGCGAGGCGACAGGCCGTGTTCCAGATGATGCTCAACGGCTTCGACAACCACGATGGCATCATCGACCACAATTCCGATCGCCAGTACCAGGCCCAGCAGTGAAAGATTGTTCAGGCTGAAACCAAAACCTGCCATCAGGGCAAACGTGCCGACGATTGCCACGGGCACTGCAATCAATGGAATCAAAGTGGCTCGCCAGGACTGCAGAAACAGAAGCACGACGATTCCAACCAGCACGATCGCGTCGCGCAAGGCTTTGAAGACTTCGTGGATGGATTCATCAATAAAGGGCGTCGTGTCATAGACGATGCCATAGTCCACGCCGTCCGGAAATGAAAGCTTCAGCTGTTCCATGCGTTCGCGGATTTTGTCGGCCGTAGCCAGCGCGTTCGATCCGGGTTGTTGATAGATCGAAAGGCCAACGGACGGCTTTCCATCCAGATAACACAACGTGTCCTGATTCTTTGCCCCAAGTTGAATTCCTCCAAGCTGTGCGCCTGATGAGTCCATGCGTTGTTCGCTGATCAGATCGCGTAAACGAACGATCTCACCTTCAAAGCCGGACCGTACAATAATCTCGCCGAACTGTTTCTGATCCTGCAATCGTCCCAGTGTGCTGAGTGTGTATTGGAATGCCTGGCCGTTGGGGACTGGAGGACGTCCCAGTGAACCGGCAGCGACCTGAACGTTCTGTTCTTTCAATGAATTCACAACGTCGGTGGCTGTCATGCCGCGAGCTGCGATCTTCTCCGGATCAAGCCAGATGCGCATGCTGTAGTCCTGTTGACCAAACATGCTGATGTCGCCGACACCCTGCAATTGAGCCAACTCGTCTCGAAGATTAATCGTCGCATAGTTGCTCAGCTTGAGCTGGTCATAGGAGTTATCTGGAGAGAACAGATTGACGACGAGTAGGATGCTGGGAGATCGCTTCTTTACACTCACGCCCGTTTGTTTGACAACATCCGGCAGCGACGGCAAGGCCAGATTCACTCGGTTCTGTACGAGAACCTGTGCCATATCCAAATTGACACCAACATCAAACGTCACCGTCAGGCTGTACTGACCATCGTTCGTACATTGCGACGACATGTAGAGCATGTTTTCCACGCCCGTGACCTGTTGTTCAATCGGCGAGGCCACTGTGTCTGCAACAACGTTGGCGTTTGCACCGGGATAAGCGCAAGTAACCTGCACTGTTGGCGGAGCGATTTCGGGATACTGCGCAATGGGTAACGTGGTGACAGCAATGGCTCCGGCAATCACGATGACAACCGAAAGCACTGCGGCAAAGATCGGTCGATCGATAAAGAACTTGGATAGAGCTGACACGTCAGACCTCGAGATAGAATTGATGGTCCGGGAAGCGGAGTCTTGTTATCGGCGATCCAGTCGCATTTCGGATCGCCCGATTGCGGTCGCCTGTGGCTTGCCGTTAAACGATTTATGACCTGCTAATCAGCAGCTTTCGCAGCGACTTCGATGCCGGAGCGAACTCGCTGGATTCCTCGGACGATGACTTGTTCGTCAGTTCGCAACGGTCGCGATTCAGATTCGCCAGAGGCCTTTACTGAGACGATTTCACGCATGTCGCCATCCAGCAGTCCCACTGCAGCATTGAGGCGAACGGCCTTCTTGTCTTTGTTCACGACAAAGAGAAAACGACTGCCCTGATCGGAACCAAGAGCCGCTTCCGGAACCATCATTGCTGAACGCGGTTTGCCGATGGGAATTCGGATTCGTGTGAACATGCCGGCCGTCAAAACACGCCCACCGGTCTCAGGTTTAGGGTTCGGGACGTCCGCTTTGATCAGTATTGTTCCGGTGCGTGAATCGACCTGATTGTTGATGAAGCGAACGACGCCTTTCAATGGATACCGGTTCTGATGGATCGGGAGTCCGAGTTCAACAGATATGGAATTCTCTGCCGGCACTTCCAGCTTGCCATCGCGAATCGCCTGCTGCAGGCGGACCAGAGTATTCTCATCCATATCAAACAAGACCGTAACTGGATCAACGGCGACGATTGTTGTCAGCAGCGTCGAATTGAAAGCTCCAGACGGTCCACCGGTGACAAGATTACCCTCGTCCATCATGCGATCGCCAATCTTCCCGGAGATTGGTGCTTTCAACTGACAATAACCAAGATTGATCTCCGCCGTTTTCTTTGCCGCCTTGGCCACATCAACGGCCGCAGCTGCCTCGGCTGTGTCACCGATCGCCGTCTGAAGTTCTTCTTCTGTAGAGGCCCCTTTGGCTCGAGCCGCTTCGATTCGCTTCAGTGTGCCCTGGAGCTTCGTGTGACGAGCCTCCGCCTGAGCCAGATCGGCCATTGCACGAGCCAGATCAGTTTCAAACGGTTGCGGGTCGATCTCGACAAGCAGGTCGTCTTTCTGCACTTCTGTTCCGGGCTGAAAGTGAAGTTTGACCAGGTGTCCGCTGGTTCTGGCACGCAGCTCAATTTTCTCTTTCGGTTCGATTCGCCCCGTGAAGTATTCGTAGTCCACCAGTTCGCGACTGGCCGGAACCGAGACCGTGACTTCCGGAATCATCGGAGCCGGTGCGACCACATCTGAGGCCCCACAACCCATCAGGCCGCTTGTTCCGATACAAGCCGACAGTGCCAAACAGAAATAGCGGCGTGCGCTGAGCAGAGAGTCTTTTGAAGACATCATGCCAAGTCCTTCAAAGAGAAAACCCGTAAGTCCCACAAGGACAATGAATTCTGATCTTACCACCGGCTATCACTTCGCCGCGCCTCAACCTCAGATCAAAAACGAAATTCAATTCCCTTAATCTGCTGGAAGCAGTTGGACGGCATCGACGATGACATACTTACCATTGGTGCCGTCATTTGAAATGCGAATCCAGCTTTCAGTGCCGGCCTCAAAGCGAAATGTTCCCAGTGTACGAAACAGCCGATCATGAGCGGGAACTTCCTGCTGATTGATCTTTGCTGCGAACTCACCGTCGGCATGATGAATCGTGACTGTGGTGTTCGTGGAGCGGCGAACGTTGTAGCAGTGAGAAATTCGCACTTCGTACTTTCCAGCAACAGGGATCGATGGCCTGAACGTTGCGGATTTCTGACCTTTGCCGGCATTCCGATCATGCAAATAGCCTCGCCCAACATACGGAGGCGTGTGGCTCGAATACTGCCAGTCGCCCGTTAGTTCCGCATCGCTGTCGTCCAATACAATTCCCGGAAGAGTCTGAAGATCCTTGACAATGAATGGGACCAGAGACGAATCATCGACCTCACCCGGCGCATGAGTATTGGAGATCGCTTTTGTGTGAAGCCGAAACGATCTTTCAGTCCCCGTTGAATGTTCTGTTGTTTTCCAGCGGCTGTAGGCCTCACGAATGAAATCTACTCGCGTCGTTGCTGAACCAATATGTGGGACAGCGTCCACAGGCAACCCTGTAATAATCGCCAGGGCCGTCCAGCGTTTGGCTTGTTCTTTGGAGATTGGGGTGTTCAGATCTGCCGTATGACCCGGGTTGGCTTCGAAATATTGGCCATGCAGATTTCTTCCACGCTGACCTGGCTTCTCCGGCATTGGAGCCAAGCCGTGCAGTCCGCCTGCAGTTCCCCACCATTGAACGGCAGCAAAATCCGGATGAGACGGCAACACATCAGACACATAAATGGTTGCTGATCCCGCTGCATGGAGCTTTTGTTGTAATGACGCGATGGGAACATCCTGCACCGCGAGTTTTTTCTGAATCGAGATTGCAGCCGCATGACCAGCAGCTTGCCCGAGTGACATCCAGATCGGTTCAAGCCGCAACGCGCAAAGCCAACATGAGTAGAACTGGCGGCTGTTGGCACCAGCAGATTTTCAACAGCATTCGGAAGCAGTGTTCCGTAAGGAATCTGATAAGGCGGAACAGGGTTATAGAATTCACCAGAATGCTTTCCTCCGAAGCGCGGACCTTCATGATGTGTGCCATGGCAGTTGTTGCCATAGTCTCCCATGGCGATGGAGTCAGGATGCAGGACTGCTCGAGCATCTCCCTGAGCGTGTTCGCTGTCTCGCTGAGTAAACACACGGCGTCCAATCATGCAGCGACTTCATTTCGCGCAGAACCGCAAATGGTTGGTATCTGTAAATTCATCTCGACACCAACCCCATTGCTGAGCTTCGCGGCGAAATTTTTCCGGAACGGCTTCATCGTTCTGCAGAAAGTACAACAATCCGACCTGATCTCGCAGGTGCTCAGCGTAAATCTGCTGGCGTTCGATCGTTGTTCCGTTCGGCCAATTCCGGTTCTGTCCAGGCAATGAAAGACGCACGAGCCCACCGGAGACATCGTTGATATCGTATTTTCCATTCGGCAGCGGCGGCTGATGAGCTTTGAAGATGCATCGGCGAGGATAATCGAAGATCTTATCGATCTGGCCGAATTGCAGAGCCACGAGAACGTCGGTGAAATCTTCGCGTCGATATCCCGCAGGTGCCTGCGGGGTGACTCGGTTTGCGGGATTCTGAGTCATGATGAAACGGAAATTGTAAGCCTGCAACTGGTCGTCGGGTTCCTCTGGAGCCAGTGTTTCGCCGTACTCGCCCTGCCCTTCTCGTCCAGCTCGCCATGGCACTCCTGCCATGGCCATCAGATCGCCTTCGTAAGACGCATCGATCACGACTTCAGCGTTGATGGTGAGTTCAGCCCCATGGGCGTCAGTGAATGTCACTAACCGAATGCGAGATCCAGCCGTGTTCATTTCAACGGACTTCAATACATGTTGATGCAGGACTCTGATCTTTGGCCACTCTGCCAGCATCTGCTCGAAGACTGCAAGGTTGACTTTGGGCTCGGCGAAAACACCGCCCTCGCAGTCCTTGAGTTGTTGTGAATCCGGGCCATAGTTTTTCTCATAGTGTTTTTGCACGCGCAGAGCGAAATCCAGAAATGCACCGGAAAGGCTTTCGCGTGAATGAAAGTCGGTATGAGACAGCCCGCTTGTGACAAGACCACCAATATGATTTGTGGGCTCAAACAACAGGACTTCATGCCCCTCGGTGGCTGCGGCGATGGCTGCGGAAATACCTGCCGACGTGGCACCGTAAACCAGAACGTCAGTTTGTGATGGGCTCTTAGCAAGGCTTGTGGGCAAATGTATCAGGAACAGAATGCCCAATACGAACATCGACAAATGATGAAAACTCAACCCCGCCAATTGAGTTCGTTCCGTATGACCGACCATTTGCAGCCCCTTGCATCAGTTTGTGTAAAGAGCTCTGGCAATATAGTTTCTGGCAACTCGAGGTTTGGGCACCTTTCCTCCGAACCAACTGCGGATATCTTCCTGCAGCCCGATGCCATGCATGAAGTTGTAGAGCGCTTTATTAAGTGCTTGCCCCAGAGTGTCATGATCGACGCCGGTTGGGTCAATGAAGCCGATGTCGTTTTTGGCGAACGTCACCGGGGGAAGAGGAATCAGTGTGACTCCATATTCCTCTGGGTTCTTTCCTACGGGCGAATGAACCGTACAGGTGAATCGGTGGAAGAAGCCGCTCTGGATGCATCCCTCTTCAAATAGTTGGCGAACATACTCCAATGCGTCAACGGTATCCTGCACTGTCTGAGTTGGAAAACCATACATCAGATACGCATGCACCAGAATTCCAGCATCGCTGAATCCGCGAGTGACGCGAGCAACCTGCTCGACGGAGACACCCTTCTTCATCAGATTCAATAGTCGATCTGAAGCGACTTCAAGGCCTCCGGAGATTGCGATGCAGCCGCTGTCGGCCAGTAGCTGGCAAAGCTCCGGAGTAAAAGACTTTTCGAATCGAATATTGCCCCACCACGAAATAGAAAGTTTGCGGCTAAGTAATTCTTCCGCCAGTGCTTTCAGCCCTTTGGGAGGAGCGGCTTCGTCGACAAAGTGAAAGCCTGTCTGACCAGTTTCGGAAACGATCGTCTCAATGCGATCAACGAGGGTCTCCGCTGCCGCCGTGTCGTAGCGTGAAATATAGTCGAGAGTGACGTCGCAAAAGCTGCACTTCTTCCAATAACACCCATGAGCGATGGTGAGTTTGTTCCAGCGACCATCGGACCACAGTCGATGCATCGGGTTGAGCATATCGAGCGTTGAAAGGTAACGGTCGATGGGAAGGCCATCCCAGGTCGGTGTGCCGACTTCTGCAAAAGGCACGTCTGGTTCAGCGCAGTTGACATAGAGAACTTTGGCAGGTTCGGCCTCGTTGTCTGTACTGCGCATGAAGGTGCGCACCAGTTGACTTGCGGGGCGCTGGCCCTGAAGAAAATCCAGTAACGCAAGCAAAGGACGTTCACCATCATCCAGAGTCACGAAGTCGAAATAGTCGAAGACGCGCGGTTCGGATAATTCACGAAGCTCTGTGTTGGCGAATCCGCCGCCTAATGCTGTCCGGATTGTAGGGGAGTGTGATCGAATGGCCTGTGCGATACGGAAAGCCGCGTAGACAGTTCCCGGAAAAGGAACGGTGATCAGCACAAGATCCGGCCGGTGCCGATTGATTGCCTGCCGTGTCAGATCCTGCAGGAACTCATCGACAAGATTCAGAGGGGCGGCCAAGGCTTCTGCGAGAGGATCAAACGTGGGCTGACTCTGGGCCAGCGATTCCGCGTAACGGACAAATTCGAATCTGGGATCGATCGCTTCGCGCAGAATATCAGACAGATCGCTCAGATAAAGAGTTGCGAAGTGTCGAGCTCGATCCAGGACTCCCAGCATTCCGAATGCCCATGCCATGGGATCGTCGCTGAACTCGTCATCCGCAACGTAGACATCGAGCGAATCAAATCGCGATCCTTCTGGAAGGAAGTTGCGACTGGCGATGCGATGGGCGAGCGTGGAATCTTTCCCCTGCAGGAAAGCGATTGTCCGATCGATCGTCGAATGATACTGATCGAACTGCTGAAGAAATCGATTAACGCCGGGAGTTCGCAGCTGCTCATCAATGAGCAGAATTCGCTCGCGAATGGAGGTTAATCCGTCTGATGACAGCAGCCTCAGCACGAGGGCCAGGGCCAGATCTTCCTGTGTGGCGTGGATACACTGTGAACGCAGAAATCCCGTCAGGTAGGCCGTTGAAGGGTACGGCGTATTAAGCTGTGTCATCGGCGGAATGACAGACAGCACTCGCACAGTTGACACGGCCATACCTAGATCATGTCCAGCTTACGGTGTCGACGTGATGGAGGCTTTGCGCATTCGGCACAGATGCCATGCACTTCCAGACGATGGCCACTCATTCGAAAGCCGTGATCCGCAGCAACTCGTTCGAGGACAGCCGAGATTTCCTCGTTGCGAAACTCCACAAGCTGCTGGCACTTTTCGCAGATGAAATGGTCGTGCTGAGGATATCCGTAATCGTGTTCGTAAACTTCACGATCATTCGAACGCGCGACTTTACGAATCAGTCCTGCCTCTTCGAGCGAACTGATGGTCCGATAAATTGTCGCCCGGCTAACGCGTCCACCATCTCGTCGGGGCTGAGTCAGCCGTGCGACGATCTGATCAGAATCGAAATGCTCATGTTCAGCGAAGATCTCACGAACAATCGTTTCGCGTTCCTGTGTCAGACGTTTTCCCTGTGTTGCCAGGTACTCACGAAACTTTTCCACAGGCGACGCTGCGACTTCCTGACGATCGAACTCGTTGACAGCCAGATCACTCACTTTGAACCTCAGAGAAAACGCCGAACCGAGATAGCGACCTGAGCTTTTCCGTAAAATGAGTTCAGGCGGTGTGCCTTGCGTTATTGGGATTTCGCACTGCAATCCCGTTTAGTTTGGCGAGGATTTTGCGAAATGTCACTCGCGATGCCCAGGAAGAGGCTCTTTTCTGAAAAGCCGTTCTTTAACAGCGCCCAAAAATCGGTCAAACCGAGGAATCTTCGTCTTCAAGACTCTGCAACATCCGGGAAAGAGCTTTTTCGAGGATGTCGTCGGAGTCATAGTCGCCCCGGCTCACTGCGGCCTTTATTGCATCCACCCGTTCTTGTCGGAGTTGCTCGACTTCCGCCTGCGACAGTTGGCTCTCCGTTTCGCCATCCACCGCGCGTTGCGGCGGCATAACCACGGTTAATTCGGGCTCGGTGGCAGAAGCTGGTTGTTTCTGAGATGTACTCATCGAAGGTATCACGAAACAGTCCGGCGAAAAGCAAAACCCAGGCACACAGCGAAACCGAGAAATTATCCCTTGGGAAAGAGCCGCAGGTGCTGCCTTATCCTATTCAGGCCAATACCAGAGGTCTAGTCCCCAATTTCGCCGATGACGTATCTCCAGCACAGACTGCAGGTTTCGTCGCGGCGACTTTTGATATACCCGTTCCTGACGCCTCAAAAAATTAGTTCGGACGTGATCTAAGATACAGCTCTTTCATCAACAAGTCGATTGCTTTTCCACGTGCCTTGATGGCTCGATCAAGTTTCTGAGCTTGCTGTGACTGAACTGCTTGTCGGTTGAGGTTCGTCAGTTCTTCAAAATCGACTTTCCAACCGCTGTCTCTGGCAGCCTGAACAAGATCGCTTTGAACTTCCGCAAGATTTGAGAGAAGGTCCTCCGACAATTCCGAGTTGATGACTCGATAAGGAGAAGTTGGCAGGAATGCAGAACGTGATACGTTCGAAGATTCCGGCATCACATTTCTACGTCTCGGTGGTTCTGCCGGTTGTTCTGTTGCGTCGGGAGGACTAAGCTGGGGAAGCGGATCGACATCTTCTGATGTCGAGGTGACGGTCGCATCATTTTTCGACAATCGGCGGCTGATCAGCCACGCAAACACCGAGGCTGCAACAAGAACTGCAGCAGCCGCATTATTATGTATGAGTGCAAGGCTGATACCGGACACAAGGCAGATGACAGCGGCGATGGCCAATAGTGTTTTCCACAGTGCCGCTGAGTGCACAGACGCCATTTCCGCAGTCCGTACTTGTAAGACTGGCATGGACCCGGAAACAGTCTCTCCAGTGGTAGACAGGGGATAACTATCAATACCGATGACTACAACTGTACTGTTGTCGGATCCTCCGCGGCAGTTCGCCAGATTGATGAGCAGTCTGGACGATTCCGTCGGGGGCATTGAACCGACAATCTGGCCAATCTCTGTATCACTGACATGATTGGTCAGGCCATCTGAACACAGCAGAAACAGATCGCCTGCTTCGACCGAGAATGGCCCTTCAATATCAACCTGCACATGAGGGTCAGGTCCAAGACATCGAGTGATCACATTTCGAGGATGAAAAAGTTCGACGTTCTCGGGAGTGGCTCGACCAAGTCGAATCATTTCCCACTGAAGGCTGTGGTCAAAGGTGAGTTGCTCGATGCGACCACAGCGAACGCGATATACGCGACTATCACCGACATGACCAACCAAAGCACCACGTTCAGAAAGACTGAGAACGCTACAGGTTGTTCCCATTCCCTCAAATTCACGGTTCTCACGGCCTCGATCATTGATCGCTTTGTTGGCCGCAACGATCGCTTCCCTCATTCGACTCTCAACGTTTGGGGCATCATTATTCTTGAAGTAAGCGTGTGGGAGCGTGTCAATCGCAATGCGACTGGCGAGATCACCTACGGCGTGTCCTCCCATACCATCCGCCACAACGAACAGGTGTCCGCAACGACTCCACTCGTCCGCGTCGTTGCACATTCGAACCTGCAACGAATCCTGATTCATGGCGCGACGCATGCCTTTGTCCGTGCGTGACGCATATTGAACGGATGGAGGTGACGACATGGAAGAACTGCTCGGAAGCCAATCGCGGAGACTCGAAATCTCTGATCGCCGAAAATTCCCGATCTGCAGGATTCAGGAAAATGGCGCAGCCTGAGAAGACAGAGTGTACAGTCAGGGTGGATACTGGCTAGTCAACGGCCAGAAATCGTTGCTTCCGCCTGTCTTCGGGAAAGGCTATTAAGCAACGGGCCACCAAGCGAGACTTTATGTCTAAACCCTGCATGCGAAGGTTGACAGCTTTTCTCTCAACCAAGTTCGCGAACCGCCAGTCGCAATTCAAATCAGGCGGAGACCAGATCGTGATTATCTTGCAAAAAGAGAGGATTCAAAGTCTTCCTCCGTTGTGAGAGCACGCAAGTACGCACTGTGAGTTTTTCGGGGTACTCGGTGAGGACTGTGACGCTTTTATTCCAAACCTTCGGAAATGGTGCCCAGTTATCCCCTGGCATTGATGGTTTGCAGAATCTTCCCAATTCCCAATGGACCGCAGGTTGAAAGTTGATGGTGACGCCGAAAGTACGTTTGCTTTTGCAAAGACTAGCCGCAAGGGCAAGATTTGCCACGCCTCGCAGGCATCACTCCGGTATCGGAACGTCCGTTGTCAAGGTACTGAAACTGGCCGACGTGTCGCCATTGCTTTGGACGGAACGAGATTCAGTTTTCTGACATCACAGATTCTGTTGGCTCAAAGTAAGCCTGACTTGCAAAGCGATTTCGTTCCTGAAGTTCCTGGTCGGCCAGGACAGAGATGCGAACCATTTCTGCCGTGCTGTTCACTCCCAGTTTGCGAGCGGCGTTGGCTCGATGTTTTTCGATCGTCTTTACGCTGATCTGCAGCTCCTGAGCAATGCTCTTGTTGGCCAGTCCATTTGAGACAAGCTGGACTACCTGAAGCTCTCGACGAGACAGGCGTCGGATCTGCTGTCGTGCTGCGTCACGTCGTGACATCCAGGTTCGGAACGCGGCTTCGTCTGAAGCTGGTGCTGAAAATGAATTTGATGTCATTGATGGTGCAACTGACTGGATCATCGCTGCGTCTCCAATTTTCTTCTCTTGGCCGGAGTGCTCTGGCTTCTGAACTTTGCTGAGCCTGCGCCAGTTTTATGACTTGAGTTACGGTTTTTATTCGGGTGGACGAACGGTTGTTTATCAGCTCCAACCCGAGCAAGTACCCCTATTACCCGTGTTGCGGGCAGTTCCTGTGGGCGTTTCCAGGTAGATCCGCCCTAGGGCGAAGTCCGGTCCTGTGATCTGAGGAACTGTGCCCTCACTTGCGTGAAATTCCCCGTGGGAACGCGCCTTACTGCAAGGAGGATGCAAACACTCCGGTCATGATGGTTCTCCGCGCGGGGAAAACCCGTAGTTGAGTAGAGCTGCTGGCTGCAAATCGTTCAGTGCTGAGCTTTTTTAAAGGTCCGTGCCCAATCGAGACTTCAGCCAGCTTTTTCTGTCATCGCACAGCCGGAAAGAAGGGGCTTCTTCTCAAGAGGCGTTGGGACTTCAGCATTGTGAACCGCTGAAGGCTATCCCTGACGCAGCAGAGAGAAGCCTCGAAGGAGATAAACGAATCCGCTCCAGACTGTGATCTTCACTGCAAACCACAACCCAGCACATCCCGGACTGTCAGTAACCACGGCCATGGAAGATCTGGAGAGAGACAACAGGCTGGCCAGCGAGCCAACCACACACTGTACGGACATCTTGAGTTTTCCGGACAGGCTGTCCGAGAAGTCACTTGCCCTCTTTCTCCAGAATTCCACGCAGGCTGGAGACAAACATTTCACGCCCAATAATGATGATGACCATCCATGCGTTGACTCCTGATCCGGGCGTCCCCTGCTTTTCCAGAAGAAAAACAAAGGTTCCGCAGACGATAACCTTGTCCACGAACGGGTGGAATGCGTCCCAGGACTGTTATCTGTCTGTATTTGCGAAGCTAAATAACCATCGAGTGCATCGGTCGACGCGGCGAAGACAAACAGTGCTGCGGCTGAGATCCACCATTCGCCAGCAGTGATCATCGAAAAAAGAACAATTGACAAAAGCAGCCGAGTTGCCGTTACGAAGTTCGGCATGTTGAGCGATTCACGCCCAATGACCGCTCCCCGTTTCGGCTCGGGTTCTGCTTCAGTGCAGTGTCGTTTCCGGTGATTCCATAGAGAACGGCGTGCCAACGATTTGATCAGGAGAATTTGAAATCAACGGGAACGTCAGCCTGAGTCATCCGTGTCTCGATACATGCTGGCCGAATCTCAGGGTTCGGGGATGCCCGTGTCTGAAATTCTCCGGACATCGACATTCCTGATCGGCAGATTACTCTTGCTCGCCCTCATCGTCATCGACACCATGCCAAGACGAGGTCGTAGTCCTGGCATTCCATGATTTCAACTGGCACCATGTCTCCGATCTGGAGTTCCGAGCCAGTCACAATGACGTTCGAGTCAATCTCCAGGGCATCTGCAAATGTGCGACCCACTCAGCGCCGTCACCGACTTCTTCGTCGATGATCACATCCAGTTCGTAGCCGATCATGCGATCGGCGTGCTCAAGGCGATTTCCTGCACCAGTTCCATCAAAGCATCACGTCTGGCTTCTTTGACTTCTTCCGGCAGATGGCCTTCGAGTTTGACGGCTGGGGTTCCGGGTTCCAGAGAGTATGTAAAGACTCCCATACGTTCGAAGCGTGTCTCTTTCACGAACTGCTTCAGCTCTTCGAATTGCTCGTCGGTTTCTCCGGGAATCCGGCAATAAAGTCGTTCGCAGAACAACGTTTGGAATTCGCTCCCGTAGCTTCTGGACGAGTTCTCGAGTTTGTTCGCTGTTGACTCGACGCTGCATGCGTTTAAGAACCGTGGAGTTAATGTGCTGCAGAAGAGGCATATCAAGGTATGGCAGGATATTGCGTGAGTCGGCGATCACGTCGATCAACTCATCAGAAAAATTAATTGGGTACAGGTACATCAGGCGAATCCAGTCGATGCCTTCGACCTTCTGCAGTTGTCGAAGCAGTTCTGCCAGTTGAACCTTGCCGTAGAGTCCATGCCGTAGTAAGTCGTATCCTGAGCAACCAGGATCAGTTCTCGAACTCCGTCCTCGGACAGCTCGCGAGCTTCATCCAGAATCATCTCGATAGGCTTCGTGACGTGCTTCCCACATCGAAGAGGTGAACAGAACGTACAGGTGCGGTCGCAGCGCTTCGAAATCTTCAGATAGGCATAGTATTCCAGGTGATTCGCAGGCGCGACTGATCGTTCATCGCCTTGATTGGGGCCAGGCGGAACAATTCACGTTGTTCGCGAGCACACCCGCAAGTCGATCGGCGACCTTCGTAATTTCATCTCTTCCAAAACGCCAACCACATGATCAATGTCGGGCATCTGCTTCAGCAGTCCGCCGTCCGACAGGATCGAGTCGCTGCGGAAGGCATCCTGCCACGATGACACCCTTCGTTTTGCCGGCTTTCTTCAGGTCAGCATTTCCTGAATGACGGAGCGAGATTCTGCTCGTGAGCTTTCAATGAAGCCGCAGGTGTTGACGATGACGAAATCCAGCACCTTCCGGCTCCGAGACGAGTGCGTAGCCATCGAGAAGAAAGCGATCCCAACATCTTCTGCTTTATCCAGCTTGAGATTCTTGGGCAGCCCAGACTGACGAAGGCATATGTTCCCTTGGTCTGGCGTGGATCGAGAGGCTCTGAGGAGCTGACCCGGGGGATGATGGAGCTGATAAGAATCAATAATCGGGAGAGAGGCCATTGGTCACAGGTAGTTCCTGGTGGTTCAAAGACTCGCGGAGCGAGGAGAAAAAGCGGTTGGGTTGCTCAACCGATTGAACGCATTACAGACCCGTCTGGCTGAATGCGAGCAATGTGAGCGATCGTGCGGTCTTATGCAGCCGCTCGGTTCGGGAGCTGAATAATCGCCCATTTTCATCACAGTGTACCGACGCCGTCAATTAAGGCTATGACCTCCTTGGTCGGTGCTTGGTTTTTCCGCATCAACCCAACCCCCAACGGAATCCGCTTCCTGAGAATCCCCCTGCTCCGTTTCTTGTACTCACGTTCCTGCCGTGAAATACTTCGCCCACAAAGTACTTTGGCACCTGCGGGAACTTTGATTCCTGAACAGGACAAGGTTTCCCGGTACCCTCTCAAGCTGGCCGTTTCAGGAAATCCTGCGTTTCTTTGCCAGCGTGGCATAAAAAGCGATTCCTGTTGTTCTGCCGGTCGGCACTTAGTCTCCTCTCACGGATCTCAACCAATCATGCTCTGGAAGTGGAAATTCTGCCAATCGGCAGCGAAAAGGACTACGAAGGTCAGCGAGTTTTGGCGAGCGCCAAGAGCCAGGGGATTGCCGGCTTGAAATCGGTCATCTCCGCCCGGACGTTCCTGATCCAGGGGGAACTAACGCCAGAGGATATTAATCGAGCGGCTGACCAACTGCTGGTCGACTCTGTCACTGAGCAATTCCACGTTCGCCAGTTACCCGCTTCGTCAGCCGACGTTGCCGGTTCTCAGGCTCAGATTCTGCTGAACGTTCTATTACATCCCGGCGTTACCGACAGCGTTGCCGAGAATGCCGTAAAGGCATTGACGCGACTGAATCTGAACGTCACCAACGTCGCAACCTGTCGACGATATTGGATCACTGGCGATCTGGATGCGGCAAGGTTAACGCAATTGACGAAGAAGGTCTTGTCGAACGATGCAATTGAATATGTCGTGAAAGGTCCTCTGCAGATTAAGGACTTGTCGCTGGGAAGCGAGTACAAACTCAAGCTGTCGACAGTTCCTATTCGAGACATGAACGATGATGAGCTGATGGTTCTCAGCAAAAAGGGACAACTCTACCTGAGCATCGCTGAGATGAAGACAGTTCAGGATTACTTCCGATCGTTGCAGCGTGATCCTACCGACATCGAACTGGAGACCGTCGCTCAGACATGGAGTGAGCACTGTTCGCACAAAACGCTTGGTGGGCGAATTCACTACGTCGAAACGTCTGCAGGCAAAGTCGTCCGCGATATTCATTTTAACAGCATGTTGAAGGAAACAATCTTTGCTGCGACGGTGCAGATTCGTGAATCGCTTGGCAAGAATGACTGGTGCGTCAGCGTCTTTAAAGATAACGCCGGCATCGTAAAGTTTGATGATCGCCAGAATGTTTGCATCAAGGTCGAAACGCACAATCATCCGTCCGCGATTGAACCTTATGGCGGAGCAAACACGGGGCTTGGTGGGGTAATCCGCGATCCGCTCGGAACCGGACTGGGTGCTCGCCCGGTCTGCAGTACCGATGTATTCTGTTTCGCTCGACCGGATTACCCAGCAGACCAGTTGCCGCCTGGAGTTCTGCATCCACAGGCTGTGATGCAGGGAGTTGTCTCCGGCGTTCGGGACTACGGGAACAGGATGGGGATTCCGACCGTTAACGGTGCCGTGTGTTTTGATGATCGGTATCTGGGGAATCCCCTGGTTTACTGCGGCAACGTTGCGATGATTCCTGTCGACAAATGCGACAAGAAGGTCAGTCCCGGGGATCTGATCGTTTCTGTCGGGGGGCGAACAGGGCGAGATGGAATTCACGGCGCGACGTTTTCTTCGTGAACTCACGGAAGAGAGCGAGCTTACATCAGCGGAGGCGCTGTTCAGATTGGCAATCCTGTCACCGAAAAGATGGTGGCTGATGTGATTCTGGCGGCTCGCGATCTGAACTTATATTCCGCGATCACCGACTGCGGAGCTGGTGGCTTCAGCAGTGCCGTCGGCGAAATGGGAGAAGACACGGGAGCCGAAGTCTGGCTGGATAAAGGCGCCCTCTGAAGTATTCTGGATTGTCTTACACTGAGATCTGGATCTCGGAAGCACAGGAACGAATGGTGCTTTTCGGTGCCTCCTGCAAACTGGGAGCAGTTCCGGGATTTGTGTGCCTCCGAAGGTGTGGAAGCGACCGCCATCGGTCAATTCACAAATACTAAGCAATTGGTTCTGAAGTATGGTGAGACAAAGTTGGCGAAGTCAGCATGCAACTTCCTGCATGACGGTCGTCCGCCGGTCATCAGAGAAGCGGTGTATGAAATAAAGAAGCTCAAGTCGCTCAGGGGCTGAATCAGGTAAAGCTGACTACACGGATGATCTGAAGAAGATCCTTGGCTCGCTGAACGTTGCCAGTAAAGAGTGGATCATTCGCCAATATGACCACAGTTCAGGCTGGCAGCGTGATCAAACCGCTTGTCCGGAGTTCATAACGATGGGCCATCCGACGCGGCAGTTGTTCGCCCCGATCTGAATTCCAGTCGTGGCCTTGTCGTGTCCTGCGGAATCAATCCTCACTTTGGCGATCGGGATCCTTATTGGATGGCGGCCAGTGCCATTGATGAGGCCGTCGAAATTGCGTCGCAGTTGGAGCGAATCCCAATCGCATCGCGATCCTCGACAACTTCTGTTGGGGAAACACGGAGCGTCCGGAAACTCTGGGGAACTCTTGTTCGAGCTGCTGTCGGCTGTCAGGACATGGCCGTGGCTTACGGTACACCGTTTGTCAGTGGAAAGACAGCCTGAATAACGGATTCAGCTACAGATGGAAGCGGAACTCGTCCGTACAGTCACCGTTCCCTCAACGCTGCTCATTACGGCGTAGCCAGGTCGACTGATGTCGAAACCTGTGTTACGATGGATCTCAAAGGTCCAGGCAATCTGCTTTATCTGATTGGTGAAACCAAGGACGAAATGGGCGGCAGCCATTACAACGCCTCGTCAATGGCCTCAGCGGTGGCAAAGTGCCGACTGTTGATAAAGAGACTGCTCTAAAACCTTCCGAGCACTGCATCAGGCCATCCAAGCGGGGCTGGTTCTTTCCTGCCATGATCTCAGCGAAGGCGGCTTGGCGGTGCCGCGGCCGAAATGGCATTTGCTGGCCGGGTAGGTGTCCAGATCGACTTGAAAGCTGGCTCAATCGCAGCGGCTCTTTTCCGGGAGAGTAACACGCGATTTCTGGTTGAGGTCGTTGCTTCTTCAGAAGCCGCATTTAACAAATTACTCGCCGGTGTGACTCTCGAAGCTTGGGGCAACATCGCTGGCGAAGAACTGAGTATCACCTCTTCCCGGGCAGCAGCTTATTGCGAGCCGACCTGAAAGACCTAAAGCTTGCTGGCAGAAGCCGCTCGCGTAAAGGTGCTTTGGATTACGACATGAGAACGGCTCGTCGCAGCTGCGATGAGCCGTTTTTCGATGAAGCGGCAAGGAAATGCTTGGAGCGATGGACTGAGCGTCAGTTCTTCAGCTTTGCTTTTCTGGTGTTTATGATGGCGTTCGGATCAGTCGGAACAACTATGGGATCGACATAGTGCTGAAGGTCTCTCAGGGCGATGACCGTGTATTTTTCGAGATGAAGGTACTTCAGGTAAGCCTCAAAGTTCTGTTGGCTACTACTGACCCAATCATGGGCCGTATCTGGAACGCCATGGAATTGCAGAATGGCGATTCGACCATCACGAGCTTGTTCAGCCGCTCGAATCAAATCCTGAATCGCCCATTTCGGCCGAGCGTCGCCAGCGGATGGCAGCAGTAGTGGATGATCGCTGCCCGGCTCAAAAGCAAATCCTCGCCCTTCTTCATAGGGATACTCTGGCGCTCCGCCACGTCGGGCGAATTGAATGCCATGCTTTTGCAGTACAGCGAACGCCGCTGGAGTTGTCGCATTTCCGGGCCAGGCAAACGTTGTCGGAGAGGGAATTCCGTGAGCCTTGCATTGTGACTCGATCCCTTTAAGTTGCTCATCCAGGCGATCGGCCGTTTTATCTGTAATCCCGAGATGGTCTCGCGTGTGATTTCCGATCTCGAATCCGTCTTCGTGCAGTTGACGGATTTCCTCCCAGGTCATGTAGTCGCGCTTGTTCTCGTTGAAGTCAAATCCTTCGGTGATAAAGAACGTCGCTCCAAAGCCGTACTCTTTGAGTAGTGGCCGGGCAATGGTAAAGTGTGATTTCGAAGAATCGTCAAAAGTCAGCACTACCAATCGGTCCGGAATTGGCTTTCGAACCGCCGACTGAGGCGGCTTATCATCCGCCACGATGATTCCGGAGACGATCAGCCAGCCCAACAGTACGAATCGCATGTCAGGATCTTTCAATAGAAATCGCGGGTGAGCATGGAGGATGGGGCAGAGCTGTCTTAATCTGCAATTGCTCAGGATGTTGAACTACATCCCCGTTGCCAGAGCGAGGCCGACATTGCATGCAGCCAGATATTCAGGAATGTTCAGGCGTTCTTTGACGGTGTGAATCTCGTGCTGACCGCAGCCCATCGTTACCGCCGGATATCCATGCAGAGCCATCCAGTTTGCATCCAATCCACCATCACAGATCTGGGCAATCGGATGGAGGCCAACGGCTTCCGAGGCTGCCTTCGCCGCAAGAACACACGGGCTGCTATCGTCAATTCGAAATGCGTCGTAACGCACGTCTTCGACGAACTTCAGCGAACCGTACTGTCCACCGGCATTGGTGACACTGTCAGTCGCAGTTTCAAAAGCATCTCGCCAAGCAGCCACAATTTGCTGTCGAAACTTACTGTCGTGACTTCGAGCTTCCGCCTGCAGAGTTACCAATGGCATAACAACGTTCGTGGCATCTCCGCCGGATATGACACCTAAATTGCTGGAGCCTCGCTGCTTTCCTTTTCGGACCAATCCATGCCAGCCGGTCTTCTGAAGCTGAGCAATCGCAATCGATGCAATTACGGCCGCATTGACGCCATCCTGAGGATGCGCGCCGGCGTGGCTGGCAATTCCTTCGATGCGAATCGACAGATTGTTGGCGCCAACGGCTCCCGTGATCAGGCTGTTGGGATCTCGTCCGTCCCAGTTGAAGCAGAGTTCTGGCTTGCCGAGCTTTCCGGCATTCAGAAACCGAGCACCTCGGAGTCCAATTTCTTCCTGAACGGTGAACAATAGTGTCAGCGGCGGATAATCAAGTCCCTGGCTGATGGCTTCGAGGATCGCCGTCAGCACAACTGCGCAACCTCCGCGATTATCGCCACCCAATCCAGTCTCTTTGGACCTTGGACGAATCCAGTCCCCTTCTCGAACAGGTTGACATCCCGCACAAATTGGGACAGTATCCATATGAGCCATTAACAGACGCCGCGGACCCTTGATCGTGCCTTTCAGTTTGATAATCAGATTGCCGGTCGTTCCGCCCGCAGGACTCTTTTTGTGAGCGTTGTCGATCGTGATGGCGTTTTCCGGAATCCCTGCGTCTGTCAGAGCTTTCTGGATCCACGCCGACACCTCGTGTTCCTGACAACTACCACCCGAAATTGAAATCAGATCCATCACTCGTCGGATGGCTTTGTCCTCGTTCACTCGAATCACGTTCTTTTCCCGTTTTCAATCCTGCTGAGGACTTCGTCGCCTCATGCGGGTTGGCCAAACGGCCGGTCTATAAAGTCGTCATTATGGTTTTGGTAACACTGAGAATGAAAGGCTTGCGGAGATCTCCGTCCTGCTGGTACTTGCCGGTTTGTTACATCAGTGCCAACAATCCAATGGAGTCAAATCTCGGGGCGCATTGTTGCAGAGTTAGACATATTGTCACTCCATGACAGTTGTTGCTTTGCGTGAGCACGTGTTCCCTGGGTTCAGGATATTTCGTGCGCGGCTTTGAGTGCAATGGCAGCTCGCTGATCTCAATAATCGTCAAACCTCGGATACGTGTCCATGTCTTGAAGGCTGCATCACTCCTTGACTTGTTTGACGAGTTTATGCACAGAAGCGGCGATTCGATCTTCGATGTCTCCCGCCCATCGAAAAGCCGGACGGCCGTATTCGTAGAGATTTGAACCTCCCTCGTAGCCACCCTCTTCCCAGACTCTTCGAGAAGGAATGTACGAGATCATGTCATCAGCGTATCCCATAACCCAGGTGCCTTCGCCATACTCTGATTTGAATCGCAGGGCATAGTCCACAACGGTTTCTGCGCCCATTCCGATGAAAAGAGTTTCCTTACCAAGCTGCCATGCGTGAACCGGATATGGATAAGAGTCTTTGAACTGTTCTCCGGCGTTCAGTTTTGCCAGCATTCGCTTCGCCCAGCGTGCTTTTAATTCGTTGCTGTCATTGACCAGCATCATTAGCTCTTCTTTGGAGACGACATTCAGATAATGAAGGTCAATCATTTCAAAGGCCGTTTTGATACCCGGCGATATTGGCTTTAACGGCTTTTTCAGGACCTCTTCAACAGAGACGGCCAGCATATGGCCATACTTCTCGCAG
This sequence comes from Planctomycetaceae bacterium, assembly GCA_046349735.1. GTDB lineage: Bacteria > Planctomycetota > Planctomycetia > Planctomycetales > Planctomycetaceae > SXXK01. The sequence continues at coordinate 47,322 of JAXMBU010000002.1, forward strand.
AGTTCAACAGTGCGGCGAGGAAGCGGATTCTGGTCGCCACCGCAGGTGTTGACGAACATGGCCGTAGTTCCGGGATAGTTCTTTTCGAGTTCCAGTTGAGCGAAGCCCGGGATAGTCGCCACACCATGTCATGAAGCTAAGTGTCGTCGGATGACATGCATACCCAAACAGCACAGCACTCAGGCTGCCATCGTCGCGAGTCCTGTTATTACCGGGACGGAGTGATCTACAGAGACCCGACGAGTGGAGTGCCTTTCGCCAACGAATCCGGAATGTCTGCTTCACGATTATTGCGTCGGTTGACCGCAAAAGTTGTCTTGCCGTCGCCAAACTGAAGGCTGGCGGGAGCAGGGTTACTCAGGCCTCGCCGATCAGTTCGATCGTTCGATCAACCATCAAGTCTGTATATTCGGCTACGGGACTTGCTCTGAGCTTCGTCAAGCCAGATAATTGATCAGGTCATCTCCGGGCGTGGTTACAGTGGACCTGGCAATCCTCTTCGTCTGGAACTGATGCAGGCACCACGAAGGTGCGGCCGCCTCGCGTGCGGAACTGCAGAAGTCACTGGCCGTCAAAACCTCGACACCGATGATCGCAAAGGCAATCCCTTCATCACAGGTCGGTGAGCTTTCCGTCTGGGGCTCGTTTGGATCCATGCCGGCCAACCACACGGACGTTTCCGGTGTGATCACTCGCTTGGCGATTCCGGCCTTCCATCGATCGGAAGAACCGGAACTTGGAACTGTCCCAGCAAGGAGCCGTGTCGAGTGATTCGTGGTAAGGTAAGACGAAAATGCAGATGCGAGGCCGGAAATGAAACGCCTTCGTGGAAGTCCAAGTCATCGAATGTCTCCGAGCAAGATTATCCAGTGCCGACCGCGATCAAGGCCATCCTTTGCAAAGTATCCCGCGAGCACGTCGTGTTAAAATGCACTGAGCGGAGAATACAGAATACGGTGCCCACGCAGAGTAGCGATGCAGGAATGTGATCGTCACTCAAAAATACGTGGCTAATCCGGAAAGTTGCCAGAGAAATCATCGCAACGACGTCGAACGTTCAGCCTTGAATATCGTGTATGACTCGATCCGCCGAAACACATAACGAAAAACGGCAAGCCAAATTTGAAATTGGCTTGCCGTCGATAGAGGTCCTGTGTCAGGATGGTTATTTCCTGGCCGATGTCATACTGTTCACCAATTCAAGGTAGTCCAGCGTGATGTTGACCAGTTCCTTGTTGTAGAAGTTGTTCGGGAAGATGTCGTCCTTCCCGGAGCCCGTAGCCTGCTTGATCGCTTCTTCCTCTTCCTTCTTTTCCTGCTTCAATTCCTCTTCTCCTGCGCGCAGGACACTCTCATTCAGAGAAATGGTTTTGTCATTCTGACGCTCAAGATACTTGGCGATCAGTTTATTGATTTGTACGAAGTCTTTGTCTTCTGCGACTCGAGATTCACTGCGTGTCTTCAGTTGAGAAATCATGGCATCTGTCACGCTGGCAGAGAACGGCACGTAGTCTGCCCGAGTAATCCTGTCGAACTCCAGAGCATTGTCCAGAGAGTCTTCGCCGATCTCACGATGGTTCAACAGAGACGGCAGCGTCACGTCTGATGTCACGCCTTTGGTCTGGGTGCTGTCGCCGTTGACTCGATAAAACTTGCTGATCGTCAACTTTAATGCGCCTCGGTCGACGGGACGCAATGACAGTCGATTCTGAGCGACCTGAACCACATTCTGGACTGTTCCTTTTCCGTGAGTTGTACGGTCTCCCACCACGATACCACGGCGGTAATCCTTGATCGCTCCCGCGAAAATCTCAGAGGCTGACGCCGAGAACCGATTGCAAACCACGATCATCGGCTTTCGCCAGTAAACTTCCGGATCTTCGTCTTCGAAGGCCTGCACGCTGTCGCCGGGTTCTTTCACCTGGACGACGGAACCCTTGGGGATAAACAAACCGGAAACTTCAATCGCTTCCTGAAGTGCACCACCACCATTCCAACGCAGGTCGACGATAAGAATATCAACGCCGTTCTGCTTGAATTCGTCGAGAACAAGTTTCACGTCGCGGGACGTGCTTTTGAACTCACCACCAAGGTTCGCACCCTGGAAGTCACGATAGAATGATGGAATCTGCAGAATGCCAACCTTTGACTTCCGACCGTCGATCCATTCTTCAGACTCAAGGATCTTGCCCTTCACTTCATCTTCGGTGATCTTGACCTCGGTTCGAGTCAGCTCATAGTCCTCAATACCGCCAGCCTCCTTCATGACCTGCAGTTTCACCTTGGTGCCCTTTTTGCCGCGAATCATGTCGACGACTTTTGTCAGCTTCATTTCGACAACGTCAACGTAGTCCTTCACCGCGTCAGATGAGACACCGATGATCTTGTCGCCCTTGGTCAGCCGGCCATCAGCATGAGCGGCCCCACCTTCGATGACTTCTTCGACAGTCGTGTAACCATCTTCGTACTTCAGGCGGGCTCCGATGCCTTCCAGCTTCAGACGCATGTCGATTTCGAAATCTGCCAGCGTTTGTGGGGACATGTAGCTGGAGTGAGGATCAAGGCAATGTGTCATTGACGAAAGGTACAGTTCCAGAACTTCGTGAGCCTCCGTCTGCTCCAGGAAGACCTGATTGGTGTGATAACGAGTATGCAGGCGCTTTCGAGCTTCTGTCAGATCTGTATCGTCCAGTTTCAGCATCAGCAGATCGAACTTGATTCGCTTGCGCCAGCGTTCGTCGAGTTCTGCTTCATCAGCAGCCCATGTCAGATCATCCGGATCTTTGATCATCTCTTCTTCGACTGTAAAGTCATGGTCGGCATCAATAGCTGCTCCGATCTTTCCGGAACGTTCACCCATTCGCAGTTTGAATCGTTCAAAGACTGTCGTTGCGAATTGCACGTCACCTTTCAATATCTTGTCGTCGAGCGAAGTCTTCTCGACAGAGAAAGAGTCAATGTCGGACTGGAGGAAATAAAGCTTCTGTGGATCCCAGATTTCGATGTAGCGAGTCATCAACTTCTCAGAAAGCGTGTCATCAATCTCCGGATGATTGATGTGCCGAGAAGAAACCATTGAAGCCACCAACTGGGCGGTTTTCCCATCGTCAGGAGTCAGGACGATTTTTTCCGCCGCCGACACGATACTGTTGCCAAAAAGAGAAAGAGCGATCGCCAGAAACGTTGAACGTTTGGCGGAAGACAGCGTTGTCATATCAAATTTCCTTAGACAAACGCACGACCGAAGCGGACTAAACTTCGAACGCGATTCAGCGGAAAATACAATTTGAAAAATCAGGACTGACCGCGATTGTGAACAATCCCCCACGGTCGGGCCAACCAATGTTAAAGGACGAGTGAAATATTCAGCAAGAGCGTATCTGTGTTCAGGCGAACAATTTGTGTCCGTCTGGGAAATTTTCGCGACCCCACAGGACGAGTCCTGGGGGGACGATTTCGTTCGCTTTCTTTGTCATAAACCGGTTGCCGCCGACCCTTGTGTCCCGAGTAAGGTTTGTGAGATTTCCGGCGGTGGCTCAGCGAGGTAACGCGATCTTCGGTCGAACTGACCGAATTGTCAGCGATTGCAGCATCTGATCCGGTACGCCGGTGAAGCTACTGCTGTCCTCCTCGGCATGCGAGAACACCAGGGAAATCTGTTCACCAGATTTTGTTGAGCAGAGGTAATAGTCCCAGATCAGAGCTTTGCTGTTGGCCTCTCCGGTTGCCTGTACATGATGAATTCGCCAGCCGTTTTGATCCGGTGTTACATTGGAGGTGGTGATTCGGCCAGCTCGATCCTTGATCGCACGCTCGACATCCGCCACGTAATCCTCTTCGCTGGTGAATTTTCCGGCGGCCATTAGCGGAGCGGATGCGATATTGCACTGGGCCAGAAGGGTGCCATTGTGCAGCATACGAAGCATGACCAGTTCCGACGTTTCGTGAAAAACGTGCCAATTGCGGTTGTGCAGCAGCAGAACCCGCCATGGAGTCGCCAGCGTCAGCAGCAGCCGTCGCTCGTCGGGCATGGCCTCCGGCATGGTTTCCGGAAGTTCGATTGCTGGTTCGGCAATCTCCTGTGTCCATTCAATCTCCGCAACGACATCCAGGCCCGGGCTTACGGTTCCCGGAGTCCTCTTTTCCTTCAGGACGGCCTTTACTCGCGAAATCAATGACTGTTTGCGATCAATGATCATTTCACCGCTGAGATTGACGTTGGTTGATGATCCTGTAATTGCTCCTGTTCCCTGGCACTCGAAGAGAACTACGGCTTCCTCAGCAGAGATCGACTTCAGTTCGCAGGTTGCAGACTGTGTCACGACGGCGTCTATTCCAGACAACATCGCGACAACCCAGACGTCAGCGTTCCATTTTTCATTCGAATTCTTCAGAGTTCTGTCCGGCAAAAGCCCGGTGACGGCAAGCGGGTCGCACGGAAACTGAAGGAGATCGATTTGAGAACGAGTTAATCGCACATCAGGGCTCAGGTGAACAAGTTGGAGCTCTCCACCGTAAACTTGAACAAGTCTCGATTGTTGCGGCAGGCTGACGTCATTTTCGTGTTCCTTACCGACTTTTGAAGTGGTTTCGGCCTGTTGAAATCGACGTAAAGCTCGAATGCCAAACTGGCCGACTGCCTCTGATCCAAATCTACGCTGATCAAACTCGAAATTCGCTGCACTATTCAGATCCCAGTCAGTTGTTCCGGCCGCAGAAGGAGTGCTTAGCTTGCCTTTGATCTGCAGCGAATAGCGAACGTGAGTCGTTCGCTGAGGATCTGGCGGATCAATGAGTGTGATGCCCTCATTCGGATTTGCAGGCAAAGGCGTTTCATCGGACGAAGCAACTCCCGACATTAAAACGCCAGTTACTGACAGGACTATCGCTCGTCGCACCGCAAAATCACTCACGGTCTCACCTCCCTGATCCTCGTCGAACTCACTTCCTGCGCTGGTGCCGATCTATTTCGGATTGCATTACTCGACCGCTAGCCACCGCGCAGCTGCGAATCTTTCCGGTATTCGCAAATTGCTGCAAGCCGAAAGTCCGACACTCAGCGATCAGAATCGAATGGGACATACTCTTCCAGCTGCCTCGTAGTATGGTCGAGGCTGGGACGCGCCCTGTCCTTTTGCTTTTGTAAGTTTCGGACTCAGACGGCTGCCAGCGGCTGACTCAGTTCTTTGGCTGTGCGAACAAGACCAGCGGCGTCCAGTCCAAGGTCGGCCAGCAGTTCATCTCGATCGCCGTGCTCAACGAACGAATCCGGGATTGCCAGAATCCTGAAACGCTCGGTGTTTAAGCTCAATCGAGTGGCCGCTTCAAGGACTGCACTTCCGAAGCCGCCTATTGCAGCATTTTCTTCGATGGTAATGACGAATCCTGCACCCGCTGCTCTGGCAATCACTTCTTCATCGATAGGTTTGATGAATCGAGCATTGACAACTCCTACGCTCAGGCCCATTGCTGCCAGTTGCTGAGCGGCTGCAACTGCTTGTGCTAGCATCGTTCCGCATGCGATTATCGTCCCGTCTTGTCCCCACGAAAGAACTTCGGACTTGCCGAGTCTAACGGGAGCCACTTCACGCGGCACCTGCTCGACCTTGGTTTTCGGATACCGAATCGACACCGGCGAACTGCTCTGCAGAGCAAAGTCCAGAAGTGGCCGGACCTCCAGTTCATCACCCGGTGCGGTGACGATCATATTCGGGAAGATCCGCATGTAGCTGTTGTCGAAGACTCCATGATGAGTCGGTCCATCCGGTCCACAAAGTCCAGCTCGGTCGAGACAGAAGATGACCGGCAGATTCTGAAGCGCAACCTCCTGAAAGATCTGGTCAAAGCTTCGTTGAAGGAAGGTACTGTAGATATCCACGATGGGCTTCATCCCGGATTTGGCCATGCCTCCCGCAAATGCGACGGCATGGCTTTCGCAAATCCCGGTGTCAAAAAACCGGTCAGGGAACTCGTCGCGAATTCGTTCGAGCTTATTTCCTGCGCACATCGCCGCCGTGAGAACGCAGACTTTCTCGTCTTCGCTCATCGCTTCGTGAATCGCATCAGACACGATCTCCGTGTACGAAATCTCCGATGATTTCTTTACCGGGACAATTTCGTTCTCTGTGTCACGTTTGAAAGGTGATGGCGTGTGGAACTTGACCGGGTCTTTACAAGCGGGTTCAAAGCCATGGCCTTTTTCTGTAAACACATGCAGAAGAACGGGGCCTTTCACATCGCGAACCATCTCGAGGTAGCTGCGAAGTGACTTGATGTCGTGTCCATCAACCGGCCCGATGTAACGAAACCCCATTTCTTCGAACAACATACCACCATGCAGAAAAGACTTTAGAGCATCCTTAAAACCGCCCAGCATCTTTTCCGTCGATTCGCCGACGAGGGGCAGTTTATTCAACAACCATGAGACATCGCGTTTCAGGCCATTATAGAATGGGGCAACGCGAGCCTTATCCAGGTAGCTGGCCAGTCCTCCGACGCGCGGGCAGATGCCCATTTTGTTGTCATTCAGGATGACTAGCAGATCCTTCTTCAGGCCGGCAGCGTTGTTCATCGCTTCAAAGACAATTCCCGATGGCAACGCACCGTCGCCGATGACAGCCACGCTCTTGCGGCCATCCTTGAACAGCAGGTCATCGGCGGCTTTCATTCCGAGGACCGTCGAAACACTGCTCCCGGCGTGTCCCGTTACGAAGAGGTCATAATCGCTTTCCACGGGATTCGGATAGCCCATCAGGCCACCGCGCCGACGAATGCTGGAAAACTGATCAAATCGTCCTGTGACGAGTTTGTGAGGATAGATCTGGTGGCCCGTATCCCAAATCAAACGATCTTTGGAGAAATCGAAAGTCAGGTGCAGAGCAATGCATAGCTCGATGACACCAAGGTTGCTGGCAAAATGCGCAGCACGGTCCGACACGATTGTGAGCAATGCTTCGCGAATCTCATCTGACAGGCTGATAAGCTCTGCGTCTGACAAGTGGGCCAGATCTTTTGGAGATCCGACGTTACTGAGTATCTCAAATGCCATCAGTGGTCTCTTTCAACAATGAATCGGGCCAGGTCCTTCAGCCACACGCTACGATCCCCGAAAACCTCAACAGCTCGACAGGCTTCCTGTACAAGTTGCTCCGCTTTTTGGCGGCTTTCATCAATTCCCAGCAAGCCGGGATAGGTTAACTTTCCGAGATCGACGTCACGTCCGGGCTTCTTGCCCAGCTTTGTTTGCTCCCCGGTCACGTCCAACAAATCATCTGCGATTTGAAATGCCAAACCAATACAGTGCCCATACTCTCGAAGCTTGTTTCGGCTATCGGAGTTCGCCCGAGCGCAGACAGCCCCTAGTTCCAATGCCCCTGCGATCAGGGCACCGGTCTTCATTTTATGAATCGTGGTGAGTTCTTCTACGCGAGTCCTGGCGAATCGGTTGGATTCGTTCGTGATGAAATCGTGATTTGGCGAATCAAATGGATTTGCTGGTTCAGATCGTTCCGTCAAATCGACACCTTTAGCAACCGTCGTTTTCGAGGTCTCGCAACCCGCATTTGCCCTGAATCCCGAAAGCGTTGCCGAGTTTTCAGCGTTCAGGAACGGTCCCCTTTCTGCCTCCAGGTCAAGCACCTGGCCGCCAACCATTCCTCCTCCTCCTGCCGCCGATGCCAGAATTCGAACCAATTCAGCAATCTGCAGAGGAGGCAATGGAGCAGATGTTACGGTCTCGAAGGCCGATGTCAGCAAGCAATCGCCCGCAAGTACCGCAAGGGCCTCACCAAACACCTTGTGGCTTGTCGGACGACCACGCCGGAAATCATCATCATCCATTGAGGGGAGATCATCATGGATAAGCGAATAAGTATGTACCATCTCAATTGCAACGGCAGCCGGAATGGCAGCCTCGTCCGAGCCTCCGCAAACCTCATTGGCCAGCAACACAAGCACCGGGCGAAGTCGTTTACCGCCAGCCATAAGGCTGTATTCCACGGCGGCCCTCAGGCTGTTGGGCCAATCATCGCGGGAAAGCGATGACCTGAGGGCAGGTTCCACGCGAGATCTAAGGTCGTCCAAATGGCCCTGGAAGGTCGTTTTCGTCATGATGGGCTCTAGGTGCCTTGCCACTCGATCGACGCCAGGCTGCTGAGAAACAGAACAGTTTTACCGGCCTGAAGAAACCACATTGAGTATTGGACGAAAACAAGAGGGGACACAGTGAGGGGACCGCAACTGCGTTACCCCTTTAACCGAATCCCGTGGGAGGTGAAGCATAACGGTCGGACGAGCCCTCGCCAAAGGCAATCACAATGCTTCCCGTGACCGTGAAAATGAATGTTCGAACGAGTTCGGCGGCGGACAGAGATTCTGGATGTTTCCTCGGGCCTGGCAGAGCCTGTTCGGACAGATCTTAGCCGATGATAGTCCCATACCCCTGATTGGGGGGGGGGGATTCGTTTTTGGCAGAGGCACCTCTGTTATGTTCGGTGAGGCTGCCAAAAAGATGAAACGAAGCTGTCTGTGGTGCCAATGTGGCATCAGGCGAGGGTTCTTTGGGGGGTGCCGTATTGGCTGGTGTTAATCTTGTTTTGTCTTAAGTCTATTTCTTGTTTGCGTTTATGTTCTGTGTTATTTGTTTGGTACATCGGTTGCTAGTCCTCAGTACGAACTGCAAGTAATGATGGAGCGATCGATGTGATGCTCGTTGCAGTGAATGAAGTCTTCGTTTCGAAAGAGGAGCGTTGTCATGAACTGCCAGTCAAAAAGAAACTGCCGAACAAATGTCCTTGAAGAACTGGACCGTGGGTTGAATCAAATCGTGCGGGATGTCTTTCACGCCGAAGCTGTCCCATCAAGGGCGCCCGCACTGCGTGTTGTCGAGCTGCCCGGAACCTACGTCGTTGAGTGCGATCTTCCAGGGGTTCCCACCGAAGCTGTTTCAATACAGGTCGAAGAGGGCCAATTAGTGATTGTCGGTGAGCGTTCCGTTCCTCAGGTTCCTGACGGCGGTACTGTCGTTGTGGATGAGCGACGGTATTCTCGATTCATGCGTCGCCTGCAGTTGTCCAAAGATGCTGATGTCGCCGGAATTGATGCTGAATACGGGAACGGGATCTTGAGAATTACGATCCCCAAACAAGCCGCTGTGGTCCCTACGAAAATCCAGATTCGTCAGGTGAGTTAGTTTTCTAAGCATAGTCTGGTGATGTGACTCGACAATAACCTGTTTGAGTCAGAATGAGCCTCGCCACGCCGTTTTGCCTACGAGGCTCATTTTCGTTGACGCTGGTAGATCTCAGCCAGAATATCCTCAACCGATTTAAACTTCTTGCCTGCCTGCATTGCTGCTTCAATCCGCTCACGTGCATCCTGAGGAGCGTGACCAACACTCAGCAAGGCTTCGTACGTTTCTGACATCAGATCGGAGGCTGCGTCTGTGGACTCCGGAATTCTGGTGGCAATCATCAGTGCGAACTTTGTCATTTTACGACGTAATTTGGCCACAATGCGTTCAGCCATTGCGGGGCCGATTCCCGGCAACGTACTCAACGTCTTGATATCTTTCTCCTCAATGGCTTCAGCGATCTCCCGGACCGGGCGAATCATGGCCCTGAGCGCCTTCTTTACTCCGAGGCCGTCGACGGAACAGACAAGGTCAAAGAATTCAAGTTCTGCTTCATTGGCGAATCCGATGATACGCGGCGTCAGCCGGCCTTGTTGAGGATTGCCTTCGAGATATTCAATGGTGCGGAGGCTGACTTCTTCGTCGAGTTTTGGCTGGAGCTGCCGACGCACAATGTCGGGGAGTAAGACTTCGTAGTCGAATCCGCCGATGCGAATTGTGGCACAGAATTCATTAAGGCCGACAAGTTTGCCAGTGACGCGAGTAATCAAGAAACACCTCTTTGGAGAATGAACATTTTCGTCGATCGGACCAAACGGTGTCACGCTGCGACTCGAACGGAATGATACAGGCACAATGCCACTGCGGATGCATCGGCAACGTCGTTGGGTTCCGGGATCTCAAGAAGTCTCAGCTCCGCTTTGATCGCATGCTGGATTTGGTCTTTGGGAGCTTTTCCACTGCCGGTCAGCAATCGTTTGATCTCAGCTGGAGTGTAATGGATGACCGGAATGCCTGCCTCAACAATCGTCATCAGAATGGCCCCACGGGCATGTGCCAGCAGAAGCGAACTTCGCACGTTGACTGCGTTCGAAAACACCTGCTCGATGGCCACAATCTCTGGTTTAAGCTCCGCGATGACGTCTCGAATCCCTGTGCCAATTTCGTGAACTCGCTGATGAAGTGTGAGTGCCCGAGTTGACTGGATTACACCGCCCTCGCGCAGGACCGGGCCGCGAGCTGTTCGCTCAATTAACGCATAGCCGGTACGGTTCAGCCCTGGGTCGATGCCGAGGTACCGCGTTTGCGGAGTGACCAGATTTTGCGTGCGGATCTCAAATGCCATTTTCACATCCCTGTGATCGCAGAGTACGATGAAAAGCGTAACCCGCCCCTCAAAATGCAAACTGCGATTCGTTTAGACTCCTGAGGTTGCGTATTCTGTGCGAGGTCAGGATTTAGCAAACTATCATCAGATTGTGCCAGAATCGCCGGGCTCAATTCAGATTGTGTGGAGAATAGTTCAATTCCTGGCTCGCCCCAGCAGCAAAACCACATCTGCTGAGATTGATTCGCCTCTCCCAACCGGCCCCACTTTTTCCCCGGACTTTGCTTTGATATTCAGTCGCTCCATGGCCACGTCAAGTAGTTCGCTGAGTCGCTGCCGAATCCGAGGCTTCCATGCCCCCATTCTGGGGCGTTCCGCGTGGATCGTACAGTCGAGGTTGATGATTCGCCAACCTTGATCCCTAACGCTCCTCCAGACCGCATCCAGCAGCTTTGTCGAGTCCGCGTCTTTCCACTGTGAATCCGTGTTGGGAAACCACTCACCGATATCGCCCTGCCCCGTCGCGCCGAGCATCGCATCAATAATTGCATGCAGCAGGACATCCGCATCGCTGTGGCCGTCCAGGCCGAAGGTCGCATCTGATATTGAGACGCCACCGATGATCAGGGGGCGTCCAGAGATCGTTCGGTGGGTGTCGTGGCCCTCGCCGACTCGTAGTTCGTTAAACAATTGAGTATTCATGGCTGTTATCCTGTTTGCTTTGAACGGCAACGACTGCCGGTGCGAATCGCAGGGCGAAGTGCGGGCTGGTCTCTATTCTGCCCAAACTGCCTGGGTCCGATTGGACGACCGAACCTGCCGTTGACTCGTGCTGGCGAAATGCCTTAGTTTTCCGCCTCGCTGCCCGGAAGGTTATTGAAAATCTTTCCGAATCGCGACAACGAAAAGGCCAGGTTTGTCCCTCTGTAAGTAACCTTTATGCTTTCAGCCCGAGTCTGTGCGGTGGCAACGATACTGTTGTTACTGCCTGGCTGCGCGCTGTTTACAGCCCGGAATTCTGATCCGGCAGGATTGTCTGCTGGTTTGCCGTGGTCAAAAAAGAAATCCACCTCAGACGCTGACGACGCGCCGACTTTGAGTATGGTTCGGCTTGAAGCGAGTATCGTCCGCCGACCCGTTAATGATGCCAGAGTTCGCCGGCACGTTTGGGAAGAACTGGACGAAAGCGGTCTGATGTCGCCGGACGTTAGGCTGCGATTGAACGACAATGGATTTCGCGTCGGCGTGGCTGGAAGTACTGCTCCATGGGCGTTGCAAAGTCTTGCTCAGGAGGCATTCGCCGCCAATCGTCCGGATGATCTCCGCACGATTACTGGCCCGGGAAATCAGGTCTCAGTCGGCCCCTCATTTAGTTTGATGCTTGAGGGCAAAAGCCTGCTTGAGGTGCAGGGGCCGCTTGATTCCGGCAAATTACCACTCAGTCAGATTTCTCAATTGTCGGCATTGCGAGACAAGACCAACTTAAAGTGTGTCTTTGAAGTCTCTGTTAAAGAATTGAATGAAGACTGGGTGCTTCTGAATGTTCTCCCTCAGATTCATGCGGGTACAGAAATTGCTCGGCTCAGTATTCAGGGGGCGAACGATCAGCTTCCTGTGCGACAGAATGTGATGCCGATCTATGACCAGCAGTTTACGGTGAAGTTATTGACCGGCGAAGTGGCCGTCATTGGGTATCACGAATCCGCTGATTGGAACCTCGGCCGATTATTCTTCCTGCCCGACACGAGCAGCGCTGGTTCTGAGAATCTTCTTATGATCCGAATGGCCGGGATCGAAGAACTCAAGGGGCAAAGTGATCCGTACTTCCGACTCAACACATTCGGACGCTGATTCGCAGCTCGGAGCGTTTTACGATGTCTGAATCTGCTTCGTCGCCATCGGAGAATGCTTCACACGTGTCGGCGAAATCTGATCCGGTTCTGAATATTGTTCTTTATCAGCCAGAGATCCCTCAGAACACAGGCAACATCGGACGAACGTGTGTGGCCATTGGAGCCCGACTGTGGTTGATTCGTCCACTTGGTTTCAAGGTTGACGATCGTTCTTTGAAGCGGGCCGGGATGGACTATTGGCAGCACCTTGACTGGGAGGTTGTCGACAGCTGGGATGAGATCCGATGTCGCTTGCCCGCTGCACAGGTGTGGTGCCTGACCAAGACAGCCACTCGTCTCGTCTGGGAAGCGACTTTTCAGCGTGGCGATATTCTGCTGTTCGGCAGTGAGTCGCGCGGTCTTCCAGCATCAATTCTTCAGGAATTGCCGTCAAGAAATCTGAAGCTACCAATGAGTGATTTGGTGCGCAGCCTGAATCTGGCCAGCACAGCCAACACCGTCGCGTATGAGGCCGTGCGACAGTTTGGCGGACTTGAATGAGTTATTCGACCGCAATTTGAGCCTCTGCGATTCCTGCGGAAACCATGGCAACTATGGACGTTCGGATATTTCCTTGATTGCTTTCCACAACGCATCTGCAATCGCCTGCATACCTCGATCGCCGGGATGACCGGCGACGCCAGTGTGTTCAATCTTTCGCTCTGATCGAGCGAAGTTCGCTTCATCTGCATCAAGTTTTCCAAGGTCCACGTAATGAACGTCGGCTGCGGAGCAGGCTCTTTGCAGCGCCGCGTTCTTGCCTGCGTCGCTCCAGAAAGTGCTCCTTACCAGAATGGTCGGGTTTTTGTTGCTGCGCAGTTCCGTCAGCAGGTTCTTGACCGAATCCGAAAACACGGTTTGCTCATCTTCCGTCTTTAGCTGTCCAACATTTTCGCCAATGGCAATGATGATCAGGTCGGCATTGAACTCGATGGCTTCTCGTAAGGATCCCGGAATGTCATAAGCTGCGTAGTTTCGTTCAAAGTCGGCGATGTTTCGTACCATGGCTTCGGGTGAGCCCTGGGACGCTTCCGTGATCTGCTTCGTCAGTAAGTGAACATAGTCTTTGGACTGCTCGCTGGCTGCCATACCCCAGTTGCCGGTCCAGCCAATGCTCTCCAAAGGCCCATGAAGTGTGATGCTGTTTCCAAGGAACAGAATTCGATTGACCGGAAGTTTTCCAACTTGAAGGGAGGCTGAAGGTTCATCGACGCGTTTATTGACGAATTGTGGACTCGTCGCCACCGCCTCAAGCAGCACGCTCAACTGATAGTTTTTCTCACGAAGCTTTTCCTTCGTTGATTCGACTGCTGCCATATCTGAAAGCTGCAAACTTCTTCCAAGCCCATACGCGAAGGTTTGCCTAACGAGAGTGTCGATGAACTCATCGCGGCGATTATTGATCAGGTAAAGGCGCAGACTCTCAAGCCCATCTCCCTGGGATCCATCTGGAAACGTTGCCTGGGTTTGCACGGGATGTCCGCCAAGATCGAGTTCCCGTTTTTCGCCGACAGGACCATAGCCCTCAAACACCAGTCCGAACGAGTCGAACTTCTCATGGCATCCGGCACACGCTGCTTGATCGCGATGCTTTGCCAGCAATTGGGACAATGTGACGTCGCCAAAATCTGCTTCGCCCTTTGGAAGTTCCGGAACATTGGGCGGTGGCGCAGGAATATGTTCCCCAAGAAGCCTGCGAACGATCCAATAGCCGCGTTTGACAGGGCTTGTGCGTAGTCCCGGTGAGTTTTTCGTAAGAAAAACTGCCATCGGCAGCAGGCCGCCACGCCCATGCGCCGCGACATTGTCGAACCGCAGCCATTCGTTATTCTTTCCTGCTGAAACCGATTTCTTGGCTGAGAATCTCGTCACATCAAAACCGTAGTGTGTGGCTAGAAACACGTTCGCAAATGTGTGGTCGGCGCCAATGAGTTCTGTCAAAGAGCCGTCTCGTTCCGCAAGTTCCATAAAGAACCTGATTGGCTCCTCGTACATAGCTTGTCGCAGTTCACTATTGAACTCCGGGAATCGTTCCCGATCGACAGCGTTGTGCTCTTCAAATCGGCGAAAGTCCAGCCAGTTTCCGAGGAACTCGGTGGCAAGGCTGCGTACCCTGGAATCTTTCATCATTCGGTGTACCTGAGAGGTCAGGACCGAAGCTTCGTGAAGATCTCCAGCGGCAGCGTGCTCCAATAATTCCTGATCCGGAATGCTGGCCCATAGAAAATAGCTCAGTCGAGTGGCAAGTTCGTAATCCGATAGCGGTGCAGTTTTCTCAGTCGTTGAACCTGAACCGTCCGCAGCCGCGACTAACGCCAGACGGTAACTGAAGTGCGGTGACATCAGCACGCCGGCAATCGAGTCACGAATTGCGTCTTCGTGACTGAGTGATTCGCTTTCCCTCAGCGAGTGATAGGTTTCCTGGATTTCTGCTTGTTCGTTCGATGTTAGCGGTCTGCGCCATGCACGTGCCGTAAATTCCAGCAACGATTGGATGTGAATTGACTCGGCTGCCTGTTGAGTTTCTTCGATCCAGCGAAACGACTGATTCATGTCTTCGAAGTAATTTTCGATCGCGTTCTGCGCCTCCTGATTTGCGTCCTGTGCGATCGCTTTGTTGAGAAACAATTCTTTGAGATGCTGAATATTCTCCTGCGATGTCACGTCACGGTTTTCAGGGCGAGCGAAGTCAAATTCCTCGCCTCCGGCAAACTGCGGTGGTTCTGCACGCTCAAAGAACAGAAAGTCCTTGTACTGGCGGATCGGAGCTTGTGTCACATAATGCAGATCCTGCCAAAGTTGATCGAGTTCCTGATTCTCAGTGTCAGTCAGAATGAGTTCGCGGAGAGGCAGATCATCTCGAAAGTACCCTTGCATCAAATGGAAGCCTGCCGAGAGAAGTCGAATGCTGGCCCCGAGTTCCGCGTTCGAATAGTGACCTCGACTGGAAACGGAAAACGCATTTGGAAATAGCCGACAGAACTGTTTTCGTGCCTCATCCATCCCGGCGTCATCGCCATCGCCGGGAAAGGATCGACGGCTCTCCGCCACCTTTTGATTCCACCAGAGAATCAGTGGCTGACTACCAGCCGACATCCCGTTAACCTTCAGCCGCTCAACAGGAACATCAAGGTCCGCGCGAATCTCCTTAACAAGCAGCGACATCTTATTGCAGGCGTTGCGGCAACTCTCGATCTGCGCGATGTCGGAAGGCAATTGGGTCCACGCTTCCTGAAGTTCTTTCTGCGGGCCGATGGCATTCTGAGATTGCAGCATTTGCCACAGTGGCTCTGCGTACTCGGCACTGAGACGCGATTCTGCTGCAAAGTCCTGAAGCGTCCATAACGACTTCCCCGCCTGTTCGCGATACTTGTACTTCCACAGCATCAGAAAGTATTGACCATAATCCACGTGATGTGTTTCGTAGAAGTCAACAATTCTCCGGACGCAAAACTTGTCCCGGTCTGTTTCGGTGACAACAGGATACGGCGCGAAAAGGATTTCTTTGGGAGTCATGACTGCGTGGTCAGCGACGAATCGTGCAGCTGTCAAATACTTCGTAAGTAAACCCGGCGACATCGAAAGCGATTCGCCCGAATTGTCGAATCCCGCCTCATTCGCCGGGTCAACAGGGAACTCGCGAGTTGGTCGAATATCGACACCCGTGAGATCGCGTATCGAGTTGTCGTACTCCGCATTGCTAAGCCGTCTGGCCAGAACCGGACCCGGGTCGCCCGCATTCCGATCAGCCTCAAGTTTTCGCAGATCCTTCAACCAGTTGATCGCCAGTTGACGGCCCTCTTCAGATGGCTGCGGCGAAAAATCAGCCGGTGGCATTTCCCTTTGCTCCAGGCGATGCAGGACGATCTCCCACAGCGGATGATTCGCTCGTACAGCATCGACTGAAATAGCCTGCGTCAGATCCAGTTTGCCTTCCTGTTTTGACTGATTGTGGCATTGCTGGCAGTGCGTTTTCATGAACGGTTCAAACTCTGCACCGAACCGTGCTTCAACGTTCTTCACATCGGCCAATTGCGCGGGAACGAGCTTTGATTCTGCGATCATGTTGGTCAACACGATGGCAACCGACGCAGCCAGGCGGGGCAGAGACTTCATAGCATTCGAGCCGTTAGTCGAGAGTGAATTGCAAGTGGCGGTTGAATCGAAGTCAATAAAGGTGGGGGGGACTGACACAAACCTGTGTCACCCTCAATGACTATCTCAGCCTCACTATTCTAGCGACTTCGGTCACCGTATCGCCATCGATCGTATGCTGCTCCACCCTGCCCTGCTCGACTGCCGGGCCACTGAGGGCGATTCCACAGACCAGTCTGTTCATCAGGGCGTTCACCGTTGTAGAACATAAGATGGTCCGCGGAAGACCAGCCACCATCAGCTTGAACTCGCAGTTCTCCGACAGGAAGTCCAAGGCATCGCCGCAGAATGCGGAACTCTTCAAGGTCACGAATTCGCAATCCGTCAACGACCGGTGCGACACCGAACGCACGCTTGACCAATTGAATTAGCTGTAACGAAGCTGCCAGTGACAGCGCCATGATCAACGCGAGGAGTGGTACAAAGGGGCCCATGTCAAAGATGCGGTCGGCATACGGCCAGACGATGGGCCACGCCATCAACAGCAAAAAGGTCGCGAGGCTGAGCCACGGACCGTATGGGATCTGTCGGTCTCGCTTTGTCAGCCATGCGATGATTGCGGCCGCTATGGCGAGGACTGGAGCAACAAAAAAAATGGCAGTTACCGGCTGCCATCCCACGACACTTCCGACCATCGCCATCAGTGTGACATCACCGAATCCCATCGCTTCTTCTTTGAGAACCATCACGCCAATAACGCGCACCATCCAGACAACTCCGCCCCCGACCATGGCACCAGCCACGCTGACAATGAACCCATGAAGGAATGGATGTTTTGCAGCAAATGCGGATGCGTCCCAGGCAAAGATCAGAGGTTTGAGCCATTCCGGTGAAATAGAATGCAATGTTGTGATCACGCTTTGATCCTGAGTCCAAACCGGAACCAGAAAGGTTTGCCCACATGCGGTCGACATGATGATTGCGAACAGCAACATTGGGATCGTGCAACCATCCGGTATGATGCGGAGTTCGATATCAATGAATGTGGCCACAATCAGGCAACAAATCATTCCGATGTGGAGCAGATAACGAATGTGCAACCATGTCGGAGCTGACCAAAGAGTTGTGATCGTCTGAGGACCATCGGGGGAATGCACACCGAAGTCTGATGCTGCAGTCCAAAAATTGGCAGGCATCTCCACCTGATAAACCACGACGAACAGTATTCCCGTCAGAAGTTCTACCAATGGATATCTTTTTGAAATCGATTTGTGACAGTTCCGACATCTCCCACGGAGCATCAGCCATCCCAGCAAAGGGATGTTGTCACGCCACTTGATAGACGCAGCACAGCGAGGACACCCGGAGCCATGGCTGTTCAACGCCTTCAATTGCTCCCAGAGACTGAGCTTCGAGGGAAACCTGTGGATGCAGACATTCAGGAAGCTCCCGATACAGCACCCTAATACGAAAAGGAACCCAAGAACAAAAGATCTTGGCAGGTCGTACAACATCATGTTGATTTTTCCTGCGTTGCCTGAAGGCTTGTCACATGTTCGGCGATTCGACGGGCCATTTGTTCGGGCCTCTCTGCTCCGGCATCAACGATCAGAGTCGCACATTCTCGATACAGTGGTTCTCGAAAAGCGAGTACCTCGGCGACTTCAGCGCCGATAGGCTTTCCCGTGAGACTTGGACGGCGTTGAGTCGACATCTGATCTCCGCCAAGACGACGAACGAGCACATCCACAGGTGCCTGAAGCCAGACGACCGGGCCAGCAGACTTTATGAGTCGACGGTTTTCCTCCGACAGGATTGCTCCACCGCCACTTGCAATTACTGAATTGGATTTTGTCAGCAAGTTTGCCAACACTTCAGATTCACGTTTCCGAAACCCAGCTTCGCCTTCGTGCTGAAAGATGTCTTTGATCGACACGCCGGCCTGTTGTTCGATCACAACGTCACTGTCGAACCACGACCATCCGAGTCGCTTCGCCACTCTGGGTGCAACGCTGGATTTTCCACTGGCTCGGTAACCAATCAATGTGACAACCATGTCGTGCCAATCAATACTCTGCTGCCAAAACTATGCTGCTCTGTTTTCGTAAGGGACGCAGACTCTGTTTGAATCTCTAAACTGTATTTCTTTCAATTCTGTTTTTTGCCGCCAGACAGTGACGGGTTGGCAGCCTGATGTGCAAAGCTGCACTGGCCTCTGCCTCACGAACACGATCAGCATTCTGCCATCAACTTCTTGTAAAATCGATGTCTCAATCGTCCGCATCATTTTCGTCGTCTTCTGTTTTTTCTGGCGCCGAGGCGACAACCATTCGCGCCGCTGACATTGCTCGACGCAATGTTTCCGTCATGTAATCCAATGGTGCTTCTTCACCTGTAAAGAGCTCGAACTGACGGCCGGCCTGCCGAACAAACATTTCTATCCCGCCCACTGTCGTACATCCTCGCTCGCGAGCATGTTTGAGAAGTAATGTCTGCTCCGGATTATAAACCGTGTCAAAAACCAGAGTTGATTCACTCAGCCAGTTTGGTTCGTAAGGCGTTTCGTTAAGGTTCGGGTGCATTCCCACAGAAGTGCAATTAATCAGGATCTCGCAGCTTTCTGCTCCTCGATTTTCCCAGGAAGCGAATTGGCATTTGAGTTCGGCGGCCAGTGCTTTTCCTCTGTCTCGCGAGCGATTTGTAATCGTTACCGTGGCCCCATCATTCTGCAGCGCGAAGGCAATCGCTCGGGCCACACCACCAGCTCCCAGAATCAACACCTTACGTCCCACCAGCTCATGAGAGCCACCCGCTTTGAGCATTCCTGACTGGATTGCTTCCATCGCTGCCGACGCGTCTGTATTGGTGGCTTTCCATTCGCCATCAGATTTGTACAGGGTGTTTGCTGCACCGATTTCATCGGTCTCGGCATCAATGGAATCGCAGAACTGAAGCACCGCTTCCTTGTGTGGAATCGTGACACTGTAACCACAGATACCGAGGGCGTCATATTCCTTGAGCGAAGCAAGAAGTCCGTCTGCCGGGACCCGAAGTGGGAGATAAACTGCATCAATCCCCAGCTTTCGGAATGCCGCATTGTGGATTAACGGGCTTTTGCTTTGAGCGATCGGATCACCAATCACACCGAAGACCTTCGTGTCCGTCGTGATTTTATTGAAGCGATAAAGATTCCGCACTTCCGCGTAAGACAACTGCCCTGGAGCCATCTCACGCTCGCGGCTGAAGCTGGCGTAAGTGAATGGGGAGCCAGCTCGACCACAGAGAATCCGACTGATGGTTCCCAGTTCCCCCATGCAGAATCCAACTGTCGGCACCTGAGCTCCCCTGACCATTTCCAGCATCCGCACGTTATCGGAGGGGGAGTTTGCCATGGTCACGATCTTGATGACATCGGGATCGCACTGAGACAATCGGCGATGGATGTCGTATAGCTCCATCGGTGTCTCTTCAAAATTGTGGTAGCTGACAATTCGCTTCGTCTTACCGTATCGCCGAATGGACTTGGCAATGTCATCTTCCAGATCGACGTACTCTGCGCCAGCAATGATCGCTTCGCGAAGAATCGATAAACGCTGTTCTTCAGTTCCAAACCAGCGGCCTCGATCTGAACGCCGTCGACAGGTCACCACAACCGGCGTTGGTCGCTTTCAGCAGAAGGCCGATATCCGGCTTTTCCGCATATAGTCAACGCGTAATTCAACCAGCTCCGCAACTTTTTGATGCCAGAGCCTGATGTTCTTCCATAATGGACGAATGCCGAGTTCGTCCGAGACTTACGCAGATCATTGTCAATCACGTCCGTTTTAAGGCGGTTGAGCCCTGGGAGACGATTTCACGGTTTTTGAATCGGCAATCCCACGACCGGTCAGGTTCCATTGCCAGCTTCTTCAGAAACTGACTCGGGCAGTATAAGCCAACCCGAAACAGGCTGTGAGCGAGAATACGCTGGATCGCTGAAAATCGTGTGGTGTAATCGTTACCTCACACGATTTTAAGGCTGTTTTGGCAAGCCTTTGAACAATCTTCGATCCGTGCGAGGATTGAAAGGGGTCCAGGCGGACTCGGCGTTCAGGTCGTCTTCGATGGCTCGAGTGAACTCGTTCAGTTTCGCGTCCAGATTATCAATATGGTGCAATGTTATGGCTTCGGGAGTCATTGGAATCGTCGGGCTGCCGAATTCTTTAGTGCCGTGATGGCTGAGAATCATGTGTTTCAAACGAAGAACATCTTCCGTTTCAACCGGACGACCAAGTCGGGTTTCCACGACTTTGAGCTTCTCGTTCAGCATCTCAATGGCGATATTGATATGACCGAGCAACTGCCCTTCATCTGTGTAGGCCAGTGTTGGATCCCATGAAAGTTCCTTCACTTTGCCGATATCGTGCAGCAGCACGCCAAGCATCAGAAGATCGCGGTTCAGGGCGGGATACAACGTGCAAATGCGATCAGCCACTTCCGACATGCCGACGACATGTTCGATGAGTCCGCCCATATAGGCATGATGAGCTTTTACGCCGGCGGGAGCTGAACATAGTCCCGTGACGAGTGCTTCATCTTCCATAAACGCACTGGCCAGAGTCAGCAGCTCCGTGCTTTTGATGGAGAACAACAGCTCTTTCAATCGTGCCAGCAACGGAGCCGCGTTGGCCTGAGCCTGAACGTTGAAGTCTTCCGGGTTGCAGGTTGTCTCTGGAACCGGATCGATATGAGTCACGATCATCTGGAGCCCGCCCTGGTAGAGCTGCACCTTGCCGCGAACTCGAACATAATCTCCGGAGGAAATGTGCTGGACGTTTTCTTCGACCACATTCCACATCAAACCGCTGACAACTCCCGTTCGATCTCGAAGTGTCGCCAGCAGGTAGAGGTTTGCATTGCGGTTGGCTCGCAGTTGTTTATCCGCCAGCAGATAGACCTCATTGACGGAATCGCCGTCCTTCAGTTCCTTCACAAACACCCGAGCCATGTTGCCGCTTTCAGAGAGTCGTTTCCGCCCGCCACCAACACCAGTCTTCGCGCGTTTGGAAATCAGTTGGGCGGGAGTCTAGCAGCTTGCTGAAAAAGCTGTAGGCAGTGGGGAAAGTGCGCCGCTGAAAGTAGATCCTGCCTGCCGAGCAGGATTTCGCGGCAAGGCGAACCGAAGTGCGCGGGTGGCGTGATGCGTGCCACGCGTTGAATGCACTGGCCTCCGTCGACAGGAATGCTATTGTAACCAGATTCCGTCGGCGGAGCGACGGGTGTACCGTACAACTGTCGCCTGTCGACAGGAACTCTATTTTGATGCCGATTGAGTAAACAACCCGTGGAGATCTGTATGAAACTGCCCTACTCCGTCTTCACTGCCTTAGCACTTCGAAGATGCGACTGGCGGGAACGATGAGCAAGACCCCGAACATCGTCTTTCATGAACCGAGTTCCCAGCAGCGTAATGCCGGCCAGTTCACCGTCCTTAAACAGTGGAGTTCCTTCGGGCAGTCGCTGATCGATCTGGATGAGTCCGGTGAAGTCGTGACGGAACTTGTGTGTGGAAAGCGAGAATGTCGTTCCCTGATTCAACGTAGATATGCGGAGCGGCGTTCGGTGTGACTCGGAGTGTTGGCTGTCCGGACAGAATGATCGCCGACAGCCAATCACCGGATTTCTAAATCGACTGTTTTCTCCAGCTTAAATGTCGTCAGCCCGGGATTTGGCTCGATGAAAGAAAATGTCGGCCGTCTTCGTATCGATGAATTTCGCCTCGAGGTCAGCGGTTTCGGGAATTCCAGATAGGTCCGGCTCGTTGCATGAGCGACTCCGTCCGGGACAATATCGCTGGGCCAGTTGTCAGAATAAGTGTCTCGGCTCCGTGATCAATCATCAATCCCGTACAGCCGCCGGGCTTCGTCCTGAAAGAAAACGAGAACAAGCCGAGCGACAGCTTTCTCGGCGTCAGATTGCGGCGGTGATGTTTGGTCGTTGGCTTCAGCAACGGAGCCCCCCCTGTCGGTCATTTGCGGTGGCTCAGATTTGGGCGGCACGGAGACACGTTGGTCTATTGCAACATCATGCTTGTCCCCGGGAATCTTTGGAAATTCCAAAGACACCTTTCCTGTGTGAAGTCGAAATTTTTGTTTAGCCCTGCATCTTGGGGAACGATCACGCTAGTGTCGGCGAGATACGACGTGCGATTTTCGGTTGTTTGTGGACGATGGTCAGCGATCAGCAGATCGGCATTGTCGTTGGGATCTGAATCAATGCCCCGCCCAATCGTAGCTGCTGTCGCGAGAACTACGGTCTCACCTGATTCAAGTAGATGAGAACTAATGGAACGAGCGAACATTATCTTCTTTTCCGGGCGTAGCGTCTCGACCTGTTCTCCAGAACTTCGAGCGACGTGTATCGCCAATACAAAACCACCTGACCAACCCGTGTCAGAAATCTGAATTGGCACATTAGACAAGTTCTGAACGACGAGGTGAAGTTGTTGTATTCCGGCCAGTTCTCCTGGACCATCAGTTACGGCCAGTGCGGCACGCAATCCATGCACCGACTCACCCCACGCCGTAGGACTGATCTCAAGAAGTGGCGAATTCTTCGGGACCTTCCATGGGATGAACGATAAATCCTTTCCTTCAGTTGTCGACGTATTACCACGTCTAAAACTGTTTGTGCTATTCGGAGTCTGCGCTGAGGGCGCGGATAGCAACTCTTCAACACGTCGGTCCACGATCTTGTCCGCAATCTTTCCGCGAGTTTCAATCGATCGTCGCATCCGTTCGAGGCGGCGAGTGAACTCCGCAAGTTCTGCCCGCTGGATCTCCTGACGCACGGCGAAGGTTTTTTGGACGAGGGCTCGAAGTTGGGCTCGCTGCTTGACTGCATCCGGATGAGCTTTGCCGAGCGATGTTTCAACGGCTCGCACTTTCTCCGCAAGCTGCATCATGGGCGTTTCCAAATCGGCCAGACGACGGCGGTACTCTGCGATGGGCACTGGCGGATTCGAAGCCAGTGAACCTTCGACGGCACTCATGTGCTCGGAGTTTTCTCCACCAAACGGAGATCGTGTGGCTGGAACTGGCAGCGTCTCTCCAGAAGTCTTCATTGACGGGACAGAATTCAGATCGGCGTTTACTTGTTCTCCAACTACAGGCACGTCTTCGTCCAGAATCTGGACAATCTGTTCCAAGTCTCTGATCAGTTTCTCGTCACCTCGAAGCAACAGGGAATTAGTTCGTTCATCAACAACAAGGTTGCGTGTTTTGTCAGGAAACAACTGTTCGATTTTCTCGGCTACATCCTTTGCTCTGGCGTTTTTTAAGTGGAGTACAGTCACTTGTCCCAGAAGCTCAGCCCCGACTTCTCGCAGCGCAGCTATTTTGTCATTGAGTTTCTTGACGGTGGGGTGTCGTTCGCCCAGTTCAGCTTTATGGACAATGAGTTCCGCTTCCAATGCCGCGATCTGCGATTGAATTTCATCCGGCAGTGCTGGGGAGGTTGGATTCATTGAGGCTGCAGGTCGCATTTCGGTGGCAGACTGTTGGTTTGTGACTGCGGCGAAAGCGAGTATCTGCTCCGGTTTTAATGCAGGCGGTGAAAGCTCAGCAATGCTAGAGCTTTTCACTTCCACCTGTTCTCCGCCGACGGGTTCAAGTTCCGCAATCGGGCTGCCGCCAACTGGCGTATCAGGTGAAAATACCGCTGCAGCAACTCGATCCTGATAAGCCGATTTCAGAACCTCAAATCGTATTCGCATGAACCGGAGAGAAAACGCATCTGTCGAATCATACCTGCGAATGATGGGGCAGTTGAAATCGCCGAGCGCAATACGTACTTGTTCGGCGAGTCGAATGAACTGCAGTGCTTTCCACTCGTCGGGAAATCTCCCTCCGGTATGGAACACATATCTCCGCATGAAGACCGGATGCCATCCGTAATCAGGATCCAGCCAAAGTTCGACAGCGATGTGTTCTTTTTGTTTTGGACGATAATGACACATGACTCGTGCAAGTTCCTCATGCCACTCCATCGTGAACTCAGATGGTGACGCAGCGAAATGTTCTGAAACACGAATCGGGGACTTGGTGGCGAATAGGAGTGGGAAAATGCCTTCAAGGGGTGGAACGGAGGTTTCTATCGATTCATCAAAGTCACTGGGATAGCTGACTGTCCGCGATGTTCCCTTGAGATAAAGTCTGGAGTCTTGCCAAAGCCGTCGCTCTGCCCATGCATCACCCCCGAGGTTCGCGGTGGACTCACGCATCCAGACGTTTGGGCTTTGATGTCCTCGCTGAGTTGTGTACAGGATGCGTTGTTTTGATTCAGCCACCGCGCCTGCTTTATAAGGTCCTTCAACCACATCACCGGTTCCCCGATACTCAATGTGAAACGGCAGGTAGCCAGCTTCTATTTCCGCAAACCTCGCCATGAGTTCAGCAAGTGCGGGCTTCGTGTTGTTGATTGAGGACGCTTCTGCGACTTCGGGAGTGTCTTGTGCAGTCAAGGCCGAGCATGCAATTAACAGGGAGAGAGGTATTGATGCGATAAGCGATTTTGAGACAACAGACATCGGGGGCATCCTGAGTTTTGTTTCGAGATGAATTCAATTGTCACTGAGATTCTGAATTCAGTTTGAGGTGTGTTGGCCTGTCAGGCCTCAAGTCTGTGTGGTTGCTGTATCCGGGGCCGCACAGGCGTTTTGATTTAACAGCCCCCGCCCCCGCGTCGGGGGTTTAACGGCTTTTGCATCAGTGCAGAACAGAGGATTCTGAGTGGTGCAAAAGCCCTCTGTCCCCTGAGGATGGCTCAGGGTTGGGATTGAATCAACACTTTGGTGAAGCTCCCGATGATGGACTGAACAATCGCAAAGCCCTGGAGGGCTGACAGAAGAGCTATGGCAAACAGAAAGCCGACACGGAGGGCTGACGGGCTCGCGCCCTGCCGCTCACGGGGTTGGAGGGTCATGGTGGCTTTCTCGCTGATGATGTGGGCCAGAGTTGCATTGCGTCAACTTCGGACGGGAGCAGATCGTTTTCGAACGTGTCGATGTCCGCCTGAATCGAATCCCACTCCTCGAGCGGCGTTGAATCTACTTCGTTGGTTGTTATCGAATTGGGTGATGGTGAGCCATGGGCCGTTGCCGGGTCTGAATTCTTAGACAGTGATTGACTTATGGAATAGACTCCACCAATTACCAGACAACTCACCGTGATCATTGCCAACGCGCGAACTGGTCCAGAAGTTGTTGGCCAGAACTTTCGATGTCGCACCGGCCCCCGGCATTCTTCTGGCAACTCCACAATTGTCGGCTGCTGAAGATGAGCGAGACATTTCTGAAGCAAATTGGCGATGTGTTCCGCTGTCTGGATTCGATCATTCAGAGGCTTGGCCAATAACCTCCGGATGATGAGATCCAACCATTCAGGAATGTTTGCGTTCACTTCGCGGATCGGTCGAGGCTCCGTGTCCGTGATGCGACGCAAAATGCCGTAGCTGGATTCGGCTCGAAAAGGCGGTCGGCCGGTACACATGGCGTACATCACGCTGCCGAGACTGAACAGATCGCTGCGAGCATCTACGTTGTCGCCGCGAGCCTGTTCAGGGGACATGTACTGTGGCGTTCCGGCGATGATTCCGCTGCGTGTCGTGCTGGCATCATCAACAGCGCGCGCCAAACCAAAATCCGTCAAGGTGACTCGTTCGACGCCATCTTCCAGAAGAATGTTCGCGGGCTTGATATCTCGATGAACCAGTCCCTGTCCGTGAGCCGCCGCGAGACCGGAGGCAACCTGTTGAGCAATCCTAACGATCTCCTCCGTCGGCAGCGGGCCTTGTCGATCGAGCCGTCTTTGCAGCGATTCGCCTCGAAGATAAGGCATCACTAAGAATGGCAACGCTCCGTCATTGGAGACTCCATGAATCACTATCACATTTGGATGTAACACCGTGGCCGCAGCTTTGGCTTCGCGAGCGAACCGGCGTCGAGCGGCACCGCTGGATGCCAGTCGAGGGGCAAGGACTTTGATGGCAACCGTGCGATCAAGTGGACGGTCGAACGCTTTAAGCACAATCCCCATGCCACCAGATCCAACGACACCGGAAACTTCATAGCCTCCGATGCGTCCCAGCATCGCAGGGTCGTCTGTGGCGTTCAGCATGGCCAGAACCTGAGCAACTTCCGCCGAAGCCGACGCTTTGCGATTGTTCCCTGGTTCGCGTTCGTCGTGAAAACTATCCGCTGAAGAGCCAAACGACACTGCGTCACAAGGCTGATCGCGGAGGAATTCTTCGGCCTCGCTCCATGCCGATTGCTCCGCAGCTGCGAGTTGCAGTTGTTGCCGACAAGTCTCGCACGTTGCCAGATGCTGGAGCAGTAATGACTCATGCTCCGGATCGAGCTGGTCTTCCAGAAATCTCTCGATCACCACGGGGTTACAGATTTCAGGATGAGCGTTCATCGGGTTCATCCTCCAAGGCCTGTGCGGCGTCTTTCAATCGTCTCATGATGCGGCTGCGTGCGGCATAGACCACGGCCTCGGTTCGTTGCAGCCGTTCTGCTGTTTCTGTGATGGACAGTCCGTCGATCATTGTCATGGCGAAGGCTTGCCAGGTGATCGCGTCAGCTCGGCTACGCACTTGTTCGGCCGCCTGGCGGAACAAGTGTCGTCGGTATTCGCGGTCAAGCTGTAAGTCTAGATCATTGTCAATAAAGCGTTCGGGAATGTCGACCAGACTAATTTCTCCCCCGGCGGCTCGGTCTTTCGGTTGTCGAGTCAGCATGTTGATCGTTGCGTTGCGAGCCATGCGACACAGCCAGTGACGAAATCGAGTCGTTTCATCTCGCCGTTCCCAGTTCGGCAATGCTTTCGAAACGGAGATTAGAACCTGCTGAGCCACGTCCTGAGCATCCGCATCCTGTAACCCTCGCATTCGAGCCACTTTATACACAACCGGTCGATAAATATGGGCAAACAGCTCCCACGCCGCCCGATCGCGCGCGTCGGCGACTCGAATCAGCAGGCTGTCACGCGTTTCCGGAATCTCGTCCACCGTCTCTCCTTCAGCCCAAGAACACAGGCCGAGTCCAATTCTGACAGGTGTGGGTCAGATTTTCTGTCCAGGTCAGGAGAATTCGAAACGATGTTTGCCGTTTGGCGGACTTTGCTAGAATCCGGCCGATTATTGATCCTTAACGTCTTTTATCTGTTCAAGGTCCCCCGATGCGCTGGTCACAAACGTTTATCCCGACGATGAAAGAAGTTCCTGCCGAAGCTGAAGTGCCCAGTCATCAGTTGATGCTGCGAGCCGGGCTGATTCGACAGTTAATGGCCGGGTCGTACACCTATCTGCCGCTCGGATATCGCTCGGTCCGCAAGGTGTCCGAAATCGTTCGTCAGGAAATGGACAAAGCCGGCGCGGTGGAACTTTTCATGCCTGCTCTGCAGCCCATGGAGATCTTTGAACGCACAGGACGCCGGGAAGCGTTCGGCAACGTGCTGTTCAACTTCGAAGCCAAACGCGGTGATCGCAAGCTGCACTTCGCACTCGGCCCTACTCATGAAGAAGTCATCACGGACCTGATGGCCAAACACATCAGCAGCTATCGCCAGTTGCCGATCACGCTGTACCAGATTCAGACCAAGTTCCGGAACGAAGAGCGACCTCGGTTTGGCGTTCTGCGAACCAGCGAATTCCTGATGAAGGATGCCTACAGCTTTGGGTCGTCACTCGAGCAACTCAACGTGGCCTACGATGCCATGTATGCAGCCTACTGCAAGATCTTCGAACGCTGCGGACTGAAGTATCTGCCAGTTGAAGCAGAAAGCGGACCCATCGGCGGTGATGCGTCTCACGAATTCATGGTTCCCGCCAGCAACGGAGAAGACTTCGTTATCCACTGCCCTGACTGTGGATACGCCGCCAATCAGGAACGCGCAGAGACTGGTCGCAAGTCGAAGCTGCCGACAAAAGTCGAAGGCGCGGCTGCTCCTGTGAAAGTTGATACGCCGAATGCTGGCAGTATTGAACAGGTCAGCAAGATGCTGAAGTCAGATGCGACTTCGTTCATCAAGACGTTGATCTATGTGGCCGATGGCAAGCCGGTTGCGATTTTGTTGCGAGGCGACCACACAGCCAACGAAGGCAAGATTCGCCGAGCCACAAAGGCTGCTTCTGTTGAACTCGCTGATGAAGCCACCATTCTGAAGGTCACTGGCGCACCGGTGGGTTTTGCAGGACCAATTGGCATTCAATGTTCGTACTTCGTTGATCACGATGTTGCTTTGATTAAGTCGGCGATCATTGGAGCGAATTCAAAGGACGCGCATCTGACGGGAGTCATCCCGGGCACGCACTTCGACCTGACAGAAACCTTCGATCTGCGGAACGCCGAGTCTGGTGACCCGTGCCCCAAGTGTGCGGGAACACTCAGCATGGTTCATGGCATCGAAGTGGGCCACGTGTTCAAGCTGGGGACCAAATACAGCGTATCGATGGATGCAAAGTTCGTGGATGACAAGGAAGTGTCTCACCCGATTATCATGGGCTGCTACGGCATCGGGGTGACTCGCGTTGTGGCTTCAATCGTTGAAACCTGCCACGACGAGAACGGTATCATCTGGCCGATTAACGTCGCTCCATATACCGTGCAGATTATTCCATTGAATGTCAGTGACGCGGAAGTCATGAAGGTGACAAATCGCATTTACGATGAACTGACAGCGGCCGGAATCGATGTGCTGATGGACGATCGCGATCAGCGCCCGGGCTTCAAGTTCAAGGACGCGGATTTGATCGGCATCCCACTCCGCATCACCATTGGAGGCAAAGGCCTGGCCGAAGGAATTGCCGAAGTCAAATGGCGTACTGAAGCTGATCCGAAGAAGGTTACACTGGCCGAAACTGTCGGCTTTGTGAAAGATCTGATTGCCGAGAAGCAAATGCTCTAAGGCGATTCGCAGAAACACGCTCACCTTGAGCCTGAGACGCTAGCCGATTTTGTACTTCAATTCGGCAGTGTCTCAGGCTCAATGCATATTCATCTTTCTGTCGTTCGTATCTACGAAGTTCATCACGAAAATGCGGACCGCAGCATTTCAAGGCTCTTCGGGATCGCCACTTTGGGGTCTTCCTTCCCTTCGAACTCCAGAGAGACATATCCACCGAATTTGTGCTTCCGCAGAAACGCGGCAATTCGTGGGTAATCAAGTTCCAGCGAATACCACAGCCCGCCGCCGTAATAGGTTTTGGCCTGAACAAGCACTGCGTCGTCGGCCATGTGTTCCAGCCGTTCGTACGGATCTTCCAGAAAATTACCGGTATCAAGCGTTGTCTTGAGCCATGGTGAGTTGATCGCTTTGACGATCTTCATGACGCCTTCCGGTGTGCGTCCGAGTCCCCAATGATTTTCGAGGCCGAGGGTGACTCCGCAGCGCTCGGCTGCCGGCAGGCACTCTGTGAGTCCATCGATCACCCACTTGAAGCCTTCGTCTTCTGTGTGGCCCTCAAGAACCGGTTCGATGCCACGATTCTTCATCAGCTCATCGAAGTTCCCGCTTGTTCCCCATCGCCCCGTGTTGACACGCATCGTGGGAATTCCGAGTGCGTATGACAGTTCAATGCAGTGAATCGTGTGCTCGGTGTTTTTTCTGCGAACCTCCGGATCGGGCGAAACCCAGCCCTGATGAGTCGAAAAGCCGCAGAGGTCCAGTCCATTGATGAACGCTCGTTGCTTGATCTTTTGCAGAGTCGTATTGCTCTCGTCGGTCATCTGGCGATGGAGAATTTCGACTCCATCGAAGCCCCATTCGGCAGCCATATCGATGCAAGTGTTGATGTCCCGAAATTCTTCGCGATTAAACTGCCAGAACGAATACGTCGACACACCGAACCGCGTTTTCCTTTTTGATGAATCCGCTGGCTTTTCCTCATCGGCGACAGTCGATGGACCGGCAGATACAGACGAATAAAGGCTGCCGAGGGCAATAGAGCCAAGCGCTGCACGGCGAGACAATGGGTTCGACGGTTTCATGACGGCTCCGTTTTCTTGCAAAAAGTATAGACTGCTGATGATCGCGGTCTGCAGTGTCGCCGTCGCTGCGCGGGAGTCAAGTTTGTCCCTGAATTCAACAGATGCCGATTTCCGGGTTCGGTGATGTCAGGTCCTGAGCCGGGTGATCCCGCGTTTGCCGGGAGAATTTTCCCGTTGAATTCTCAATGGTACGCCGTCTGCTATAGTCTGGCTCGGTATTGATCGGTGATTTTGGCTTTCGAACGTTTTTCGGGCTAATCATCGTCTTTGCGAGAGACTGTTTGGCGATAAACGTCGTGGCAGTCTTACAGCCGGTAGTCGCCGGTCACACCCAGTAACGGCCCCATGTAACGGCCTCAATGCAGGCCGGAGAATTTGAAATGTCGGAACAGAACCAGAACGACATCTCCGCAGAGGCGGTTGATGTTCTGCATAAAGCGTATGGTCAGCTTCAGGAACAGATTCGCAAAGTGATTGTGGGTCAGGATGAAGTTATTGAACAGCTTCTGATTGGCTTGTTCAGTCAGGGCCATGTTCTGCTCGAAGGAGTGCCGGGGCTCGCCAAAACTCTGATGGTCAGTACGCTGGCTCGCAGTTTGTCGATGACATTTTCCCGAATCCAGTTTACGCCTGACCTGATGCCCGCCGACATCACAGGCACCGACATTCTGCAGGAGAATCGCACTACCGGGCAGCGTGAATTTCGATTCATTCCCGGCCCGCTGTTTCACAACGTGGTCCTTGCCGACGAAATTAACCGTACACCGCCCAAAACTCAGGCAGCTCTGCTGGAAGCGATGCAGGAGCGTCAGGTCACCGTTGGTCAGACGATTCATAAATTGAGCACTCCGTTCTTCGTACTGGCGACTCAGAACCCGATTGAACAGGAAGGGACCTACACGCTCCCTGAAGCACAACAAGACCGCTTTATGTTCAAGGTCTTTGTGAAGTATCCCACGTTCGAAGAAGAACGACAGATTGCTCGTCAGACAACGTCCAACTTTCGACCTGAGATTCAGCCGGTGTTGACCGGTGAACAGGTTATGCAGATTCAGTCGACAGTTCGTCAGGTGCCGGTTTCAGACCACGTGATCAATATACGCTCGCCATTGTCCGCCAGACTCGCGTTCGCGAACCCGGAACTCCGCAGTGGATTAACGATTGGCTCGGCTGGGGCGGAACCGCCGAGCGGTCAGAATCTCCTGTTGGGTGCGAAGACGCGAGCGTTGCTGAACGGACGAACGACGGTTTCAACAGACGATATTCAGAAGCTGGCTGGGCCGGTCCTGCGTCATCGAATCGTGCCGAACTTTACGGCTCAGAGCGAAGGCATAACCTCGGACAAGGTTATTGAACGGCTGATTCAGGAAACACCTGCTCGTGAAAGCGAACTGACGAGTGACCCAGGACTTGGAAAGATTTTTGCGGCCTGAGGAGATTGCGAGAATCTCGCGTCTGGAGCTGCGGGCACGTCGAGTCGTCGAAGGCTTCGTCTCGGGGTTACATCGCAGTCCGTACTTTGGTCAGTCGCTCGAGTTTTTGCAGCACCGTGAATACGTGGCCGGGGATGACCTGCGCCGCATTGACTGGAAGCTGTGGTCGCGGTCCGATCGATACTATCTGAAGCAGTTCGAAGAAGACACGAACGTTCGCATCATGCTGGTTGTTGACGGCAGCGAATCGATGCAGTTCAAGTCCGGTGCGATGTCGAAGTTTGATTATGCACAGACGATCGCTGCAGCATTCGGGATGCTGGCTTTGAAGCAACATGACTCCGTCGGTGTCAGCGTATTCGATTCGATGATCCGTAGTCAGATCCCGGCGAGCAGTCGAAACAATCATCTGCAGGCCATTCTTTCCGGCCTGGAAACTCAGACGGCTGGCGGCAAGACCGACATTCTGGGCGTGCTTCGTCGAGTGAACGAATTACTGACTCGTCGCAGCATCGTCATCCTGATGTCTGACCTCTTCTGTCCGCGAGAAGACCTCTTCAAGGGGCTCACAATGCTCCGTCAGCGAGGACATGAAGTCATCGCAATGCACATCATGGATGACGAAGAACTGGAGTTTCGTTACTCCGGTACATTGCGATTTGAGGGGCTGGAAGACGGTGGGAAGCTGACCTGTGATCCGGCCGCATTGCGTGCCGGTTATATGCAGGCTCTCGACAAGTTTTTGGACGCCATTCGCCGCCGCTGTGCCGGGAGTGCGATCGATTACAAGCTGATCCGCACGTCTGACAATCTGGATGCTTCGCTGGCTCATGTTCTGATGCAACGACGAAAGAAATAGGTAGTCGACTGCGGTCGCAAGCAGATAATGTTAGAGTTCCAACCTCAACTCCCGGACGTTAAGCCTTAATTCGGAACCCCAGTGTCTCATGTCCTGGCTCACCCAGTTTTTCCTCAATCCAGCTTTCGTGCTGCCTGGGGCTGCGCTGGTTTCGGTGCCGATTCTGATTCATATTCTGAGTCGACTTCGGTACAAACGAGTTCGCTTTGCGGCGATGGAATTTCTCCTTGAGAGTGAGGAGCTGAACCGCCGTCGAATCATTCTGGAGCAGTTGCTCCTTCTCCTCCTGCGAGTTCTCGCGGTCCTGTTGATCGTGCTGCTGATTGCCCGACTGGTGCTGGACCCCAGCCGATTATTGATGTTGCGCGGGGCCAGTATGCATCATGTGGTGTTGCTGGATGATTCGCTTTCGATGCGCGATCGCGAAGGTGATTCCTCGATCTTTCGAGAAGCGTTGACGACTTTGGAGAACATGCTTGCCGAAGGAAGTCGTCAGCCGGGAGCGTCTCGAGTTACGATTCTGTCGATCACGGATCCTCGCCGTCCGATTGTTTCGGATCGTACTCTGGACGGTGCTCTGGTTCAGGAACTTCTGCCCCGATTGAGAAACCTGACCTGTTCGTGGCGTGCGGCTTCACCGGTCGATGCGATTAATGCTGCGAAAGATATTTTAGCAGCTGATGGCAGTGCCTCGCCTCAGGTTCATATCCTGACAGATCTTCGCGCGTCGGACTGGAACAATCGTCCTGAAGTCGCTGCGGCCCTGGAATCATTGAAGACGATCAAAGCCTCCGTGGATCTGGTCAAAGTCGTGAAGGATGCTCGTCCGAATATTGGCCTGCAGCAATTGTCGGCAGAGACTCTGGCTGTCGCGCAGGGTGTTCCGTGGCGAATGACGTTAACGGTGCGTAACCACAGCGCGACAAAAGCCAGTGGTTTGCGCGGGACGGTGCTAGTTAATGGAAATCCGCTGCCCGGGAAGGTACTTGTTCCGGATCTTGAGCCGGGAGCCGAACTGCAGATTTCTCATGACTTGACCTTTGATTCGGAAGGTCGGCATCAGGTTGAAGTCCGCCTGGAAGATGATGCTCTGCGTGAAGACAATCGGCGTTTTCTTGCGGTGGACGTGACCGAGCGACGTACCGTTTTGATTGTTGATGACGAAGGACAGCAGGAAGATGCCTCATTCGTGGCAGCTGCTTTAAGTGCTGACCCGGCGTTGACGGGTCTGGCGACCGAGCTTCGAACATCATCGGCACTGACATCGTCAAATTTGAACGGTTACGACTGCATCTATCTGCTTAACGTTCGAGATCTTCCCGCTGACGCTTCTGTGCTGCTTGCTGAATATGTGCGAGCTGGCGGAGGCATTGCCTGGTTTCCCGGAGATCAGGCGAATACTCGCTGGTATTCCGAAACCTTGCGAGAGCCCTCGTTGCAGTTATTTCCTGTTCCGTTGGGAACTTTGCATGAGGCCGTTGCCGAGAATGCAACAGGTGCCACATCTGCTGAACAGGCATTTGTCAGCCCCGTCTTTGAACAGCATCCGATTTTTGTGGTTTACAACACGCCTGACAGTCCTTTCCCGGATACCGTCCAGATTGCCCGTTGGATACAGGTGACCGACGACTTTAAGCCTGATGATGCCGAACGTAAGGATGGTGTTCGGACGTTGGTTCGGCTGAAGAATCGGCAACCGGTGGCCTTCGAACATAGTTCTGGAAAAGGCAAAGTGCTGACCTTCCTGACAGGTGCCGGTCGACGCTGGTCGAACTGGCCCGTGTCTCCTGCCGCGCCCGGATATGTGGTGATGCACCTTGTGATGCATCAGTATTTGCAGAAGCAAACGGACACGGTTGAGTTGCGAGAATTGACGGAACCGGTGAAGCTCGAATGGCCGGTGGGACGTTTCACTGAGAATGTCGAAGTCTTCCTTCCGGAAGCGGCGAATGACGATGAACCGATCGCGGAAACTTTTGTGCGTCTTCAAGCGACTGTACTCGCGGCGGAGAAGCCTGTTGCCCCGGCAGTGACCAACGATGACAGCAAAACAGAAGAGTCAGAACAGAAGAACGGTACGAAAACGGTTCAGGAAGAAAAGCTGGGAGTGACGATTGCTCAGGCCGATCGCCCCGGTGTCTACAAGGTCCGACGCTTCGACGCTGAAGGGACAGGAGCAGACTTGTCAGTGGCATTGAATGTCTCATCATCGGAAAGTGCTTTGGCCGTTGCTGATGCAGAGCAATTAATGCAGCAGGCCGATCTGGGGCATGTGCG
The DNA here is from genome assembly GCA_046349735.1 of Planctomycetaceae bacterium. Taxonomy (GTDB): domain Bacteria; phylum Planctomycetota; class Planctomycetia; order Planctomycetales; family Planctomycetaceae; genus SXXK01. The sequence goes on from JAXMBU010000002.1 coordinate 82,361, forward strand.
AGTTCTGGACGCTGATGCTGCTCAGGCCTTGGGTGGATCAGAAGCGGGCCGCGAAATACGCTGGGTGTTGATCGGGTTGCTGATCGCGGTCCTGATCTTCGAGCAACTGCTGGCGCTGCGTTTGAGTTATCATCCCGACGTGCCGGTGCGTAGCTGAGAATTGTCGTGGTTCGGGAAGCCATCGCTGCCAAAAATTTCAAATTTCAAATTTCAAAATCTAAGTCGGTTCCTGTTCCATGATTAAGTCCGCAGTCACCGTCAGTCTTGTCGAGCAGGCTCGCAAGGGGCCCTTTGTGTTTCATGATGATCTGCCCGGCGCGTGTCGAGCGGCCGCAGAGATTGGCTTCGATGCGATCGAGCTGTTTGCGCCGTCGGGAGCCGTGATTCGCTCGCTGCCTTTAGCACAACTGCTTAACGAGCATGGTTTAAAGTTGGCTGCCGTGGGGACCGGTGCGGGGATGGTCGTCCACAAGTTGTCGTTGTGTGATGCGGATGCGGGACGTCGGCATGAAGCCGTGGAGTTTATTCGCAATATCATTTCCGCTGGTGCTGAGTATGGGGCTCCGGCGATTATTGGATCAATGCAGGGCAAGTGGGACGATGTCGTTGATCGAGAGACCGCGATTGGTTATCTGCGTGATGCGTTGCAGACGCTTGGTGATCATGCTGAACGATGTGGGACGGTTTTGCACTATGAGCCATTAAATCGATACGAAACCAACATGGCGACGACGATGTCGGCCGGTGTCGAACTTCTGAAGCCGCTGGCCAGTCGAAGCGTCCGTCTCCTCGCGGATCTGTTCCACATGAATATCGAAGAAACCTCGATCGCTGGCGGGCTCAGGGATGGTGGAGCCTTCGTTGGACATGTGCATTTCGTGGATTCGAATCGGCAGGCAGCCGGTCGCGGTCATATGGATTATGCCCCCATCGTGACAGCCTTGCGTGAGATCCAGTATGACGGCTATGCTTCGGCGGAAGCGTTTCCAATTCCCGATTCTCTGACGACGGCACGACAGACCATGGTTACTTTTCAGAAGTGTTTTCGGTAACGCCGAATGAGTCTTCTGTGCCCGTTGTCCTCTCGTTCAAAGTGTGAGCGTGTCACTGTTCATTCGAACTATTGAACTCGATCCCGGCCTGCCGGTACTGCAGACTATTGCAGCCTTCGAAGATGCGCGTATCTGCTGTTGCTGGATAGTGCAGCTCGACATCGCGAGCGGGATGCACGTTACACGTTCCTGACTGCTGACCCTGTAGATATTTTAGAGATCCGAGTGGCAGAACACGGAACGTCGCCCTTCCAAAAGCTGCGAGATTGGCAGCAGAGTTTGGGCAAGCCGGAAGACAATGAGTTGACGGAGTTGCCTCCGTTCTTCGGAGGAATCGCCGGGCTGATGGGCTATGAGTTGGGGCGAGCCTTTGAAAGGCTGCCGACTCCGGCGATCGATGATTTCGAAACCCTGCTTTGTTAGCCGGGTTGTACGACTGGGCGATCGTCTGGGATCACATCAATGGCACTGTCAGAGCCTATGTGATCGAAATGCCTGCATCGTTGCGAAAGTTTACTGTCGCAGGACGAGAGGAGTGGCTGCGGGGGCGAATGCAAACTCGTGACGTCGCGAGAAAGCCGGAACTGGATTTGAGGCGATCACAGATTGTTCCAGAGTCGCAGTTCAGTTGCTTAAATCGAATTGAACCATCGAGCGAGATCTATTCGGTTTACTCGTGACGCATATGTGCAGGCGGTCAGTCGAGTCATCGAATACATTCGCGCCGGGGATATCTTTCAGGCCAATCTTTCGCAGCGACTGATGGCTCCGTGGTCAGGGACTGCTCTGCAATTGTACTCTGCCATTCGAACAAACAATCCGGGCGCCGTTCTGTGGACTGTTTCAAGCGGGCCAAACGGTGATTGTTAGTGCGTCGCCAGAGCGATTCCTGAAAGTTGACCGAAACGGAACCGTGGAGACTCGCCCGATCAAAGGCACGCGTCGTCGACCTCGATCTCCGATTGCAGATCTGTATGCCGGGACGGAGCTGGCGAGCAGTGAGAAAGATAGATCTGAAAACGTAATGATCGTCGACCTCCTGCGGAATGATATTTCACGGAGCTGCAAGGCGGGATCTGTTCGAGTCACCGGCCTGTGTGAGATCGAGCGATTCGAGACGGTGTTACATCTTGTCTCCACGGTGGTCGGCCAGTTGCGTGAAGAGTGTGATGTGTGGGACCTGATGGCTGGCTGTTTTCCCGGCGGTTCAATAACCGGTGCTCCAAAGATTCGCGCGATGCAGATTATTGCTGAGCTTGAGCCAACAGTGCGCGGAGCCTACTGTGGAAGCTTGTTTGCTTTGGGGGCAGGTGGTGATTTTGACAGCAGTATCCTGATTCGCACGTTTACCCTTCAGAACGGATGGGTTCAGTTTCCGGTTGGCGGAGGCATTGTTGCTGATTCCGATCCGCTGGAAGAGTATCGAGAGACGCTGCACAAAGCCTCAGGCATGATCAGATCATTACGTGCGTCGGTTTAGAGAGCTTGCACAAGATGCCTCGGTGAAGCGTGGCTCTGAATGACACGGCATGGCTTTACCGCCTGCGCTGGATTTCAGCATACTCGCATTTTTTCGGACCGTTTGATTCGCTTCGTTCACCGTACCAGGTGGTGATCGAATCCTGAAATTGCGAGAGGGCTAATACCGCAAAGCGCAGTCTTTAATGCATCGCGACGTAATCGAACGCGAAGTGGCACGTGACTTGCCAATCATGGAGACGTGAGAACTCTGCAGCAATGGAACGTTGCAGAGAAGCGTTTTGCAATGGGTTTGTCAGAGAAAGACATCAGATGAGTTCCGGGTTTCTGATTGACATGGACGGGGTAATCTATCGAGGCACTGAACTCATTCCGGGGGCACAACAGTTCATTGTGAAGCTTCTGGATGAGAACGTTCCGTTTCTCTTTTTGACCAACAACAGTCAACGCAGTCGGCGCGATGTGGCGACAAAGCTCAATCGCATGGGTATCCCGATCGAGGAAAAGCATGTCTTCACATGTGCCATGGCGACCGCTCGGTTTTTGGCGCGTCAGCTCCCGAACGGAACTGCGTTCGTCATCGGTGAAAGCGGCCTGATAAATGCGCTGCACAGCAACGGCTATTCAATCGTCGATAGCCATGCAGACTATGTTGTTGTCGGCGAGGGAAGGACACTTTCGTTCGAAATGGTTGAACGAGCGGTGCAGTTAATCATGGAAGGCGCAAAGTTGCTTGCGACGAATCTGGATCCAAACTGTCCCACATCGACGGGAACTCGACCTGGTTGCGGAGCGGTTGTTGCTTTGCTGGAAAAAGCCACAGGTGTGAAAGCCTTCAGTGTCGGAAAGCCAAGTCCTGTGATGATGCGAGCTGCTCGGAAGGAGCTGGGGCTTGATGCGGCGAACACGGTCATGATCGGTGACACGATGGATACAGATATCCTCGGCGGTGTTCAGATGGGATATCGCACAGTTCTCGTGCTCTCCGGGACCACGTCACGGGCTGATCTGCAGAGCTTCACGTTTCGGCCGGATCTGGTTGTTGATTCGATTGCGGACTTGCTTGAGCCGACGGACGAGATTCGCGGACAGCTAGAACAATGGTTACCGTCAGAGGCTTGCCTGTCCGTGGGCTGACCAACGATGAATTATTGTAAGAGTTCAGGATTTCGTAGTGAGTCAGGGATGCTGCCGAAATCAATGACGTTCAAACAGTGGACGCCGACAGACGGCCGACATAATAGTTGAACTCCCAGCCTCGGTGCGATAATGGTAGTGCAAAAACCTTTCAACCACTGACTTAAAGTTCGGGGGCGAGGAGTTCACTGCTTGAGCAACGACTAAAACAATTCGTGGATCACAGCGCCATGGTCGATCGCGGCAACGGGGCGGCCGGAGTGATCGAGGAAATGCTGTGACGCGTCAACTCCAAGCACGTGGTAAATCGTGTGGTGAATGTCGCCTGGTCGCAGTGGATGTTCCTTCGGGGATTCACCAAGGTGGTCAGTTGAGCCGATCAGGCGACCGCCCTGCACTCCTCCGCCTGCAAGGAAGCAGAACATAGCATTTCCCCAGTGGTCCCGACCTGGCGTTCCCTGGCTGAGCGGAGGACCGCCGTTACCGCCATCATTCATTCGCGGGGTTCGACTGAATTCGCCGCAGAGCACGACCAGAGTTTTTTCGAGAAGTCCTCGATCAGCAAGATCCGTCAATAGTCCATAAACGAGCTGGTCAATTTTCGGTAGATAGTTCTCCATTCCGGACTTTAGATCCCAATGGTGATCCCAACCTCCGAAGTGACAGGAGACAAACGTTGTGCCGGCCTCAACAAGACGACGAGCCAGCAGAGTGCTTTGTCCCCAAGAATGGCGGCCGTAAAGTTCACGAGTCTTTGGATCTTCTTTTGTCAGGTCGAATGCTTCGCGAGTCTTGGCACCGGTCACCATGTCAAACGCGGTGCGATCAAAACGGTCCATGGATTCGAACATGCCGGAAGCATCTGCTTCGCGGCGAAGGCTGTCGACCGAGGTCAGCAGCGCGCGGCGATCGTTGAGACGATCGAGAGTCAGATCTTGGCTGAGTCCCACATTCCTGACCTGGAAGTTATCCGCATTGGGGTCTCCTTCAGTCTCGAACGGGTTGTGATGGACTCCCAGATAGTTGCCACCAAAATATCCCGGTCGTAGTCCGATGCTCATTCCGTAAGGAACGGCAACATGGGCTGGCATGCCCGGTCGACGAGCTCCAGTGACTTTGGTGGCTACTGATCCGAAGAACGGATACTTGCCTTTGGTATTTGCGCCGCTGACGCCGTCACCTCGGCCCGTCAGCATCCAATGGCCTCCAGTAAAGTGATCGCCGCTGTCATGATGAAGGGAACGAACAACAGAAAACTTGTCTGCGATTTTGGCCTGCAGCGGAAAGAGTTCCGTGACCTCCATTCCTGGAACGTTGGTAGGTATCGGTTTCCAGATGCCTCGATATTCGGCCGGAGCTTCCGGCTTCATGTCATAGGTGTCCATGTGCCCTGGGCCGCCGTCAAGCCACAGTAGAATGATGGAGGTGTCTTTGGATGATTTGCCGGGTACCTGCGATTGCTCTTTTGCCGCCAGAATCTGAGCCAGACTGGCACTGGCCATTCCGGCTACTCCCAGCTGCACGAAGCTTCGTCGCGACCATCCATCGCAATAGGCGGACGACTGACCGGTGTGAATTCGAAGCATGATTTGCTCCTGAGCGATCGTTGGATCTGGGCAGAAAACATGGGCGGGACGCAACGCCTGAACGCGTGCGGGCAGGTTATCGAGCTTGGTGGGCGGGCCTGAAGGATACTGTGCTGGTCATAGGGCAGTCAATTTGCGACTGGAAATACCCCATTCGGACGTTGCAGAACTCCTCCTGTTTCGTCGTATGGCACGTGGCTCACTGATGAATAAATGTCGAGTTGAAATACACCTCGGGGACACAATTGGCTCACCCAGCGGTGGTTTGCGCAATCAGGGGTGAGTATTCCAGTTCTCAATGCAGCATACAGATTGGGAGTCGTGCCAATTTGCGGCCCATCAGGCTTCGGAATCGGCATTTTCGTGCGTACTATGGTAAACGGAGTCAGGGACGGCGGTGGGTCAATTCCCCGATTTGAGTATTTGGGCTGAAGCTTTGTTCTGGTGTAACTCAAATCAGACAGCTCTGATTCAGGTTTCTAAGTGGATAACAAGTTCATGTTGACCTCCAATATGTTCCGCGGGGAGAGACGTCAGGTCCTTGAGGATTCCGGACTGCGCCGTTTACTCCAGCTGGTTCCAACGTCGACGGTTTGCCGAACCGTGGTTCAGGTCCTTTTGGTAATGCTTTTAATGCCCGAGATGGCGGTTGCAGACAAGGCGACGGACGACTTCAATCTCGGCCTTGGCTTTTATCGAGGCAAGCGTTGGGAGCAGGCTGAAGAAACTCTCAGCCAGTTCCTGAAAGAGTTTCCGGAGCATTCACGCGCCAATTTGGCTCGCCTTTACCATGCTCGCACGCTGAGTGTTCTGGAAAAGTATGGACCGGCTCGTGACGAATTTCAGAAGTACATAACGGCTGAGCCTGACAGCAAGGATGCTGCTGATGCGCGCTATCGTCTGGGAGAGTGCAGTTATTTTCTTAAGGACTATCCTGCGGCGATTGTGCAACTGACAGAATACATGGAGAAACACTCAGGGCATTCTCATGGAGATTGGGCCAGGCTCCTGTTGGGCGATTCGTATGTTTCTTTAAAGGAACATGAGAAGGCCGTTGCGATTTTGAATCCCCTGGCCACCAGCAAGACAGATCCAGGAATTCTGGCTGACTGTCGATTTAGTCTGGGCAAGGCACTGGAAGGTCTGGCCAAACCTCAGGACGCATTAGCTCAATACAAGCTGGTGGTTACGGATCCCAAATCAACGCCTGCCCCAAGAGCGATGAATCGGATCGCGGCAATTCAGTATGCGAACGGGGAATACAAAGAGGCTGCTGTCTCCTTTGAAAAGGTGGTCGCTGGATATCCGAAGAACTCGCTTGTGCCTTCAGCGACCTTGGGTGTTGGGATGTCGCTGTATCGTCAGCGTGAGTTTGAGCAGGCCTTAACCTGGTTGCAGAAGATTCCGAAAGGAACGGCGTCATCGGCTCAGGGCGTTTTAATGACAGCAATGACTCTGAAGGAGTTAGGCCGACTTGAAGAGTCTCGGCTCGTCTTTGCCGAAGCACTTTTGGCTGCCGGAGATACGCCTCTTGCCGCTGACGTACTTTTTCAGCAGGCTCAGATGGAACGTGTCTTTGGAAACAAAGCAGCTGCTGCGCAGGTTTTTCTTGATATCTGCGACCGCTGGCCAACTTCCACTCGTGTTGCAGAATGTTTGTTCAATGCGGCCGAGTTGAATCTGGAATTAGCTCAGCGGGAACAGGCGGAGCGCATCTGGAACCGACTGAAGACGGATTTTCCGGATGCGGCTGCTCGGCCCAGGGAGCAGATTCTGCTGGGGCGAATGTATTTGATGCGCGGCGATGTGGAGCAATCTGTCGATACGCTACAAAAAGCAATAGAGGCTTCCGAAGATCCCAAAAGTCGAGTTACTGCGGTAGGCCGCTATTACCTTGTGCGAGCTTTCTTTGAAGGTAAGCAGTTTGACAAGGTCATCGATCAGACATTGCAGATGAGTGAACTGTTTCAGATAGAAGCACTCAGTGAGGTTCGAGGGGCGTTGGCTCTGGCCACGGTGAGTTGCCTTGAACAGAAGCGTTATGAAGAAGCATTGAAGTTTGCTGATGAGTTTATTCCTGTCGCCGTCGACAAGACTCAAAAAGCCGACGTCATGGCGGCTCGTGCGGTGACGTTAAGTCATCTCCGAAGGTTTCCGGAAGCGGTCGAGGATCTGAAGGTATTGATCACGGATCTTCCCGATCTGGCGCAGACATGGACTGCCGTTCTGAAATCCGGTGAAGCTGCTTTAGAGCAGAATGTTCCGGATGAAGCAGTCGCGTTTTTTCAGCTGGCTTCAACGTGTGAGAAGGACCCCGAGGTTAAAGAAGCAGGGGTGACAGGACTTGCGTGGTGTCAGTTCAAGGCTGCAAAGTATGCTGAGGCTGAAGCCGCATTTGCGAAGGTTGTCGCCGACTATCCGGCTTCGGAGGATGCCGCTCAATCCTTGTTCATGCTGGCTCGATGTATCGAAGAACAGGGGGATGTCGAAAGAACGGCTGTTGCTTACTCTGGGGTTTTCGAAAAGCTGATGAAGGAACAGCCGCCCGTTGAGGCTGGTAGCGAGTCGAAACCACCAATGCAGTACGCCTTTGATGCAGGGCGGCAAGTGGCCAGGTCGCTGGAGAAGCTAAAGCGATTTGATGATGCAGACAAGGCGTGGGAAAAACTGGTTGTGGCGTTTCCGAATGCAAAAGATCTGGATCGACTTCTTGATGAGTGGGCGTGGATGAATGTTTCGGCTGAGCGGTTTGATCGATCAGACGTCGTTCACCGGCAGTTGCTTGAAAAGTTCCCGGATAGCCCATTCGCCGGTCAGGCACGGTTGTCGCTTGCTGAGAGTCTAATGTCTGCAGGGAAGCTGGATGAATCTCTGAAAGAAATGGAAGCGATCTTTACAGATCCTCGCTATGGAGCCGCAGAAAAAGAACGTGGTTTATTTCATGTGATCGAGATTCATGCCACGAGGCGGCAGTGGCAACCTCTTGTGGTGGCTGCCGATCAGTTTATTGCAAGCTACGAAAGCAGTCCGCTGGCAGCACAGGTTCGACTGTTCTTCGGCAATGCTATGGTTGAGTTGGGACGACATGAAGAAGCGATGAAGCTTCTGACAATTCTGAGTCATGAGATCGTCTCTGGAAAGATTCCTGCACAGGACTGGACGGATCGCGTCTGGGTTGTGATGGCTGAATCTGCGTTGGCGACAATGGACTACGAGCGAATTGATGTTCTTGAAGCAGAGTTGAAGCAACAAAGTCCACATTCAAAGTTTGGGTTTCAGATCATGGACATTCAGGGACGACGCTGGAAGCAGCAGGCTCCTCCTGATTTTTTGAAAGCTCGTGAGTACTTTGGAAAGGTCACATCCAGTACTGAAGGCGCCGGAACGGAGACTGCCGCCCGCTGTCAGTTTTTGATTGCCGAGACGCTGCTCCTGGAAATGAAACTGGAGGAGGCTGTGAAGGAGTATTTCAAAGTTTATGTCAATTACAGCTATGCAGATTTGCGTGCTCAGGCGTTGTTTCAGGCGGCCGTGTGTGAGGCTCGTTTGATGAAGAATGATTTTGCGATCAGAGATTTCAAAGAGTTGATTGCAGAGTTTCCGGCATCGAGTCTGGTTGATAAGGCTCGTGAGGAACTTGGAAAGCTGGAAGTTCAGAAACCATGAAGACTCATGTCCAGACATCTTTGAAAACTCGCATTTCGCTGATGGTCGTTACGCTTTTGGCTTTAATAATGGCTTGCCAGTCGCTGGCGCAAGATGCAGGCAGTGTCCCTGCTGTGGCTGCTCCAGTCGATAACGTTGAACCTGTGACGCCGGCGGAAGCTACGGAACCTGTTGTCTCTGGCATCCCGACCGATCCACTGGGGATGGCCGATGCTATGGGACGGTCCTTCACGGTTGCCTTCATTATTGCCTCCGTCATCGGAGTCTGGTCCGTGATCGAACGACTGGTTGTGTTGCGACGTCGACGCGTAATTCCTCGGGGCTTTGTTGATCGATTTTTGATGCACCTGAGAGCTGGTCGCCTGGACAAAGCGGAAGCTATAAAAGTGTGTCAGCAGAACATGAGTCCTATGGCTGACATTTTCATTCATGGGCTTCGCAAATGGGGGCGCCCTAGCACTGAAGTCGAACAGGCGGTAACAGATGGTGGTGAGCGCCAGGTTACTCAACTGAAGAAGGGTTTGCGAGTTCTCAACGGCGTGTCTACTCTAAGTCCCCTGATTGGCCTATTGGGTACTGTGGTTGGGATGATTCGGTCCTTTAATGACATCGCCACTGCGGGGGCAATGGGGCAAACTCAAACCCTTGCGAACGGGATTGCTTTAGCCTTGTTAACGACTGCCGTGGGACTGATCATCGCGATTCCTGCGATGGCTGCCTATCTTTATCTCGCAGGGCGGATTGACGCTGTAGTGATGGAGATGGACAGGCTTGGGCAGGAACTGGTCCACCTGATTTCGGCCGAAGCGCTTCGAGAACGTGCGATTGTCGCGACGAGTACTCCGGAGCCTGCGGCCCCTGTGCCCGGCCCTGCCAGAACTCGCAAACCTGTTGTCGAGAAGTAGCGTTGGCTGTTAAAGAAGACACCTTATGTCAATATCCGCTGAATCACTCAGTTCTGGCAGCCTGACACTCTCGGTGGTCGTCCCCGTCTACAACGAACGAGACAGTCTTGTTCAGTTGGTGGATGAGTTGCAGGCGGGGGTTCGATCGTCCGTTTCGAGCTATGAGATCATTTTTGTCGATGATGGTTCGACGGATGATTCGTGGACGAAGATTGAAGAGTTGGCTGCTCGTGAGTTTGTCGTCTCCGGGATCCGTCTCCGACGAAACTTTGGCAAGGCTGCAGCTTTAACGGCGGGAATGAAGGTTGCATCCGGGAATCTGATCCTGATGCTCGATGCAGATCTTCAGGATGACCCGGCTGAGTTCCCTGCTCTGCTGGAGCAGATTCGGGCGGGGTATGATGTCGTCAATGGATGGAAGCAACGCCGGCTCGATCCGTGGCACAAGGTCTATCCCAGCAAAGTTTTTAATGGTCTCGTCGGCCTGATGACTGGACTACGACTCCATGATCACAATTGTGGTCTGAAGCTGTTTCGAGCTGAGGTCGCGCAGGAAGTTCAGATCTATGGTGAGCTCCACCGGTTCATTCCCGTTCTGGCGCATTCACGGGGATTTCGAGTTGCGGAGGTTGGTGTCAATCATCGTTCACGCCAACACGGGCATTCGAAGTACGGCGTGCGAAGATTTCTACGCGGATTGCTGGATCTGTTGACCGTTACGTTTCTCACCAGTTTTGGGCGGCGTCCTCAACATGCACTCGGAACAATTGGACTCGGCTTCTTCACGGTGGGGATTCTCGGGCTGATGTACCTGAGTTTGCTTTGGATCGCGATGCGAGTCGGAATATTCACCGTATATCCGATCGGCAATCGCCCGCTGCTGGCGTATTCTGTGGCGGCCACACTGCTGGGCGGACAAGCTCTGTCACTGGGTTTGCTGGCGGAGTTGATTGTGGCCTATACCACCAGAAGCACCGACAGCTACAGTATTCGCGCGACGATTGGCAATGCGAGATCAAGGCAGAAATGACTGTCTCTCATAGGCGATTTCGAAATTGTTCTCACGAGAAAAATCGATTGATTCGTTCAGAACTCAGGTACCACTTCGCCGCCGTCTCGGGTGCCCAGTGCACGCCAAATACTCAGGTCAATGTTTGAACTGAATGCTCGCACTGATCCATCACAGAGAGCTGACTGAACAATTCCCGTGTGATAACTTCGGGAGTTGACAGCGGAATAGCTGACCGACGATACGTTGCTGCCTTCCTGGCGTGAGGCATAATCTGTGTTGTGATAGGTCACTCCAGCATCAACAAAGATGACATCAGAATTTGGCGTCAGTGTTGTTGTGAAACCGCTGTGATGTGAGTGACCATTCGCCCATTCGGTGTGGCCTGTGCCATCTTGAGTGGTCGGCAGGATGCGGTCTTTAAGTCCTGACGCAGCGTAGAGTGCTACCGTAGCCTTATCTCCAGGCACGGTTGTCGACGGTGGTCCGCCGTTTCGAGTATAAGCACTCCAAGCATGAACTTCTGAGGTCAGCAATGTATTGCTGGTGCCATCTGTGATGGATGAGATCCGGATTTTGGAGTTTGGGTAAGTAATCCCATCCCCGCCCTGCCCCGTTGCTGGGTTGTAGACCATCCATGTTCCAAAATTGAAACCGTAACAAGTGGGCATCAGAAAGATTCCATTGGTCCCGGTATCACGAGCACGGTCCGATTTGGGATCCGATGGACAGACGTAAACAGGCACGCGATAATTGCTGATGACCGGAAAATTACCCCAAGTCTTGCTGAGATCAATCTGGGAATAAAGATTGACCTGTTCCATAAACGGCATCAACCGTCCGTGGATCGACCACGAAGCATTGCTTGTGATTGTCGGCACTATGGCCATGCTCGGAGGTAATGCATTATTGGTCGATTCATAGTTATGCATACCCAGTGCGATCTGCTTGAGGTTATTCTTGCACTGAGTTCTTCTGGCGGCTTCACGCGCTTGTTGTACCGCTGGCAGGAGCAATGCAATCAGGATGGCAATGATGGCAATGACAACCAGCAGTTCAATCAGAGTAAACCCGTTTTGGCTTGAAAATCGTTGCCTCGACATCAGTACTGTCTCCATTGCGAATCCGAAATGAAGAGTGTGCGAAGGAAGAGTCACACCTTAAGGCACATTCGCTTGGCAAATCGCGTGCCGTCATTGAAATGGCGGTAAAGGGAAGGATTCGCGACAGGCATTCATTAATTGGCGGCGGATTTTTCGTCCTCAGGGAGGAAAAACAGCCATCGTCTGGGCGTTCGCCGAGTTGTTCTGAATGCTTTACGGACAGGATGGTGACCTCTACGATGGTCCCGAGAACTGTCAGAGGCTGTCTGGTCGACGTCTTTGACAGGCAACGTTCCGTTTCATTTCAGAACCACAATCTCAAAAAAGGTCCTTACGCTATGCTTCGAATGATGACATTAGTCCTGAAGCCATTGACCCTCCTGTTGACCTGCTGCATTGGGGCGGGAGTCGCATGGAGTGCTGACGAATACGACTACGATCTGGTCCATTCGTCAGTGAGTTTTAAAGCGCGGCATCTGGACATCAGTTGGATTCATGGTCGGTTTAATGATGTTTCCGGCAAGTTTATCATTGATCGTGACGACGCAGCCAAATCATCTTTTCAACTGACGATTAAAGCTGAAAGTGTTGATACGGCGAATCCCGCACGAGACGAACATCTGCGGCAGCCGGATTATTTCGATACGAAGCAGTTCCCGACGATTGAGTTCAAGAGCACGGCTGTGAAAGTGATTGAAGGTGGCTACGAAGTCACCGGCGACTTCACGATGCATGGCACAACAAAGAAGATCGTCGTTAAGCTGATGGGAGGCAAGGAAATTGAATCCAGAGGCGTCAAGCGAGTTGGCTTCTCGACGGAGCTGAAGCTCAAGAGGAGTGACTTCAACTTCGACAAAAGTGCCATCGGTGCTATCGGTGATGAAGCCATTATCATCATTGACTGTGAAGGGATGAGAAAGTAACGGATGCCGGATCCGTTTCAGTATACGTTGGCGTTGCTGACTGCGTTTGCAGTCAGCTTTCTTGCCGTGACGGGAGTTCAAGGTGTTTTCCGCCTGCGATCTCAGCGGATAGTGAACGTCATCGAAACGATTGCAGTGGCGGCAGGTTTGCTTGCTGGGTATCGCGTTTTGCAATTCGAATGGGTTTGGCCACCGACCAACGCGATCAACAGATTCCTGACAATCGTTCTGCCTGTGGCCCTAATCGTTGAACTGATTTCAGGGCTTGCCCCTGATCCGACTCATTCTGAAGCCTGGCGTCTCAAAGATGCCGGGCTTCTTTCGATTTTGGTGCTGATGCTGCGAGTTGGACTCTTCGCTTCGATTGGCAGAGTTTTGCTGCACAATTCTGTTTATCTGGAAGTCTTTTCAGGTGTAAATGCGACGTGGTCTGGAGGGCAGCTATTCGTTCTGCTGGCAGCCAGTGTTGTTCTGCTGACTGTGATGTGGCTGGTGCTTTCCAGCCTTGCAAAACGCGATGTGCCAGGAAGTGTTGTGGCGAGTCTTTCTCTATCAATCATGACCGCGGGAATTTCCATCATGCTGGCTGGATACATCAAAGGCGGTGCTGCCGGGTTTCCAATGGCCGCATCCTTAATGGGCTTGGTGATTGCGAATGCAATTTTTCAGCCGAAGGTCTGTGTCCTGAATGGTCGATCGTTCCAATCCCTGATTGGTCTCGGAGTCATAGCACTTTTTAGTCTGTTATGGATCGGTTCCCTTTTTGGCCAATTGCCAACTGCAGATGCGTTTACAATTTTTCTGGCACCGACGTTATGTTGGGTCAGCGAGTTTTCAGTGTTTCGGCAAATGAAAAGTCGTCGCAAAGTAGTTCTGCGCCTCATCGCAGTCGCGATCCCACTAGCAATCCAGCTGCTTATAGCCAAGCGAACGTTTGATCAGAAACTGGCTCCTTTGGTGGCCGGTGCGACAGAGTTCTCGCTCGCCAATTGAGTTCTTTTCTGCAAACCACGTCTTTGCAGGATGAACCACAAAAGAAGTGAAGGCAGGCTGAGGAAAACCGGCCAATCGCCGAATCTTGTATAGATTGTTTTAGCTGAGATTGGATAGACGGTGCCTGTCACACGGCCTTCCTGCTGGACAGGACACTCAGCAAGAATTTTTCCTGAGGGACCAATGACGCAAGTGACACCTGTTGATGCGCATCGGATGAAGAAACGGCGATTCTCGGCTGATCTCAACATTGCCAACATGCAATGCTGACGCAGTGCAATCGGGTTGTTGTAATCAGCGGCGTTAACCTGCACAGTGAGCATTTCAGCTCCGGCAGCGACGGTCTCTCTTGCGATAGCTGGGTTGATGTCGTCGTAACATACCATGGCCCCAATTTGCAAACCGGTAGATGTTGATATGGGAACGCTGGAAATGCCGGGTTCTCGGATTGTGTCGATATTTGCTAAACTGCGAAGTGCGGGAAGCCAGGATTGTCCGGGAACATATTCGCCGAACGGAAGCAATGACCGTTTGGTCTGCTTTCCGATGATGTTCTGCTCATGATCAATCAGCAGTGCTGTATTTCGATAAGGTCCCTCCAGCCCTGCGTCATCACTGTAGAGAACACCACAAGCCAGAAGCGAAGTTCCAGTGATCGCGAGCCCTGGCAAGCTGCAATGAGGTTCGCGAGACAATGCGTACACATGATCTTCACTTCGAAAATTGTCCAATCGATCGCTGTAGTATCCAAGTGACGATTCCGGCCACATAATGACATCGGGTCTCGGATCCAGTTTCAGCGAAAGGTTCAAGAGGACTTTCTCTGCTCCGACGAAAGACGAATCTACCTGCAGTGCAGCAACCCGCACTGCGCGCTCCGGCGGACCAGGAGATTGCCAGTTCCTGTTTTGAACCACTCCGTAGATGCTGGCCGTTGTCAACAACGCTGCTATTGCAACAGCAAAACTCTGCGCAGAGAGACTACGAAGCGGGGATTCACTGCCTTCCTTAACGAACTCCGCGTGTGGGCTAAGGACGATTCTGGCGACGGCACAGGAGGTGGCAGTCATGAGCCACGTTAATCCCATAGTGCCAGAAATATCGACGATCTGAATCAATGCGCCATATCCGATCAGCATATGGCCCATGGTCCATGGGAATACACGTGGCCAGAAGTGATCGAAGATTATGACAGTTGAAGGCAGAATCCATATTGGGATTCTGCGAGCCCGGAAAGTGAGAAACGACAGTCTGCCAAGAATCATCCAGCCCAGAGATTCAAATGCGATCATCAGCAGGAAGAAGAGTAATGCCAGGTGCCAGGCAATATCAAAGTTCTCGGCAACAACTCCGGGTACCCAATGAAATGCGGTACCCCTCACCGCCATTCCTGCTATGAACCATCGCCATCCGCTTGAACGAGGCGACTTGCCGGTGCACAAAAGAATGATGGCGGTCCAGAGTGACCAGGCCAGAGTCGAAATTCCTTTATCAGGAATATCAAACCAACATGTTCCCAGTACCGCCCCGAGGAGCGCAATGATGGTGACGCCTATTGAGTCCCCGGTTAAGATTGCTCTTGATCTGAAATGAGACAGTGTCTGCCTTTCATTCTGAAGATTAATCGTTTTCATGCGGCCGCCGTATGCATGAGGGGTAACGTCGGCCTGTGTTAGTGATTCTTTGATGCCTCAGCCAGGAAGATCTGAGATTCTGCAGAGAGATCTGCGAGCAAAACGATCTCGCAGATCTTCTATGCATATCAACGATTCAGCTCGAGGCTCAAAATTATTTTGGTTCCACAGTGATCGTCTTGGTCGCCTTACTTGCGATCGTCACATTGACAGTCTGAAATGTTTCGAGGGCGAGGTCGATTGCCAATACCTTGTGAGCCCCCTTCTTCAATGTGAAGTTATGAGACCCACCGGCTGCGATGACGGTGGCTCGCTTGGCGATTGCGTCACGATCGGCCGTGTCGAAAGGTGGCTTGAGTGCCAGCAGGCTTGCGGGTGGGTCAATGACGACAGCGACGTCGCTTTGAGAAGTCGACTTAACCACGAGTGTACCATTGCTTTTTCCGCCACCGCCTGCGAAAACCTCACTGTTGATCAGTGTGAGTGCCAGGGCCACCATAAGAAAACGATTCAACATATCTAACTCACTTTCATCACAAGAAATCAGAACTCCATCTCAGTTTGGTTAACCTGACAGTTCCTCTGCCAGAATCATTCATCGGGTCATTTGATGCTGAAATACGAGCGTTGAGCGATGTGTTACAACCTCATGGGATTTCGGATGTCACAGCAAACACCTCACCGTCAAAACATTTCTATAGGGATTATTCAGAACCTGAATCGAGGGCCTGATTACGGGCCTGATCTTAGGGGTTTACAATTTCTCCACCGTTTCGAGTTGAAATAGCCCCCAGAACCGCCAGGTCGATATCTTCAGAGATGAACATCCCGCTGCCGTCGGCCCGCAATGCGTGCACTCCGTTAGAATGAAAAGAAGCCAGTTTCCCGGGAGTACCCACCGGGTTGACATCGGTAACGACAAGATTATTCCCACAGGCCCATCGGCCCGTTTCGTCGTTACGTCCAACTGACTCGGCAATGCAGATCGTGTTCGAACTACCATCGATAATGTCGCGATACGATATGTACGTCGGAGTCTCTTCGTTGACGGTGACAAGCACTCCCGAACCAAGTGCCTCGTCACGATTGTTGCCGATCTGTAGTCCTCCCTGTGTGCCGCCTGATATCCCGCAGTAGTCAATTACACCGGCATATTCAAAGGCCGATGTTGGGCAGCGGAACAGGGCAACCTGGGTCCTCGCTGTGGGTCCATTTTTTGACGATACTTCGTCGTCCCATTGTTTTGCTAAATCGAACTGCCCGGACAATGAAGTCTGCTCGATGTACGGAAGCAGAAAAGTGCACCAGGAGTGATCAACAGAGTTGAAACCGAGTTTGCCGGCAGGAAACTGATTGAACGCACTATGAAAGTTCTGAAGGGCAATTCCCATTTGGCGGAGATTCGCCTGACACTTCATCTTCCTTGCAGACTCACGAGTCTGCTGGACTGCAGGTAGTAGCAGCCCGACAAGAATCGAGATCAGAGTAATGACGACAAGCAGTTCGATCAGGGTGAATCCACGGGGTTGACACGAGCCCGCGATCGGTTGCTGTTTATTGGAAACAGGACGCTGCATTTTTCTTCCTGCAGGTGGTTCTTTTGGGGCCATCTTTGCTTCGTGCTCCGTGTTTGATGAACACTTCACTCGCCTCAGGATTTGCATCAGATTTCACTCCAGGATTGGCGGATCGGCATTCTAATGCAGTCAGCATGTTAGTTGTAAAGAAACCGCCAAAAGACTGCGATCTTTGCCAATTCTTGATCCCGGGCGTTAAGTACTCTTCGAGGCGGGTGGAGGGTACTTGCTAACTCCTCATGAACATCCTGGCAGAATCTGCGACAACGATTTTCGAACTTTGTGCAGAATGTTGAGAGGGGGCGGGGTGGAGCGTTGGTTGGACTTGCGTCAGCAAGAGAGCGCGCTGCGGGGCGAGTTGGATTTTCAGGTCTTCACTTCGCTGAGTGACGTAAGCGGCGGCGGATTGAAAATCCGACGAAGGAAAGGCCAACAATTGCAACCGAGGAAGGCTCAGGGACGGCCGCTGATGTTCGTGTTGCGTCGATGCTCAGGACGGGAACTGCGGGCAGCGGGATGGTCCAGGTCGTTCCGGAATCTGGTGATCCAACGTAGTCGTCGGCCAGAGACCAGCCCGACTGACCATTGTCATCGCTGGATGTCGTTACAAACCAGCCGTAGAGCGAAGCCGTGTTGGTTGGCTTGGCAACCAGCCAATAGTTGGTCAGTCCGTTAAGGCTGATGGACGTTGTTGGCGAAAATGAATGGTTGGCTACAGCGGAAATGTCTGTGGTTGAAGTTAGTGTTCCCATAAGAGTTCCGCCAGGGTTCGCTCCCGCGTCGCTACGAACTTCGATCTTTAGACCATCGGGGGTCAATCCAGTGCTTCCGTTACTTTGGTCAGCGAATCGAGCTGTCATGCTATTGAGCTGCCATGTGCCAGTTCCGGTTGTGAACCGAATTGCGGTCCAGGACTCAGTTGCTCCCAATGGCCCATTGACTGCAGAAAATGCAGGCTCCGACAGACTCAAGTTATCAATCATAATCCCCGATTCGGAGATGCTGGGTAGATAGATTTGGAGAAGACTGCTGAGGGCAAATACCCCAATTAAACGCATTTCCGCGATACCTTAAAAATTAAAGAAAGTGGTTATGAGATCGACACGGTAGCAGCAATTCTCAAACACGTTTTACTCAGAGCGCAGATTGAGAAGATTCCTGGAAAATGCCATCCAGATTGTTGAGTCACGGCAGGTCATTGCGCAGGGGAATTATCAGGAATGATCAAACCCTGCTGCCCGAAGGTTTCCGGCTCGATGGCGCTCTCGAATCTCTGTTGCAGTCACGTTGACGTAGCGCCGGAGGGCATTTGCCATGCCAGAAGCAGAGGCAAAGCCGACGTCGACGCTGATGTCGCTGGCTGATAGTTCGGTCTCCTCTAACAGTTGACAGGCGGCCGCTAGTCGAAGTCGAGCCAGCGTGTTGCCAACGGTGCATTTCAGATGAGTTCGAAACCGCAGCTCGAGAGCCCGGCGGGAAATTCCTTGTTCGTCAGCGATTTGTTTGACGGTAAGTTCTCGTTCAATGTGTCTGGCGATAAACGTCAAAGCTAATTGGATCTCCGGCAGGTCAAGAGCTGTGATTTCATTGGCCTTCAGGCACCGGATAACAATATCTCTGGGATCTATGTCGAGAATGCGGTTCATCAGTTCCTGCTTGGTCCCTGGAAGTTGCTGACGGCCTCCATCGAGCTAATGAACTTTCATGTTGTCTTCGCGACAAGGATTTTGAGAAATTCCCGGCTCTTCGAGGAAATCAGCCGTCTGTCTCTTTTTTTGCCTCAGATTCTGGCTGTTTGATGCTCAAGCGGCCAAAAAATGGGCTTTTTGCTCAGCACAGGAGCTTTCTTTCGATATGCTTCTGCAACTTGCCGTCAGGGTGGTTGTGAGGTGCCCTGCGACATAGCGTACTTCCCAGAGTAGCTGAGTTTGGCTGATGCGTGTCGGGTCAGAAAAGTACGATGAACCTGTTTCCTTGTGGATTAGGCAGCTCGAGAGCGGGCAGTCTGCTGCAGCACAGCCACTATGGGAACATTTCTGTCAAAAGCTGATTCAACTGGCTGGTCAGAAGCTATCCTCAAAACTCCGCCGCAGTTATGACGAAGAGGATGCGGCACTTAGTGCCTTTCATAGCCTGTGTCGAGTGATCTCTGAGCGTCGTCAGACGGACATCGGCGATCGTGATAACCTATGGCGATTGCTCGTGACAATCACGGAACGCAAGGTAACAGCGCGGCTACGTTATGAAATCCGCGGTAAACGGGACATCCGACGCACGGTCGGAGAGTCGTGCTTTACTGCCTCGGATGTGGGATCCGGAGGCATTGAATCACTGCCGGATCGAGAACCCACTCCGGAGTTTGCGGCAGAATTCGCAGATCTTTGTGGGGCGATGTTGGACGCTCTCGGTGATGAAACGCTAAGGCAAGTCGCGCAGTTAAGGCTGAAAAATTACGATCCGGATGAAATTGCGAAGTCGCTTGATCTAAGTCGCCGAACGGTTGAGAGAAAACTCCTTATCATCCGAGGCCGCTGGGAAAAACGGTTGTCAGAAGAGAAGTAGAATCTCTAAGTTGCTCTGCGGGAGTGGTCTGCTGAAATGGCCTTCCGAGAGCCAGATTTATTTGGCGATTACGGTGCTTAAGTGTGGCTGAAGACGTCGCAAGTTCTGTAAATTCATGTCGCAAATCTTGTACAAAAGCACATAAGGGGGTCGCGGAAAGAAATCGGCGAACAGGTGTCGGCGATGTCCAGATTGGCTCGACTCCAGCTGACGCGCTGGTCACACAACGCTTAACGAGGTCCCTCGGTAATGAATGACGAACTTTCGATGCTCTCACTGGATGACCTTGAACGGGTTGACGTCGTGTGTGATGCGTTTGTCGCTTCATGGGAGCGGGGCGAGCGACCTTCGCTGGAGGATTTGATCTCCAATGCACCGGAATCGCTGCGACGTGCTATTGCCCTTGAGTTGATTCAGAGCGAAGTGGAGTGTCGTCGACGCGCAGGTGAGTCGCCCAATTCGAACGAATATGCTCAACGATTTCCTGAATGGGCTCTTGAAGTCGAGTCAAGAATTGCTGAGCCGCCACAGACGGCGGAGTCGAATCTCGAAGTGACACAACAGTTTATTGGCAGCGATGATAACGCAGAAGACCTGGGGTCTGTAGTCAGCACGTTAGTCGAATCTTCAACAGAACCGATGATTGTCTCGCCGCGTGATCTGCCTATTGCGGCAGAGTCGCTGAGTGATTATCAGATTCGCGGTGTTGTCGGTAAGGGCGGGATGGGGGTCGTCGTTCGGGCACGGGACAAGAAACTCAATCGAGATGTTGCGATCAAGTTCCTCGTTCCTGAATTGGCCCGCCATCAGGCTGCTCGGGAGCGATTTCTACGGGAAGCCAGAGCCGCCGCTGCTGTACGGCATGATAACGTCGTCACGATTTATTCGGTTCGTGAAGTGGACGGAGTGCCTCTCCTTGAGATGGAGTTGATTCAGGGAGAATCGCTTGCTGAGCGAATACAGCGAACCGGTCCAATGTCGGCTCTTGAGGTGGCTCGGCTTGCAATTCAAATCGCGCGCGGACTGGATGCGGCGCACAAAAAAGGGTTGATTCATCGTGACATTAAGCCGGGAAATATTCTTCTCGAGGCGACAGAGGAAGCTACGACCCCACTGGTAAGTGGAGCTGAGAGAGTTTTCAGCAGAGCAAAGATCACTGACTTTGGCCTGGCTCGTGTCATATCAGAGGAGTCGTTGACGAATTCCGGTCTTATTGCCGGGACGCCACAATACATGTCCCCTGAGCAGGCTGAGGGTAAGGGTATTGATCGCCGCTCGGACTTGTTCAGTCTGGGAAGCGTGATGTACGCGATGTGTGCCGGCCGTGCTCCGTTTCACGCAGATTCTGCACTGGGGGTTCTGAGGCAGGTGTCGGACTTTGCTCCGCCCTCGCTTCATGAACGGAACAGAAAGATCCCGGGCTGGCTGTTGACAGTTATCGAAAGGTTGATGGCCAAAAAGCCTGATGATCGTTTCCAGTCAGCCGGTGAAGTTGTTGAAGCGTTAAGTCGCGAGTATGAGATTGCCAGTAAGAGTCCTGAGAGCAAGTCGGGGCCTTCGCTGACTCCTGGCAGCGAGCCCGTCACTGCTGCAACGGTTTCAGGTGGGGCCGCTGGATGGGTGCGACTGGTCGCGACGGCGCTTTTGCCAATTGCCCTCTTCGCTGCCGTTTTCATCATACGAACGAGCAAAGGTGAGTTTGTTTTGACAACTCAGGATCCGGGCATCTCAGCACAGATTAACGCTGCGGGCGGATTAGTTGTGGAGAACAAAGCCACGAAGGCTTCCTACACGCTCATGCCAGGGCTCAATCGACTCCCGAATGGCGACTACGAATTAATCGTAACAGCTCCGGACGGACTCGAGTTGACAACATCGCGCTTTCAATTGCGCCGATTTGGAGGCTCAGTAAATGCTACGGTTACAGCTCGGCCTCTGAACGGAGCGGGCGCTGGATCTGCGGCTCGCGTCGAACCAAAGCCGTTGGAAATGTCGGACATTGCAGTCGATTCATCTGCACCGTCAGAAAACCAGGCTATTCGGTTTGATGGAGAAAAGAGTTATGTTTCAATTCCGGATCTTTCACGAAATGGGACTGTGCCATACACCCTGGAAGCCTGGATTTTGCCAAGTTATCGAGATGAGGACGAGGCCGTTATTGTCATTTCCGGCGAGGCTGTCCTGCAGCTTGGGAAAGGTTATCGAGGTTTCTACCCGATCGAAAGCGATATTCCTGTTGCCCACGATATGCCGGTGAAAACACCACAGAGTTGGGTCCATGTGGCGATCGTTGTCGAATTAAACGAGGTTCGCTTCTATGTTAACGGGAAGATATCCCATCAGTTACCTCGCCTGAATCAAGCTGGCTTTCGATATCGGTTTAGAGGGACGTGGTTGGGAGCACATCCGAACTTGTCTGATCCTGACTCTTTGGGGATCAGCTATTTCTTTCAGGGGTATCTCGACGAAATTCGGATGTCTTCGGTTGCCAGATATCGCGATGAATTTGTGCCCGCCACTCAATTTGAGTGCGACGTTGACACCCTTGCCCTTTATCACTGTGATGAAGGATCTGGTCACGAATTACGCGACAGTTCTGGCCACAACCATCACGGGCTTGCCTTTGATTTGAATTGGGACCGGCACGATATTGCAGACAAGTATGCCGGTGCCTTAAAGCTTCAGGAGCAGGCGGCTGAAAAGTATTCATTGCCCCTGGAAATAACGAATCAGGCCGGGATGACGCTGCGGCTCATTCCACCCGGAGAATTTCTTATGGGTGCTCCAGAAGACGATGTTGAAGCCGCGCCGGAAGAGAAGCCTCAGCACCTTGTGAGGTTGTCCAGGCCTTTCTATATGGCTACGACAGAAGTCACCGTCGGTCAGTTTCGAAAGTTTGTGGATGCGACTGGTTATGTGACGGAAGCAGAGTCGGATGGCCAGGGAGCATTTATGGTTTCTGGGCCGTCACAAACTCGAAGCTCGAACATGGTTTGGCATCGAATGGACGAAGATCGCGACCAGAAAGATGATACTTTGCCGGTTCGCAGTGTAAGTTGGGAAGATGCTCGCCGGTTTTGTGAGTGGTTAAGTCAATCTGAATCGAAGATATATCGACTTCCCACTGAAGCGGAGTGGGAGTATGCATGTCGAGCTGGAACTACGACTCGATTTTCTTTCGGCGATAGAATGGATGAGTTCCAGGCGGCGGGTCGAGTGGCCGGGCAATCGGGGCCACTTCATCGAGTGGCCGAGTTTCCTCCCAATCCCTTTGGTCTTTTTGATATGCACGGGAATCTGAATGAAATCTGCCTCGATTCCGAACTCCAATACACTTCTGAAATCGCAATCGATCCGGTGGGCTCAATAGATCCAGCTCAACCGTCTGTAGTCCGTGGAGGAGCCTGCAGTTCACCAGATTACAGGCTCCGCTCATCTCAGCGATACTTGAATGACAGCCGTAGTTTTCCGGAGCTCAATTTCGCCACGATCGTGAAGGGATTCCGAGTTGTTGCCGTTGCCAAGGAAGATGCGGGCAAATGATTGCCGGAGTTCCCTCGGCGTGTTGATTTAATCCTGACCCTCTGCGTCAGCGAGGGATTGTTTTGGAAAACGCGGCAAAATTGATCCCTGACTCACGCTTCGGGTTGCGAAAACTCAATAAATCAACAAGCCGTTCTGGATCCAGTCAGAACGTCGGTTGCATCTGAGACTTGTGGTTTCATTCATCATGGCGTCCGGCCATCGCGAATACTGCAAATGAACCATTGACTGAATTTTGTCTGCCCATTATTGTAACTGAATCTGCTACAATACGAGGGCCAATGGATACTCAATTTACAACTGCCGCTCATGTTTTGGGGTATCTCGCGTGGCGCGATGCTGAAGGCGCGACGTGGGTGTCTTCTGAAGAGCTGGGGCACAGCATAAATACTCATTCGGTTGTTGTCCGGAGGGTTCTGTCAAAGCTCCGGTCCAGTGGCTTGATTGAAACGCGTCGTGGTGCCGGCGGCGGTAGTCGCCTGGCGCGTCCGGCCAGGAAGATCCATCTGGGAGATGCTTTTGATGCGGTCGCAGAGCCCGGAACATCATTGATCTCATTCCCGCCCGAGCCTGATGTGGGAGTCTGCCCGATCGGCCCTCATATTGAGGCTGTACTAAAGGAAGTGGTTGCGGAGTCCGAATCTCGATTTCGACGAAATCTTGAAGAAACCACCATTGCAGAGTTCTCTAAACGTGTCGTTCGCAGAGTGAACTGTCAGGAATAAGTATGAGTAATCCAGAAAACCCCTTCGCACACGAACTCCCAGTTGCTGAGAAGAAATCTGCGGATGGTTCCATAGCGACATCCGCAGAATCAACAACATTACGTTGGTGGCCCGCGGCTGTGTGCCTGATCCTGATTGGGGCTCTGAAGCTGAGCATGGTTATTGTGGAAGCTCCGCCGATGGCTTTGTTGATGGCGGCTTTTATGGGGCCTGCCGGCATTTGTGGGTTGATCATGCTATGGTGGACTTTCGCCAGTCGGGCCGGGACCAAAGAGAAGGTGGTTGGTCTGATTGGTGTGATTGGACTTGGCGTGTTAACAACGTTGCTGCTTCATTTTTCCATGAAGGGAATGAGCACCGTTCTTTATCAGATTCCTTGTGGAGTCAGCGCGTTCGCTCTGGTGCTGGTCGTAATGGCGAATCGTCCAAAATCACGCTTGCGGGCATCGCTATTATTGTCGGCGGTTGGATTTGGAGTTTGGGATCTGGTTCAGTTACACGGTGTGACCGGAAAGTTTGATGCCGAGTTCTCGTGGCGCTGGGCACCAACTCCGGAGGAACAGTATCTGCGAGGGCTTGCGGAACGCTCTGAGTCTGAGTCTGCGTCTGGAAGTCCATCGTCGTCAGATGCTGCTGATGTCAATAACCAGGTTACTCGGGCGAGTTCACAATGGTCTGACTTTCGGGGACCGTTGCGCGATGGAAAACAGCCGGGGTTGCGATTGAAGGAAGATTGGGTGGCATCACCACCGAAAGAAATCTGGAAGACACCGATCGGGCCGGGCTGGTCTTCGTTCACAGTTGCGGGACAGCGATTATTTACTCAGGAACAACGTGGCGATAATGAGGCTGTTGTCTGTTTGAGTGCCGAGACGGGCAAGGTTTTGTGGGCTCATCAATACGCCAGTCGCTTTTGGGAAGCGATTGCCGGAGCTGGTCCTCGTGCGACACCGACGATTGGTGACGAGGGACTGTTCACGCTGGGGGCGAATGGGCACGTACTGTGTCTGAATCCGCTCACTGGCGAAGTTCGCTGGACGAAAGATCTGCAGGTCGATGTAGGCTGCAAGCCGCCTCAATGGGGGTTTTCTGCTTCGCCATTCGTGCAGGATGGTCTGGTCATTGTTCATGCGGGAGCAGCGACTGGTGATGGTGCTGTGGTGGCCTACGATGCAAAGACCGGGGATGTTCGCTGGAAGGTTTCGTCCGGCAATCATAGCTATTGTTCCGTGCATCCGGCCGTCTTTGATCATGTGTCCGGAATATTGATGTCGACCAATCTGGGCTTGCAGTTCTTGTCAGTCACCGATGGCAGCACGATCTGGAATCACGAATGGCCGGTCGAGAATTATCGGGCCATTCAGCCGCTGGTTTTCGGTGACTCTGTTCTGATCGGAACCAGTCTGGGCGTCGGAACGCGAAGGATCAATGTGGCACACGAGGAAGAATCGTGGAAAATCAGTGAGGCATGGACGGCGAAAGACATGAAGCCTGACTTCAATGACTTCGTTGAGTATGAAAGTTGCGTCTACGGCTTTGATGGCAACATCTTTAGTTGTGTCGATTGTGCGACGGGCAAGCGAAAGTGGAAGAAGGGGCGATACGGAAATGGTCAGGTACTGCTGCTACCGGATGCCGGGCAGTTACTGGTCATTTCTGAGACAGGGGAACTCGTGCTACTGAAAGCGGATCCTGACAAACATATCGAACTGGGGAAGATTCAGGCTCTGTCAGGAAAGACGTGGAACCATCCTGTGTTGATTGGCAATCGTCTGTACCTGCGTAACGCCGAAGAAGCAGCTTGCTATGCGTTGGCTCTCGATTCAAGTGCGGAACAGGCCGCGTCTGCAGATGTCGGTCTTGATGCCCAAGCTCCGTCGCAGGTTACGCCAGCCGGACAAGAATGAGTTACTCCACATGGACTGCGGCAGCCTGCTGCCGCTTTGGTGGAGGGCAGCCTGCTGCCGAGCATCGGTTGGAGTGTTCGTTGAGTTCAGAACGGTCTTATACAGCAGGCCGTGGAGCCGAAAGCGGCAGCAGGCTGCAGCAGTCCAAATCAAGACACGGGATTCACTGGTTTTCAAAAACTCAGTACCTGCCATAGTCCGGAATAGTCATCGGTCCAGTGAAGGATGCGTTCTTCTTCTCCCCACGGATCGATGGCTTCTGTGATTTCGGAGTCATTCACGAACTCCGGGTTTTCCGTCAGAAGAATCCAGGTGGAACTGAAAACTCCGCTCAGGTATTCATCGCCGTTATCGATTCTGATTGCCTGCCAGCCAAGTTTTTCGGCCATTCCGCGTGAAACGGGATTCAGATCCAGAAATCGATTCGAGATGTGAATCGCCAGGACTCCACCCTTTCGAAGATGCTGGCGGTAGATTTCACCGCATTCACTGGTCAGCAAATGAACCGGAATGGCATCGCTGCTGAACGCATCAATCGCCAGAACATCGAACTGCTGGCTTTCCGCCTTAGCAAGCTCTCGTTCCATCTCAATGCGAGCGTCACCGATGATGACCTGAGGTCGTTGTGGAGCATCGTTCAGGTAGGTGAAGATCTTGTCGGAAAGCTCAACAACGTCTGGATTAATCTCGTAGAAGCGAAAGAATTCTCCTTTTTCGGCGTAAGCAGCCATAGTTCCCGTGCCCAGTCCGACGACACCGACTTTAAGGGTATGCTGGTCGGATTCTGCTGCCAGGCGTCGAGCTACTTTGACGGCGAGACCAACGCCACTTTCACGACCGTAATAAGTCGTCGGCTGTCGTTTCCAGTAGTCATCAACGAACTGAAAACCATGCCGAATCTGGCCGTGCGTGAGTGCATTCTTTGGCGGGATGAAGTCTTCATCGTCCGGATCTGAACCTTCATATTTGACCCTGAGTACGCCGTAGAAATTGCGCGAGACATGCACGAGTCTGGAGTCATCGGTTGTCTTGTTGTCGGATTCAACAATCTGAGCCAGATAGTTGGAAAGCAATAGAAGCAGTGTGATGGCAGGCACCCAGAACCAGAATCCGAGGGACGCTCGATCTGGGCCTCGAATTCCAATTGATGACCATTCCATCAGCACTGCTGCGGCAGCCGTATAGCCCAGCGAATAGACCTGCCAGCTTTCCAGCCATTCGAGTTTCAGCACCGCGAAGGTGACTCCGGCGACAGCGGCGTAGAGTGCTCCAAGCATCCAGAAGCGACGTGCTCGGTCACTTGGAATGTGACCAAGCCCGTACAGAGCGAACGCGACGAGGATCGAAGTCAGAGGAATCAGGACCAGAGCTGTTTTGATTTCTGTTCCGATAAGTCCCGGAAATCTCCAGCTTCCAAACCAGAAGATCCACGCAGGCTGCAGGACGGAGAACGCCGTCACCGCAGTGAGAAATCCCAGCAGATTTCGTTCGCGGCTGCCTGTTGCGATCAAACCGAATAGCTGGATGATCGTGAATACTCCGACGAGAATGACCTCGTTCTTGTCGCTGATCGATGCCGCAATTGGTGAGTAAACGTAGTAAATGCCGGCCACCACCTGGCCAGTGACGGTTAGAGTCCAAATCCAGAACTGCGGTGATGGGCCTCGAAGCCAGACTCGTTGTCCGCACCACGCCAGTAACGTCATCAGTGCGCAGGCGACGAGACCAATGTGATACTCCCAGTACCCCTTGAACAGATAAGGAGCCACGATCGCAACAAAAACGCCACCCAGTGCTCCACCCGCCGAGGTCAAAACAAAGAACAGCGTCAGATGTTTTGGGTGGGGTTTGTTGCTGACAAGTTCTCCATGGCATGTCATGCAGCAGGCGAACAATATTGTCGAATAGATCACGACTTGTTTGGTAATGTTGACATCCGCGCCTTCATCGATCACCCAGCACGCCACAGGGCAACAGACGATCAGCAGCAGTCCCCAGGCGCGTCGGTCGTACCATTGGGGGCTGTCGAAGCAAATGATAAACGAGATCAGATAGAGGCCAAGAGGCAGCACCCAGAGAAACGGAACAGTGGCTACGTCGATGCAAAGCTGATTCGTTGTGGCTAACAGCATCGCAGAGCTGCTTGCTGCAAGACCCAGCCATAACAGCATCGAAGCAATGCTCGGACGAGGCACCCGGTTGTCAGCTGATGTTGTCAATTCTGCAGAGTTGGTTTCTGTGGATATTTCCAGAGCTGTCTCTGAGTTCGACACTTTCCAAAGACCTGCGGCACACCACCCGGCCAGAAGCACGTAACCGCCATAGACGGATGACCAGGAGAATACCTGCTGTCGCAGTGTCAGCCATGGTTCAAAGACAAACGGATAGCTCAGCAATGCCAGAAGTGATCCTATGTTTGATAGCGCATAGAGTCTATACGGAGAACGTCCGGGCGAAGTCTGACTGAACCATTTTTGCATCAACGGGCCTGTCGACGACAGCATGAAGTACGGTCCACCAACGGTTGCCAGTAACAACAGGAGAATATGCAGAAGAGGCGACTGATCGGAGGTGGGCTTCCAGCTGTCACTCGGTGAAATTGGCAGAAACAGCAATGAGGCGGCCAGCAGAATGGTGTGCGTGATGACCTGCGCGCGGGTCTTCAGGTAGACGCTCAGCAAATGAGCGTAGAGGTAGCCTCCCAGCAGAATAATCTGGAAGAACAGCATGCAACTGGTCCAAATTGATGGACCACCGCCGAACCACGGCAAAATGAATCGGCCAATCAGGGGTTGGACCTGAAAGAGCAGAAAAGCGCTCACAAAGATGGTCAGGGCGAAGCGGAACATGGCAGTCCTTCAGTGGGAGAAGGCCGCACTTTACAGAGCCCTGCGACGAAGAGAAGTGAGTGGCTGTGCCGCCCTGCTCCGTACCGGTAAACGCGACCAAGAATTGGCCGTGCGGTAGCGAGAGCAGTCAAGCGTCTTCGTCGGCTTACACCGAGGCCGCAGCACTTCAGACGTAACCTACGCTTAACACAGGGCTGCTCGCCGTTTCGTAATCGCCGACCAAAGAGCACATACTGACCAGCGCGAGCAATTTTGCGAGCGCTGTGAGAACTTCGGGAGCCAACAAGTCAAAAGACTGTGCTCTAGACCAAAGCTGGCTCTTCAGTTTCACAGCCAGAGAAGACAACTGGGTCAATCCACGAGCTGCCGTTGTCAGGATCTTCCACATGCAGTTCAGCTACATTTCCGTTGACCGCAATCAGCGTTACGATCAATTGTCCAACTCGAATCGACTCGCCGGGGACAAGTTCAATCTGGTGGAGCTGCATGATGGGAGAGTACCTCTAAAAAAGACAACACTGACACTTCGATGGTCGTGGATACAACAGTATGAAAAGTGCAGTGCGAAAGACTTTCGGATGTCGCAATGAAGAACCAGACAGAACGCCTGATATGAACCTTCAGTAACCAGAAACTTACGACGATCCCTGAAAAGGTGTAGGCGTTATACCGACGACATCTCAATCCATCAATCGCGATTTGGAAATCTGTTTCAGGTTCATGGCAGCTTTTTTTTTGCTGCAGAATTTTTTAGTGAGATCACTTTAAATCTGAAAGAAAGTTATTCCGCGCGGATTGTTTGTCGGTTTGCTGATGAACTAAGCAATCTCGCCTG
The DNA here is from genome assembly GCA_046349735.1 of Planctomycetaceae bacterium. GTDB lineage: Bacteria > Planctomycetota > Planctomycetia > Planctomycetales > Planctomycetaceae > SXXK01. The sequence continues at coordinate 111,846 of JAXMBU010000002.1, forward strand.
TGAAACTTGCGAAATTCTTCGGGACTTGATCTTCAAAGCAACAATTGAGGGGTTCGCACTTCGCGACGGATCATGCACCGAATACAACTCCTGTATTGCGAAGCAAGATTCTGTTGTCAGGTTTTCAGACTGTCAGTTTTCTGCGATGCGCATGACATTATTGGCCCGTTGTTTGCGAGAAATATGCTCCATGAATGCTGATTTGAATCCGCTCCTTGTCAAAGAGGGGTTTCCTGCGTACGACCGAATTTTGCCGGAGCACATTGCGCCTGCGGTCGATGAGTTCTTGCTTCGATGTCGTGAAATTCTCAGCAAGGTGGAGTCTTCTGAAGAAACGTCCTGGGCGGCCTTGATGGATCCTCTTGAAGAAATCGATCTGCTGTTTGAGTACGGATGGTCGCCAGTCGGACATTTGTTGAGCGTGGCAAATTCGGACGAGCTGCGCGTCGCACATGATGAATCAATGCCAAAGGTGGTCGAATTTGGCTTGCAGCTTAGGCAGAGTGAATCGCTTTATCGAAAGCTGTTGGCTCTGCGTGACTCCGCTGGTTGGGCCGGCTTCTGTAGCGCTCAGCAGCGAATTGTGGCTCGGATGATTCAGAGTGCTGAGCAGTCCGGGATCAGTCTGACGGGAAGAGATCGCGAACGATTTAACGAGATTGAGCAGGAGTTGTCGCAACTCGGGACAGATTATTCCAACAATCTGTTGGATGCGACCAAGGCATTTTCGCTGGACATTACAGACGCCGCTGATGCCGAAGGTTTTCCTGCCAGTCTTCGGCGAATTGCAGCGGCCTCCTGGTCTCGGGCGGATGAGAATGCTGACAAGACACCTGCGACGCCAGAGGCGGGACCATGGAGAATCACTTTAGATCATCCATGCTTTGGGCCTTTTATGGAGCATTGTCGTAATCGAGATTTGCGGGAAACCGTTTATCGCGCATATGTGATGCGTGCAGGTTCCGGAGAAACGGACAATTCGCCACTCATCTCTCAGATCCTGAGGTTAAAGAAAGAGCAGGCAAAGCTGTTGGGGTTTGAGTGTTATGCGGACCTGAGTCTTTCTCGCAAGATGGCGGGAGACGTGGCTGCCGTTCAGCAGATGTTTGATCGGCTGCTGGCGTCGTCGCATCACGTTGCAAAGAAGGAGCTGGAAGAGTTGCAGGAGTTTGCGCAAAGCAACGGTCATGCAGGCTCGCTGGCTCACTGGGACATCCCATTCTGGGCGGAGCGAATGCGTGAGCAACGCTATTCGTTTACTGATGAGCAGTTGAGGCCGTACTTTTCGCTCGATCGAGTTCTCGCGGGTTTGTTTGAGCTTTGTCATTCGCTGTTTGGAATCACCGTCCGTGCTGCGGACGGGGCCGCACCGATATGGAATTCAGATGTCCGGTTTTATCAGATCTTCAATGATGCCGGAGAACAGATTGCCTCGTTTTATCTGGATCCCTATTCAAGACCGAAGGACAAGCGTGGTGGCGCGTGGATGAACGACTGCATTACGCGGTCCTGCGGTCAGCATGGTCTTCGTTTGCCCGTTGCACATCTTGTTTGCAACAGTACTCCGCCAGCCGACGGTGTTCCCTCGTTGATGACGTTTCGAGAAGTGGAAACACTCTTCCACGAGTTCGGTCATGGTCTGCAGCATATGCTGACGACCGTCGACTTCCGTGATGCTGCGGGAATCAATGGGGTAGAATGGGATGCTGTTGAGCTGCCAAGTCAGTTTATGGAAAACTGGTGTCTTCATCGTCCGACGCTAATGAAGATGGCCATTCATTACCAGACAGGTGAAGTCCTTCCGGATGAGCTCTACCAAAAGTTACGCGCAGCTAAAACGTATCGAGCTGCCAGTGTCATGCTGAGACAGCTTCAGCTCGGCATGACGGATATGGCGCTGCATTACGGATACGATCCTGAAAGCGGTGATTCACCGTTTGATGTTGAGCGGCGGATTCTGTCGATCACCAGCATTTTGCCTCCGCTGCCGGAGAATCGTTTTCTTTGCTCATTTCAGCACATTTTTGCGGGTGGCTATTCGGCTGGCTACTACAGTTATAAGTGGGCTGAGGTGCTGAGTGCGGATGCGTTTGGGGCGTTCGAAGATGCCGGGCTTGATGACGAGAAATCCGTTGTCGAAACCGGGAGACGTTTTCGCGACACAATTTTGGCGCAGGGTGGCAGCCGCCATCCGATGGACATCTTTCGTGATTTTAGAGGTCGTGACCCGGATCCGACTGCTCTGCTCCGACACAGCGGTCTTCAGTAAGTCTGAATCGTCTTTTTTAATGTAATCTCCTATGCAAGCTCCTCCAGAAAAACATTTTGATGTGCTCGTGATAGGTACCGGCCCCGGCGGTGAAGGTGCTGCTATGGAAGCGACCAAGCAGGGCAAACGCGTGGGTGCCGTCGAGCGTATGACACAGATTGGCGGCGCGTGTACTCATTTGGGAACGATTCCCAGTAAGTCCCTTCGAGCGGCCATTTACCGTCTGATGGATGTCAATTCGGCTCCAGTGTTCAAACAGCTGGGGATTAATCTCGAGGTCAGTTTTCGAGATCTCCGTCGCAGTGCTCAATCGGTGATTGATCAGCAGGTGGCCATGCGTCGGAGCTTCTACGATCGCAATGATGTCGAAGTGTTGCTGGGGCAGGCACGTTTTCTTGATCCGCATCGAATTCAGGTGGAGCATCCAGACGGCAGCGTCACAATCGCTCACGCAAAGAACTTTGTGATTGCCACTGGTTCGCGTCCTTACCGTCCACCGGAGATTGACTTTAGTCATCCCCGTGTTTTCGATAGCGACACGATTCTCAATCTGCCCGAGACTCCTCGTTCCATGACCATTTATGGAGCAGGCGTGATTGGATGCGAATACGCGTCCATGTTTCGCAATCTGCAGGTAAAGTTGAATCTGGTAAATACCAGAGCTCGAATGCTGGAGTTTCTGGACGACGAAATCTGCGACGCACTCGCCTATCATATGCGTGATACGGGTGTTCGAATTCGACACAACGAAACCTTCGACAAACTGGAAGCCTTCGATGATCACGTTGTGTTGCATCTGAAGTCAGGCAAGCAACTCAAGAGTGATGTGTTGTTGTGGGCAAACGGGCGTACTGGGAACACGGATAGTCTGGGGCTGGAGCAGGTTGGCATTAAGCCGAATCATCGAGGCCAGCTTGAAGTCAACACTCACTTTCAGACGTCACAGCCGCATATTTATGCGGTTGGTGATGTGATCGGTGTGCCGGCTTTGGCCAGCGCCGCCTACATTCAGGGGCGATTTGCTGCTCGTCACCTTGGCAACAGCGACGCGGATCAGTTTCGAATTCAGGACATTCCCACCGGGATTTATACCAGCCCTGAGATCAGCAGCGTTGGCAAAACCGAACGCGAGCTGACTGATGAATGTGTGCCGTATGAAGTGGGGCATTCAATGTTCAAGAATCTCGCGCGTGCTCAGATTATGGGACGTCCGATCGGGATGCTGAAGATTCTGTTTCATCGTGACACATTGGAAATTCTGGGAGTCCATTGTTTCGGTGTTAATGCGACCGAGATTATTCACATCGGACAAGCCATCATGGCGCAACCGGGAGCCGCGAATACTCTGCTCTATTTCATCAACACGACCTTCAATTACCCGACGATGGCAGAAGCCTATCGCGTCGCAGCGCTGAATGGGTACAATCGCGTGAACTAAAAACTCTCTGTCTGTCGTGACGTGAGCGTTTGTGGAGCGGCGTGCGACGCCAGTGAGGGCAGGCCGATCTGCACGAGTGTCTTCAAACAGGTTGCACGAATATGAGTTCAGAAGCGATTCGCTATCAGGCGCGATATACGGCGAGTGACTACCGGTCGTGGGAAGGCAACTGGGAATTGTGGGATGGCATGGCAATTAGTATGTCGCCTTCGCCGGGTTTCGAGCATCAGTCGGCTGCGACTCGGCTGGCTGCCAGGTTCCTGATGCAGCTGGAGAATTGTCAGAGCTGTGAATTTACGGTTGTCTCGGAACTCGTATTGGCAGATAAGTCCCTACACCGTCGTTCGTCCGGATGTTTCAGTTCTTTGTGAAGGCCATCCAGGGCAATTTATCAGTTATGCGCCAGCATTGATTGCAGAAATCCTTTTCCCATCCACGGAAAGTAAAGATCGAACGGCCAAGAGAGATCTCTACGAACAGCAGGGGGTACGTTTTTATCTACTGATCGATCCGCGAAAAAAATCTGCGGAGACGCTCGTGTTGAATGATAGCGGCCGCTATGAACCTCAGCCGATCGTCGACGAAACCATTTCTCTTGAGTGGGGCTCGGACTGTCGGGTCAGTATTCCGCTGAGTACTGTCTTTGCAGAATAACCCCGCCCTTTTGCGGGAGACGCAGGAGTTTGCCTGTATTGGTCAAGCTGTATCAGGCAGCATCTGAGACTGCTTTGACTGGCTTTGGTCCGATCGATTTGGAGCCATCTTTGTGGCGAGCTTTCAGGTCAAACAGTCCAAAGATTTCTGAGGCGTTAAGGCTAAGTGTGACGTTTTCGTTGTCGCCATCTCCCAGGATCGCCTGAAACAATTCACGTTTTTCCCGAAGCACACGGTCGATACGTTCCTCAATCGTATTCTTGCAGATGAATCGAGTCACGATCACTGGATTCTTCACGCCAATGCGGTGTGCTCGATTGATGGCCTGATCCTCAATCGCAGGATTCCACCAGCGATCATATAAAAAGACGTAACCAGCGAACTGCAGATTCAAACCAACCGCGCCCGTGCCGTAGCTCATCAGCAGAATGTGAGCGTTGGGGTCAGACTTGAACTTTGCAAGAATTGGCTCGCGTTGCTTCGTGGGGACGCCTCCGTGATAAATCAGCGGATTGAACTCTTTCAAGTGTGGCTCAAGCCAATCGATGGTTTTTGTCCATTGACTGAACAGAATTGCCTTTCCTCCACTGGCACCGATCTCCTCCATGTCAGCCATCAGACGTTCCAGCTTTGCGCTTTCGCCCGTTAGTGGATCGTAATTTGTGATCTGCTTTAGTCGCAGCACCAGTTCAAAGACGTGCTGCACGGTGATGGAATCACCGAGTTCGTTTAACTGGACAACTCCCTCCTTCTCTGCGGTCCGATAGGCCAGTTCCTGCGCGTCAGTAAGTGCAAGCTCTGCGTCTCGGTCGATCCGTGGCGGCATGTCTTTCATGACGAGATCTTTGGTTCGCCGCAGAATGTATTTCTTTGCAAGCTTCGATAATTGACGAAGATCGGGACTCGCGGCCTTTGGGACGACCTCCATGAATTCAAAAAGGGCTCCCAGTTCCTCAGGACGATTCTCAATTGGCGTTCCGGTCAAAGCCCAGCTTCGTCGTCTGCGAATTGAGCGAGCCACTTCAGCCGTACGCGAATCACGATTCTTGATGCGCTGAGCTTCGTCGAGCACCAGAAGATCGAACCTGGGTTGTTCCTCATCCGGGATTTCAGCAATGTCACGGGCCATTAATTCGTAGTTGGCCAGCAACACGGGAATTCCGGGCATTGTCCAGAGCATTCGACGTCGTGCTCCGTTGCCCTCGACGGTCACGACAGGCAACTCTTCGGCCCATGTCTTAAATTCTCGCTGCCAGTTTGGAATCAGAGGCTTAGGACAGATCAGGACGATCCGCTTTGCCTGTCCACTTCTCAACAGGAGTCTGATCGCCGTGATGGTCTGCATGGTTTTGCCAAGCCCCATCTCGTCAGCCAGCAAGGCTGCCTGACTGGCGAAAAGCCATGCAATGCCTTCGTATTGATAGGCAAAGGGCTCAAACGGCATAATCAATTCCTGGCCGGCCAGCCAGGACTCCAGCGGAGGCTGAAGCAGATAAAACAGACGGTCCTGCAGTGACAAGGCATCGGCGGGAGGCTTGATCCGCGTGACCTTGCGAGGCTTATCGGGATCATCAGGCTCTGCTTTTTCTGGTTTCGGCGGAGCAATCTTTCGTAGTTGAGTTCCATCGGAAGTGGCTATCGTCTCCAGTTTCGGTGGCATGAATTCCATGCCGTCCGGAAGTGTCAGGCCAATACACTTCATTGGAATACGTCGCGCTGTCCAGGACGGAACGAAATCGAGTACCGTGTTCAGCGAGTATCCCTGAGTCTCGATTGTTGGCAGGCGACCCAGGGCTGGATTGAACCCGGTCTGAGCGACATCAACCTTTGTTGATCTCCGCGCTTCGGCAATCAATTCTGGGTCAATGGCGAATAGATCACTCGTTGAGGGCGAAGCCGGACCCACCAGCATATCCGTTGTGTCATCGGGCCAACTGCTCATGACGAGTGCCTCACATCATTGTCTGTTGCGAATGTCAGCAGATCAGGTTGTTCTGCGAACATTATCTTGCGAACACCGTCTTGATCGTCTCCGAGAGTGCTTCTCGAACTCGCTCCAGTGGCTCGGCCAGATCAGCACTGTCAGGGAGCAGATGCTTCTGCTTTGACAGTAGTTCCGCATCAACACCGTGAGCTTCATGGAATCGCAGAATGTTGCCGCCGATGCGAATCGTCCCGCCCTGCTCTGCAATCTTTGCACGAGCATCATTGGTACAGGCCACCGGGATGTGTGTGTGATTGCGCAACTCCAGCAAGTGCTGGTTACTGGTGACAATCAGGCTGGGCTTGATGGCGACACGATCCAGCAGAGTACACCCGATCAATTCGCCCAGCAGCCACGGGCGTAGGGTCTCGCCGAACAGAATTTCCTGTGTGCGATTTGGCTTGACCGGAGTTGTGCACTGGAACTCCAGTGGCCGCCCATTCTGATTTGTAATGAGCAGTCCGCCGATGTGGCCGCGTCCTTCGACTTCCATGGTTTCCATGAAGCCCAGTCGCAGTGGATCAGTTTTCCCCGCCCCTGACATTCCGTCGTCTTTCCTCGGGACTTTTGCCGATGTTCGTATTCCGGCAATCCATGCCGGTCACCCCCAGGTCCGGTCGCTCAGCAATGACTGGCGACCAGCTTCGTCTTTTGACTGATCGTCGCGAGGTCGGGGAAAGCTTTAGTGAAGAGCCCCTCAGTCTGTCATGCCAACAGGAGAAATCGATGAGCGACGAATCAGTTCAACACGATAGGGAAAAAAGAAACTCCGGCAGTAATTGCCGGTACATTCTTCGAGCCGACTTCATTGATTTTCGACCAGAAGATCACTCGTCTGAGTGTTGACGCTTCATTATCGGGCCGCTGTGGCGAGTGAGGGTTTGTGCGTGATTTCGTTCGGGCCCTGTGACGGCTGAGTCTACAACTCGACGAGGATTTCACTTCGCCTCAATGCTGATGCGAAGCAGGTAGGCACATATTGAGCTGCCTCGATCCGTAGCCTCAAGGACGACAACTCGATAAGTGTCATCGCGTGGCAACGTCGCCTTCAGGATCGCATCACGACTTCCCGGGGAGTCGTCTGCGATTTTCACGATCTGCCCCGAAGAGTCAAACAGCGTCAGTTGAGAATCACAGGGTGAGCCAATTCTGCCAGCGGAAACATCTGCCACAATCACCTGGCCTGCTGTTCCCTGAAATTCATAGACGTCAACGTCTTTAGGCTGCGCAATTGAGGCCTGAATCGTCGTACCGATCTTAATTGGCTGAGCTTTTCTGAGATTGTCATTTGGTTCTGATTCAGCAAACAGTTTTCCTCCGGAAACCACGGGGATCCGGAATGCTTCTGAGGTGCCATGTTCGCTGCTGACAGTGATCGCCAATGAATCTCCAGTGAAGTCGACAGGAATGCTCAGAGAGACTTCAGCCTGTGTGTCACCAACATCGTTAGCTTCGACCTTTTCAGGTGGAGCCGATTTTTCTTTCTTGACGATTCCGAACGAAATGGGCGTCGTGTCTTCGGCGCAAGCAATCGCCGTGATCTGATCCAACTGGAGTCCGCGAATGATCAAGGACTTTGTCGTTGTCGGGTCAATCGCCGGTGGAATCGTCATCTTGATCGCCGGGGGCGTTGTCGGCGGTTTTTCCTCAGCAAACGCAGACCCGAAGTTGCCAGCGATTTGCAAGCACAACATGGCGAACACAGCGAGACTGTGGATGTTTGGAAGTCTGCTCACGAGTAGAGTTCCTGAATTAGTTCTCCCTGATCAAGGATTTCAACAGGACGACCATCGGGTGTATGAATCTGACGGCGCGGCGGGATGCCTAAAGAGGAGTAAATTGTGTAGGCCACGTCGGCAGGGCGAACTGGTCTCTTGATTGCGTATCCGCCGTGCTCATCAGTTGCACCAATAACCTGTCCAGGCTGAATACCTGCTCCCGCAAACAGCATTGAAGCCGCAGGTCCCCAGTGGTCGCGTCCTTCGTCTTTGTTCACTCTTGGACTTCTTCCGAACTCTCCGAAGCAGGCCACCAGTGTATCGTTTAGCAGGCCTCTTTCGTCCAGATCACGAATGAGCGACGAAAACCCCAAGTCGAACTCGGGCAGCTTCTTGTCGAGGCTGGAGAAGATCTTTCCGTGATGATCCCATCCTCCATAGTTGATCGTTGTAAATGTGACACCGGCTTCAACAAGTCGTCGAGCCAGCAAACAGCTTTGACCAAACATGTTTCGTCCAAACGAGTCGCGAAGCTCTCCTGGTTCCTGCTCGATATCGAATGCTGTGCGAGCCTGTGGTGAGAGGATCATCTCGCTGGCTCGTTTCTGAAACTCATCGTACGTGGCGATTTGATCGTTCCCTTCAACTTGCCGTGCCAGAGAATCGACCGCCTGCAGAAGAGTTTTGCGTCGTTCGATGGATTTCTCTGTCAGCGCTGTTGTACGAACGAGATCTCGGACCCGATATCCCGGCTGATTGGGATCACCAGCTTTAAATGATTCGTAACGTCCACCCAAAAATGCGCTCTTGCCCAGTTCCCAGGTGAACGATGGATTGTGGGGAATCGAAACGTACGGTGGGATCTGGCTTGAGAAGCCCAACTCGTGAGCAACGACTGCTCCGATGGCCGGAAAGTCTCCGAACGCCGAGCCGAACCGTCCAGACAGAGCCCAGTTCGTTGCCGTTTCATGATGATCATTGGTATGAGACCCCGATCGAATCAACGCGACTCGATCCATGATGCCGGAAATCTTCGGCAACAATTCACAGATCTGGATGCCGGAGACGCATGTCGACACGGGCTTGTATTTCCCGCGAATCTCTTGCGGCGCGTCAGGCTTCATATCAAAACTGTCGTGATGTGACAGGCCGCCGCCAAGGTAGACGAGGATGACAGATTTCGCGCGCCGCTGAGGAGCGTCGTCGGCAAGAATTGATCGCTGTTGAAGCAAGTGGGCCATGGTGAGGCCAAGAGGCCCCAGAGTTCCGATTCGCAGGCAATCTCTTCTTGATTGGCCATTGCAGAGCTTGCTTATCGATTGACTGAGATTAATGTCGAACATTCCGGATCCTTAAGTTCTGACGATCGCAAGGGGTGTCATTCTCTTTTGGCTAGTTGTTGATCACGATTGATCGATTCTGGATGCACTCTTTGTCAGTGGTTGAAGGCGAATTCTTTGGTGTTCAGAAGCGCTGGGAAAGAGATCTGGCGGAAGGCTTCTTCACGTTGTTCGTTGCCTTCGAATGCTGCCTTGATCGATGCCTGTTCTTCTGTCGTAGGATGACGACTCAGTGTGGCCAGGTAAATCTGTTGAGCTGCAGCGGTGTCGTCAGGAAGACTACTCAGGATCTGCTTTAAGCGTCCTTCGGGATCGTCAAATTTCTGAGCGAGTCCATCTCCACACTGCAGATGCAGAAGCTGCGGTAGTGTAACCTCACCAGATCGTTCGCAAGCACAGGCTGTGACTCGCTCACTTCGTCCGAACATCGACAGGAACGGTGAGGCGACTGTTGAATCCGGAAGCTGAATCGCTCGAATGCCGACTGGGTATCCCGGGAAAGTATCCGGGACAAGCGTGCTGTGGCTGATCGCATCCAGAAAGACTTCGGCCGGCAGGCGTCGAACGTAATAGTGTGAAAAGAAACCGCGTTCCGTAGAATTGTCTTTCAGCGTTGCGGAACTCAGTTGATAGGTGCGTGAATTCAAGATGAGTCTGATGAGATGCCTCAAATCGAACTTGTGAGTCACAAATTCATGATTTAGCGCGGCCCACAATTCGCGATTGCTGGGAGGGTTGCTGATTCGCAAATCATCGACCGGCTCGACAAGCCCCACAGCAAAGAAGTGACGCCACAATCGATTGACCATACTGCCTGAAAAATTTTCGTTCGCCGGATTCGTCATCCATTGAGCCAGCAATTCTCGCGGATCCTGCCCTGGTGCGATATTCGTTTCAGAACGATCCAGCGGTTGAGCCGAAAGTTGCTGGTTCGTGCGAGGTTGACGGACACGCGGATTTCTCATCCTCACTTCTTCGAACTGCCGCCGTTCGTTGTCCAGTTGTTGGTTCAGCTCTGCTATCTGTTTCTGCAGAGCCTCAAGTTCTGTTCCCTGCTTATTGGATTGATCTTCTGACATCGCTTTGAGTCGCGATTCTTTCTCGGCGATTTGCTTTTGAACGCGGACTTCTTCTTCCGTGGCAACCATTAACTCGGTTGCTCCTTTGTGAGACTCCTGACGCTGAAAATTCATCCGCCCGAAGAATGCTGAAAAGTGGTAGTAGTCATCCTGAGTGTATCGTTCGAGCGGATGATTGTGACACTTTGCGCAACCGATTCGAGTTCCCAGAAAAGACTGAGCCACGGAAGCCACGACTTCGGAATCTTCTACCTGACGATACTCGCCGATCGACACGACGTAATAGCCGATCTCAGGTCGGGAGACGGAATCTCCAGCGGCTGTGATGACGTCGCGAGCAATCTCATCCCATGGACGATTTGCCTCGACCTGTTCTCGAACCCACGCCTGCATTGCACGGACGCCTTTAGTGCCGCGTACATCGTGGTCACGCTCTTTTCGATTCTGCAGCAAGTCACATAGAATCAATGTCCAATAATCCGCAAACTCGGGACGTTCCAGCAGTTTATCGATCAGGGCTGTTCGCTTACCGGGATTTGAGTCATTCAGGAAAGCTTGTACCTCTGTCGGTGCCGGAAGAGTGCCGATTGTGTCGAGGAAGGCACGGCGAAGAAACACAGCATCGTCTGCTGCGGGAGACGGAGGTATTCGAAGAGCAGCCAGTTTGTTGAAAACGTGCTCGTCAATGAAACCATTGCGTTCGGCATACAATTGAGAGTCAACAGTTTGTTCGAATGGAATGGTCATTGTGGTGACGGCGACCTCTCCCTGAAAATGAACTCGGATGACTGATTCCCCAGGGCGAAGGCATGTGACCAATCCGTCTGGAGAGACCTCCAGAACACTTGGGTCGTTTGAGAAGAACTGAGCCAGCCATGTGACGTCTCGAACCTGACCATTCGAATACTTCGCAGTGGCCGAGAGCTTCAGAGATTCACCTGGCCGAAGTGTTTGCGAGGCCGGGGTGACGGCAATTGACTCAACCACGGGCTCATCAGGAATAATCCCCGGAGTCCCCGCGCTGATCCAATCGGTCAGCACTTTGCTGGCTGGGCTGTCAGCTTCAAAAAGCTTACCACCACCGTGCGGGCTGATGCCTGCTGGTTTCGTTACAAGCAGACTGTTAGCAGGAGCTGCACGATCGATTCGGCGGCCAAAGTACTCGCGTGTGATGGAGTCATAATCCCAGTCCGGCGCGTAACCGCGAAGTGAGAGGCGAAATCCATTTTGCCCTGCCAGCTTGCCATGACATGCGCCCTGGTTGCATCCGAACCGAGTCAGGATGGGGAGAACGTCCTGCTGATACGACGGCGGTGATGCAAAGGCTCCGGTACTCTGAGAGACGGCATCATCGCCTGTCGCTGACGCGATCAGCCCGCAACTCGAAACAATAACGGTCGCCAGAAAACTGAACGGGAGCAATCTGATGGGTAGGTGGATACTCATGTTGTTGAGGCTGGTAATCCGTGTGCAATGAAACGGGGCCGGGCGGCCATGAGGCAGGAACTCAAGTAGGGACGAAGCGTGCTTACCGAGATTCTAATCTGCTGAGTGTGGACATGCACACAGAACATTCGAGATTTGTCCCAGCAGATTCGTAAGCAATGAAGGTGGGTGTCGTTAGTTCCGAGTAGAATTGACGTGATTCACTGGTGGCTAGCGCCATTCCGCTCACTTTGTCCATGCCATCAAGCTTAGCCCCAGAGTTTCGAGATCTTCTTGCGGATTTCCGTCGTATCGGCCTGAATCAGGCCACCCTGCTGAGGTCCACTCTGGCCAGAGCCAAAGACCATGCCCTGTGATTGACGCTCAAACAAAGCCTGAATCTGCGGCGTCAGAAAACGTGTAATTTTACTGAGTGAGTGCTGGTCACTTTTGCGACGGTTATGAAAGTAGTATCGCTCGGGACGAACAACACTCAGTTGATTCTTTGCACGGGTCATCGCGACATAGAACAACCGTCGCTCTTCTTCAATTTCTTCTGGGCTACCAGTCGCCATGTCAGATGGGATATTGCCGTCCGCAGCATGAATGACATAGACAGAATCCCATTCCAGACCTTTGGCAGAGTGAATCGTGCTGAGGATCAGATAATCCTCATCCAGAAACGGATCGGCCGGAAGCTCCTGAGTAGAGCTTGGTGGATCCAGAGTCATCTCGGCCAAAAACTCTGTACGACTTTGATATCTCGCTGCGATGGCTTCGAGCTGAATCAAATCGTTCAGGCGAGCCTGCACATTGTCATACTTTGTTTCCAGCAGCGGAGCATAGAACAATCGAGTCGCGTGGATATCGGTCGCGACGCCGGCATCGCTTTTACTGCGATGTTCCATTTCCTTTAATAGATGCAGAAGCCGTGGCCAATGATCTTTTAAGGCGGTGGGTGGGCTCCATTCGGCCCACGTGTCGAAATGTCCGCCACCTTCACGAAGTGACTCCAGCAGCGACGCAGCTTTCACCTGGCCGATACCTGGCAACAATACGAGAACGCGAAATCCGGCAACGGAGTCGAGAGGGTTCTCCGCAAGCCGAAGGAAAGACATCAGATCTCTGATATGGGCAGTTTCCAGAAATCGCAGACCGCCGTATTTCACGAAAGGCACATTGCGACGCCCCAGTTCTGCTTCCAGAGCCATACTGTGATGGGACGCTCGAAACAGAACCGCCTGCTGTTTCAGAGCGATTCCCTTTTCACGTCGATCCAGAATCTGGTCTATCACCCAGGTTGTCTGAGCGTCTTCATCGCTGCAAGTCACAAGGATCGGTACGCTGCCATCCCCACGTGACGACCAAAGTTGCTTGTCGTGGCGTTCGGTCGCTTCGGCGATAACTCGATTTGTCACGTCGAGAATCTTTTGTGTGCTACGGTAGTTTTGCTCCAGCGGAATCAACACCGTCCCCGGATATTCGTCGGGGAAGTCAAGGATGTTTCGGACCGTCGCAGCTCGAAAGGAGTAGATGGACTGAGCATCGTCGCCGACGGCCGTTAGTCCTTTGCCGTCCGGGCAGATGTTCTTCAGGATCTGAGCCTGCAGGATATTGGTGTCCTGGTACTCGTCGACGAGAACTTTCTGGAACTGCTGACGCAGCATCAGGGCGCCGTCAGGATTCTCGGCAAGTGCACTCCAGAACAGCAGCAGATCGTCGAAGTCCAGAACGCGTTGCTGTTCTTTAGTCTCGGTGTATCCGTTGAAGAGTTCGCCCAGTCGTTCCTGATGCTCCAGGCACCATGGGAAGTACTTCTTAAGAACAATCTCCAGCGACTGTTGAGTATTGACGCAGCGGCTGTAGATATCGAGGCATGTCGCTTTCAGCGGAAAACGATTGTCTGTTTTCGACAGGTTCAGTTTTGATCGAGCCACATTGATCAGGTCTTCCGAATCACTGCGATCCAGGATGGTGAAGTCAGGATGGAGTCCAATCAGGTTTCCATATCGTCTCAGCACATTCGTGGCGACAGAGTGAAACGTGCCACCGGCAATCCGTCGAATCGACGATCGGGAGCAGATCGTTGGATCTTTGACGGTTGATGGATCAAGTTGAACCAGAATGTGTTCTACTCGCCGCAACATTTCAGCCGCAGAGCGACGAGTAAAAGTCAGAAGCAGGATGCGGCCAGGATCCGTGCCGGAAACAATCTGCCACGCGACACGATGAGCGAGTGTCGTTGTTTTGCCCGTGCCTGCTCCGGCGATGATCAGAAGCGGATCATCGCCGTGCATCACTGCGGATCTCTGCTGCGGATTCAGCGATTGCAGGAACTCAGGAATATCAGAGGTCACAGAAGCGGACATGGTTCATGGTCAATCGATGGCAATGAATGGAAACAATGCGAAGGATACGCCCCCGGATGGCGATGAACAATTCACGCGAGGAATAAGCCGTTCCGCGCCACACCGCTGGAAAAATCTGTCGAACCCGAGTTTAATGAGTGCGTTGAGAGTGGCGTCCATCCGGGAGAAGAAGCCATGCCTAATTCGCTCGAACGTAAAGCCAGCGCCCTGAATGGGCTAATCATCGTCTGTGCCTGTGCGATGGGGGCCTTTGAGACGACTCGTCTATGGGGCATCAGTATCGCAATTTTTATGGGGGCCGGGCTCATTTTCTCCGGCTGGGCGAACTTTTGCGGCTGGTACCGAATCCTGTCGCCGCGCGGATCAAAGCAAACCGGCCATGCTCCGTTCTGGATCGGCGGCCGAGAGGCTCACCGCAAAGGATTGAACACATTCTACGGCACGCAAATCAGCGAGGCCACGAAACTCGCGAATGAGAGCACCTCGGAAGTGGAAAAGAACCAGCATCTCGATGCAGTGAATCGACTTCGCGCAGAGCATCGCTCGAAACTTGAGCAAGCTGATCACGCGTTATATTGAGTGTGTCTTGTGATACAAAACAAGCCCGGTGTCTCTTATCGAAACCCCGGGCTTTTGTTTTGGGCAAAGGTATTTGAGATTTCAGATTTGAAATCTCAAATTCAAGTCAGGACAACTTTCGCTCGCGAATCCAGTCGGTGTGGAACTTCTCACCGCGTGGCTTGTCGGTGCGTTCGTAGGTGTGAGCACCAAAGTAGTCACGCTGTGCCTGCAGCAGGTTCGCTGGCAAACGGCCCCGACGGTAACCGTCATAGTAGGTCAGAGCCGAGCTGAAGCCGGGGACTGGCAAGCCGAGTTGGAATGCCGTCGCGACGACTCGGCGCCATGATGGCTGTGCCTTGTTGATGGCGGTCTTGAAGAAGTCGTCCAGCAGCAGATTTTCGAGGTTCGGGTTCTTGTCGAACGCCTTCTTGATGTCTTCGAGGAAGACCGAACGAATAATGCAGCCGCCTCGCCACAGGTAGGCGATCGGCCCGTTCTGCAGCTTCCAGCCGAACTCTTTGGCGGCCGCGTCAAGCTGAACGTAACCCTGAGCATAGCTGCACAGCTTCGAAGCGTAGAGAGCCCACTTCACATCGTCGATGAACTGCTTCTTGTCGCCGGCGAACTTCGTGTCTGGGCCAATCAGGACAGCTTCGGCTCGCACACGAGCATCCTTCTGAGCGGACAGGCAGCGAGCAAACACCGCTTCGGTGATCAGAGTTGTTGGTACACCAAGATCAAGAGCGTGCTGGCTCATCCACTTGCCGGTACCCTTCTGTCCGGCTGTGTCGAGAATCAGGTCGACAAGATCCGCGCCTGTTTCTTTGTCTTTCACTGTGAAGATGTCACGAGTGATCTCAATCAGGTAGCTTTCGAGCTCGCTTTCGTTCCATTCCTTGAAGACCTGATAAAGTTCGGCGTTGGTCAGACCAACTCCGTACTTCAGAATGTAATAGGCTTCGCAGATCAACTGCATGTCGCCGTATTCGATGCCGTTGTGTACCATCTTCACATAGTGCCCTGCCCCGGCTTCGCCGACCCATTCGCAGCAAGGAATGTCGTTGTTCGGGCCAACCTTCGCGCTGATCTTCTGGAAGACGTCCTTCACGAACGGCCAGGCTTCCGGATGTCCGCCCGGCATGATGCTCGGGCCTTTCAACGCCCCTTCTTCGCCACCGGAAACACCCGTGCCGATGAATCGGAAGCCTTCATCGGCCAGTTGCTTATGGCGTCGGTTCGTGTCAACGTAATCGGCGTTGCCGCCGTCGATAATGATGTCGCCCTTTGCCAGTAATGGCTTCAGTTGATCAATCACGGCATCGACGGGAGAGCCCGCCTTGACCATGATCATGACTCGTCGAGGTGACGCGAGGCTGTTGACGAAGGCTTCGAGAGTGTCGTAGCCCTTGATACGGTCGGGTGTTCCCGGTTCCACAACTCCCGGAGGACGACTGCCAAGGCCACTGATGAATTCATGAGTGGTCTCAGTTGTTCGATTGTAAACGCCAACGGAGAACCCTTTGTTGGCCATGTTCATGACCAAGTTCTGTCCCATAACCGCCAGGCCAATCAGGCCGATATCGTGCTTTGACATTGTGGTGTTGTTTCCAGAGTATTTATGGTGATGAGACCGTTTTGACACTAACGGTCCATTGGATCAGTGAGTTCGATGATTGGGTGCCCTTGCTTCAAGAGCTCGCTGACTCGCACCCATTGGGTCAGCAGAATGGACTTTAGTTTTGTATTCGTTGTGTTGCCACATGAGATCCATACGACCATTGGTGGCGGGCCGTAAGCATTGACCAGATCAACAAAGTCTGAGTCTTTTGTCAGAATGACAGCGTTATTCTCCTTTGCCTTCTGGAAGATCTCAGTATCGTTCGCTTTCAGTAAATTCAGCCGTTCTGCCGAAACAGCCTCGATGCCAAACTCCTGCGACAGCCAGACAGCCAAAGCAGGCGGAAGGTTGGCATCGATCCAGACTTTCATACCGTGATCACCGGATGATCCACGCGTCGACTCGCGAATCGCAAACATGCCTCAATATCTGCGATTTCGAGATACGGGAGTTCCTCAATCACCTCTGCTGTGTTAAGTCCCGAAGCCAGCAGATCAAGTACATCGGAGACACGTACACGCAGGCCACGAATACACGGGCGACCACCGCACTGATTCGGATCAACGGTAATGCGGTCACCAATCGAGGTCATGTTAGTTTCTCCATTCTGCAAAGGATCGAACAACAAACTGCCGGGCAAAAGTCGCGGCAAGGCCGCGAAGTCCCGTCCGGCAGGACCTGTTCTTGCTTTCCCTATCGCTGAACTCGTGCCGATCCGCCGGACGCGACAGCTTCTACCTGGCTGATGGTCGCCATCGTTGTGTCGCCTGGGAATGTGGTCAGCAGTGCTCCGTGAGCCCAGCCGAGGTTCAGAGCTGTCTGTGGATCTTTGCCGTTGAGCAAACCATAGAACAGACCGGACGCAAAGCCGTCGCCGCCGCCGATGCGGTCGATCACGTCCAGCTCAATGGTCTTGGCCTGATAGGTCTTACCTTCCAGCCACAGCACCGCGCTCCATGAGTGACGGTTGGTCGAGTGAACTTCTCGCAGAGTCGTCGCAACAGCCTTCACGTTTGGAAGCTTCTTCGCAACTTCTTCCATCATGCCGAAGAAGGCGGCTGGGTCGAGCTTGCCGTGAGCTTCCACGTCCTGACCCTTCAGGCCGAGTCCCTTCTGTAGGTCTTCTTCGTTGCCGACGAGTACGTCGACATGCTCAACGATTCGGTTCAGCGTTTCCTGAGCCTTATCCAGTCCGCCACTGATCTGCCACAGCTTGGCGCGATAGTTCAGATCGAACGAAGTCACAGCACCAGCGGCCTTGGCGGCCTTCATGCCTTCGATGATAACTTCTGGAGTGGTTGGTGACAGAGCTGCAAAGATCCCGCCGCTGTGGAACCAGCGAACTCCGCCAGCAAAGATTTCGCTCCAGTTGAAGTCGCCGGCCTTCAGCATTCCTGCTGCTTCGTTGCTACGATTGTAGAATACGATTGGTCCGCGAACGCCGTGCCCCTGATCGCTGTAAACGGTTGCCATGTTTGGTCCACGGACACCGTCATGCTTGAACATCTTGTAGAACGGCTTCACACCCATCGCTCGAACGCGTTCGTTGATCAAGTCGCCGATCGGATAATCAACCATCGCGGTTGCAATGCCGGTCTTCAGCTGGAAGCAATCCGCCAGATTCGCTGCACAATTGAATTCACCACCGCTGACATGAACATCGAAGTTCGTGGCCTTGCGAAACGGAATAATGCCTGGATCGAGCCGATTAACCAGAGCTCCCAGAGAAACGAAATCCAGAGCACCAGACTTGGGTACATTCAGCATTGAACAAATCCTTTGGGACCCCCGCAGCGAATGGCCGCAGGCTTGATGAAAAGACGGGAGATTATCGGCCTTTGGCCTGTTTAACTTGAACGAGCCGCTTGACAGGCGTTTTTCCGCCGGAATGGCCGCGTATCGTAAGGGGTTCCCGGGTGGATTTCAAAACAACTTCTTTTCCCTGTGGTTTCATTCCCATTCGAGCCACTGTAGGCCGACCTGTCCTCAGGTCGGTGGTTCTCGCATTCATCTGTCAACGTCGCGTGTTTTTTGGGGAACACGTACCGCGACATTGCCCTTCATTTCTGTGATTCTTCGGCAGGTCGCGTGCAATCCCGTCGATCTGAGACAGATCAACCTACATGGGCCGACCTGTCTCAGGTCGG
Organism: Planctomycetaceae bacterium; assembly: GCA_046349735.1. Classification (GTDB taxonomy): domain Bacteria; phylum Planctomycetota; class Planctomycetia; order Planctomycetales; family Planctomycetaceae; genus SXXK01. Next base: position 130,448 of record JAXMBU010000002.1, read on the forward strand.
CGCCTGATGCTGTGTGGCTGGTGATTTCCGGGAGCCGGAACAGTTTCATAGACTGCAGGACTCCAATTCTCACGTTGACAATCATGGACCACCACGATGCGAAAAGTCCTGCTGCTTCAAACGATTCTGATGATCGTGTTCTCGACCGCGAATGCTCAAACGCCCGACGCAAAGTTACCCCCTGCTCCGGAACCCACCGTGCATCCGCTGATCTCCCGAATTGCATTCGGATCCTGCCAGACTCAGGACGAGCCTCTGCCGATCCTGCGGACAGTGCTGGAATGGGAGCCCGAGTTGTTCATCTATCTCGGTGACAACATCTACGGCGACACCAACGACATGGCGGTGCTTGAAGCGAAGTATGCGAAGATGGGGGCCAAGAAAGACTTCGCTGCCCTGCGAGCCAACGTTCCCACAATCGCCACATGGGACGATCACGATTATGGAGCCAACGATGCGGGCAAGGATTATCCGTTTCGAAAGGAATCGAAGGACATCTTCCTGAAGTTCTGGAACGAGCCCAATCCCAGCCCGCGACGCGAACGAGATGGCATCTACGCGAGCTACCGATTCGAGGACAAGTCGGTCGACAAGACTTTGCAGATCATCCTGCTCGATACTCGCTCGTTTCGAGATCCGCCGCTTGTCTCGCCTCTCACGTCGTGGAAGAACGACTATCTTCCGGATACCGATCCCACCAAGACGATCCTTGGCGATGTCCAATGGAAATGGCTGGAAGAGCGCCTGAAGGAGCCTGCGGATCTTCGCATCATCGGCAGCAGCATTCAGTTTTCGCATGAGTATAACGGCTGGGAATCATGGACCAACTTTCCTCGCGAGCTGTTGAAGATGGTCGATCTGATTAAGTCGACCAAAGCCAACGGAGTCGTCTTCATCAGCGGCGATGTCCACTGGGGAGAACTGTCCGTGCTGCGTCCGAAGGAGTGTTATCCGATCTATGATCTGACCGCGAGCGGACTCAATCGCGACTGGGACATCGTCGAACCGAACCGCAATCGCGTCGATGAACCGTGTTCCGATTTCCACTTCGGAATGCTCGACATCGACTGGTCCGGCAGTCCCTCAGTCACCTTCCGCATCCACGACATGACCGGCCGAGCTCGAGTGCGTAAGTCAGTGCGTCTAAATGAATTGCAGTTCAAGTAGTTCGCTCTGTCCTCAGATCGACATGCCGCAGATGTTCATCGGCGCCGCCAGTTTGCTCAAGGGGGATGCCAGCATTCCGTCGGCTATTGTCGTTGCCTTATGGCTCTTGATTGGTAGCTTCATGGCATTGTTCGGGCAATTGTTTCACGTTAAATGCATCACGCCGCCGCATTGGCTATTCGTCAATCGTACTCCACTGCTTCAGGCCAACGATAGGCAGTGCAAACGCGGCCGCTTCGGGCCATGCTGGTGTGTCGGCTTTGCGGAATAGTTCATAAAGATGTCGTCGGCGATCGGGGTCAGAAACGGTTCCCGGTTTATCCGTCCAAAGCCCCAGTCGCAAGCCACCTTCGTGAGCGTGATCAACGTGTCGATGCCAGATCAGAGCGTCAATGCCGGGCTGGCGAGCGACCTTTTCCCAGACATATGCGAAACCCGCTGCCTGCAGAGTTTCGCCGTCCTCGGTTTGAAGGCAATGCAATCCCTGTTCGCTGAGAATGATGCGGCGAGGCTTCTCCTGCCAAAGTAATTCCGGGCTTTGCAATGATTCGCAAAGCACTTCAAGATTCTTGAACGTGATATGCGGCGAGTCAGGACTACGCGTTGCCTGCTTGTCGAGCCACGTACGTGGATTGCCAAGATCATCCGGATAGGGATGATGAGCGACATGCCATTCGAAGTCGCCTCGTTCCCGAGCCACCCGAGCGAACTCATTCAGGAAGTCTCGCGTAGGATACGACTCCTGTTCAGAAACGCCTGGCATTCGCCCTGTCCAGAAATGATCGAACGACAAATAGCAGCGACCATGGTCGGAATACTCGCGGACCGAATCATGAGTGGCTCGCACGGCTTTTTCATACTCCGACGCGGCATCGACCATTGGCATCTGACCAAGGTTGTACCAGATCTTTTGAGAGTTAACTTCGTTTCCAACGATCCAGCCCCAGACGCGTCCTGATTCCGGGTGATATCCGCTGTAGCGTTCTGCGAGAAATGCAATGATCGCTCGATATGTTCGAAGACCTTGTTCGCTGGCTGTGTTGAAGCCGGCGATTGTGAACTCGCCGCTCGCTTTCGGATGCAGCATAATGGCGTCGAGGGCTGGATCGCGAGAGGGATAGGCCAGCAGAATCACGTAGACAATGATGTTTGCATTACTCAGAGGCTGAATCTGTCGATCGAGACTTTTCGCGTAGTCTCCGTTGATCAGCCACTCTCGGTCTTTATGTTGAAATCGGATCGTGCTGTCGCTCGGTTGTAGCTGAAGCAAAGCGGTCAGATTGATGTTGATGCCGGCATGACGGATTCCCAGAGCAATTGCGTCGTCCACCATCTGCACTTGTAGTCCCTTTTTTCCGAGGGCCTGCGGAAATGGCTGAGACTTGAGTTCATCGGCCGATGTCATTGCAGCTTGAAGGCTCAAGGCTGCAGCGACAAGTGCAATTGTGTTTCGTACCATGGGAGAATTGAACATTCGTTGTGTTTCGAGAAGACGGATACCCCGGGGGGGCAACGTTCTGATCGCCAAAGCAGTTCAGTGCGGCAACGATATGAGTTGTGGAATCTGCCACGTTGCAACATCGCGGAAGAACTCAAAGTCAAAACAGAGGCTCAAATCCCATAAGCCTGCGCAATGTGGAAAGCTGCCCAAGGTGAGTTGAGAAATGGCTTGAAAGAATATGTGCGGTCAACTGGCCTTTCGTCTTCAAAACTGTGTGCTTCAACAGGTCAACTTCGTGAGCTGCATTGAGCTTTTCTTTGGAAGCGTTTATGAGCGAATTACAAAGCAGAGAGTATCCGTTATTGATCACTGACATCAGCTCCGCTCGGGATGGCTGGACTCTGGCTGCAGTACCTGGTTCAGTCCCCGGACCATACGCGACATGCCAAGTTTTGGGGCACATGAACGGAATTTCCAGTTGCTTAAATCCGTAGTCTACGACCACAGCAAGGTGAGCCAGAATCCATCGGGCCGAATGCAAGCCGGGAGCAGGTTGCTCATCCAGCTGCTCGTCAGTCAGGGAGGCCAAAAGATTCTCAAGATAGGCGCGATTAAATTCGTTTAGGGTAATCTCCATCTCAAACATTGCGGACCTCTCTCCCGTGAATTGACTCAAGCCTCTGATCCGCCTCAAATGCTGCAGCTGAATTTGCAGATTGGTTACCAATTGGACGGCTGTGTATGTCTTTAGCAATTGAATGTCGACAGCTTACGAAGACGTGGCGAGGGAATCCACCGGTAGAAGCGGTGAGGGGGATCGATCTACAGGTAGAACGCGGCACATGTTTCGGTGTTTTGGGGCCGAATGGTGCCGGGAAGACGACCACGATCGAGATTTGTGAAGGGTTAGTCCAGGCAACTAGTGGCGATGCATTTGTGCTTGGTAAAAACTGGGCGACACAGGCCGACGAAATTCGTCAGGAAATTGGTATTTCTCTGCAGGAAACACGACTCTCTGAAAAGTTGACAGTGCTCGAAACGTTGACCTTGTTTCGCAGCTTTTATCGATCCGGAATGAACCCTGAAGAAGCCATTGCTAAAGTCTCCCTTCAGGAAAAGTCGAACGCTCGCATCAAGTCACTGTCCGGAGGTCAGAGGCAGCGAGTTGCCGTGGCAACCGCTCTTGTGGGGAATCCACGATTGCTGTTTCTTGACGAACCGACAACAGGGCTGGATCCGCAATCGCGACGCGACCTGTGGCGAATCATTACGGAGTTTCGTGAGGCGGGCGGGACCGTATTGCTGACGACTCATTACATGGATGAAGCAGAAAGGCTCTGCGACAAAGTGGCAATTTTTGATCGAGGGCGAGTTCTTGCGATCGATACGCCGCAGAAGCTTATCTCTGATCTGGGAGCCGAACACGTCGTTGTCTTTTCGGTGAGTGGCGAATCCGCTGCGGATTTATCGGACGATTTTGGAATCAGTCTGCCGGGCGTCATTTCTGTTCGTATAGAAAGTGAGCATCGATGTCTTTCAGTTCGGGAGCCTCATATAGCGATTCCTGCTCTCTTGGCATTGATTAACGAGAGATCCCTGAGGCTGACGTCGTTAACGACAAGGCAAGCCACTCTGGAGGACGTTTTTGTGCACCACGCAGGTCATCGTCTGACGGACGAGAACTCGGGAGCCGTTCGATGAGTTCATCGTGGAAGATGCATCCCGTCACCCAGTTGTTTCTCGCTCGGTTTCGGGAGTTTATCAGACAGCCGGAAGCCGTCTTTTGGTCCTACGTTTTTCCGTTGGTGATGATGATCGCCTTGGGACTTGCTTTCCGCAGCGAGCCAATGGAAGCCATTGCGATTATTGTGCAGGACGGTGATGGATCAGAGTTGCTGGTAGAGACACTGCGAGGCAGTAAGTCGCTGATTGTCTCTGTCGGGAATGAACTGCAATGCCGACAGCAATTACGTGCTGGTCAAAGTGAGTTAATTGTTTTGGCCGAAACTGACAGCTCTGAAGCGGGTTATCGTTTCGTTTTCGATCCCACTCGTCCCGGCAGCGTTCATGCTCGCGACGTTGTCAATGATGTCTTGCAGCGTGCTGCGGGCCGACGGGATCCTGTGAAAACAACCGATGTGGCGATCGCCGAGCCGGGAAGTCGCTACATTGATTTCCTTGTGCCAGGCCTGATTGGTATGGGCTTGATGGGAGGTGGCGTCTGGGGTGTTGGCTATGCCATAGTCGATATGCGGATTCGCCAGGTGCTGAAAAGGTTCATGGGAACTCCTATGAAGAAGCCTCACTTTGTCGCCGCAATGATGTTCAGTCGAATGATCTTTATGATTCCGGAGATCATCGTGGTCCTGCTGGTCTCACGATTTTTATTCGGCGTGATCAATCACGGCAGTTACCTTAACGTGATGTTGCTCATCGTACTCGGAGCCTTTGAGTTTGCCGGGATCGGGTTGCTGATAGCCAGCCGCGCGAAGACGCTGGAAGCCGTCTCTGGATTGATGAATCTGGCGATGGTGCCGATGTGGATTGGTTCTGGGATCTTCTTCTCGGCGAAACGGTTTCCGGAATTCGTGCAACCCGTGATTGGCCTGCTTCCTCTCACGCCCGTGATCTCAGCGCTGCGTCAGGTGATGCAGGAAGGAGCTGGCATCGTGCTGATTCTTCCCGAGATTGCCGTGATCGCTGCATGGGGCGTTCTGACATTTGCCGTCGCGATTCGCATCTTCCGTTGGGAATGACATTAGGATGATCAGCCGGAAACAGTTAGCGTCCGGTTTTCTCGAACGTTCCCAACATAAACCGGGTGCTAACGCACGGCGGCTGATCAAACCGTCGCGCTGTCGCCGTTAAAATTGCGACAGAAACCGCATATCGTTCTCATAGAACCGTCGGATATCGTCGACACCGTAATGCTTCATGCAGAAGCGTTCGATCCCAAGTCCGAAGGCAAACCCGGTATATTCTTCTGGATCATATCCGACCGCAGCGAAGACGTTCGGGTCGACCATTCCGGCTCCCCCGATTTCCATCCAGCTGTTGCCCCATTTCATATCCACTTCCACAGACGGCTCTGTGAATGGGAAGAATGATGGCCTGAAGCGGATTTCTACATCCGGCCCAAGGAAGCTGCGAGCAAACAGGCTGAGTACCGTCTTGAGCTGTGCCAATGTGACATGGCGATCCACCATCAAGCCTTCCATCTGGTGGAACATACACGAGTGCGTCGCATCGATGGTATCCGGCCGATAAACCCGACCTAACGACACAATTCGAATCGGAGGCTTCGTTGTCTCCATTGTGCGGATCTGTACGGTCGACGTTTGGCTTCGTAGCAGAACAGGACCGCCAGCAGCGGCTGATGCGCAGGCGACGTAGAAATTGTCGAGCGGGTCACGGGCCGGATGATCTTCCGGGATGTTCAATGCTTCGAAGTTGTGGCGTTCGTCTTCAATCTCTGGTCCGTCAACGACAGTGAACCCGAAGCGTCCCATGAGTTCTCTGAATTCAGTGATGACTCGGGTGATTGGATGGAGTTGACCAATCTTCGGCCGTTCACCTGGCAGTGTCACATCAAAATCAGAGGCGGCCTTCTGGGCTTTTGATTTCAATTGCTCAAGTTTGGCATCAAGTTGAGCTGAGACGTTGGTCCGGACTTCATTGAACCGCTTTCCAACAGCGGGCTTCTCTGCCGGAGTAGCCGTGCCGACAACTTTCTGAAGATCTTTGACTCGACCATTCTTCTGACCAAGGAATTCGATGCGGACTTTCTCAAGAGATTCAGAATCCGTGGCCGCAGCAATCGCGTTCAGGGCGGCTGTTTCAAACTCGTTGAAGGCGCTGAGGATTTCCATGCTGTGCTGATCTTTAAACTTTATCCAACAAGAAAAACGCACTCGGAGGGCTCACGCCCTGCCGCTCGCCAACGACGGGAGGGCACCGGACGAGTATAGAAACGCGAGGCGGGAAAGAAAACGGGCGAGCCTTCCAGAGAAAAGGCTCGCCCGATTCAGATTCAAACTAGGGCCACCAGAGAAAATCAGGCAACTGCACTGCGAGCCTTTTTGGCGATTTCAACGATCTCGCTGAAGACTTCTGGATTCGCGATAGCGATCTCGCTGAGTTGCTTTCGGTTCAGCTCAACCTTGGCCAAAGAAAGGCCGTGCATAAATGTTGAATAATTCATGCCAAGCTGGCTTACAGCAGCGGTGATTCGAGTAATCCAAAGGGCGCGGAATTCACGCTTGCGTGTGCGTCGGTCGCGAGTCGCGAATGCACGGGCTCGGACCAGCGTTTCCTTGACGGTTCGCAATAGCTTGCTGCGTCCACCAACATTACCACGCGCTTCTTTAAAAATACGCTTTTTAGAACGGTGACGAGCTTTCCCGAGACGAACACGCATTGGACCGGACCTTCAGAGCAAACAACCGTATGACTTTAAGAATCTGTTCTCAGACTGATCGCCACCCAGACAACCAGCATCCCGCGAGCATTCTCGCACTAAGCACCAGGGCGAAGAGCATCCATGATGATCTTTGCCTCGGCACCACAAACCAACCCACCAGCTCGCAGGTTTCGCTTGCGCTTCGCACCTTTGTGGCTTAGCAAGTGACCGCGAGACGACTTGCGATGAGTCGCTTTGCCAGACGCCGTAATCTTAAAGCGGCGTTTCATTCCCTTATGTGTCTTCTGCTTTGGCATTTTTATCTCCGCGACATTCACCAGCTTCCATAAGACGCTGGCTCGCGATCTGAACTAATGTATACGTTTTCCTGAGAAAGAGCCGGGGAGTATAACGAACATCAATCCGGCTTGTAAAGGAGCTTGCGGAGCGATCAGGGCAATTTTCAGGCTCAGCAAGACTGCAGATCGATCGATTATCGTCCGCAGCCAGGCAATTCACGAGCGAAACTGGCGTGAAGACCCTTTCCGCTCAGCAACCGCACTGAACGGCTCCGTCGAACCGTGTCGCTGTACGATACGGAACTTCAGGCGTTTTGTGGACGCTGTTGAGGAAAACTCCCGCTCCTGAATGAAAACCATCGTCAATCGGCCGTTTTTGCACCTCTCTGAACTCTTCGAGTCTGTGTTCGGCAGTCATTGCCGATCTGCGGAAGGCACTGGTCCCCTTTGCCTGTCGTGCACCAGAATCGGCGTTGCAGTGAAAATCGAACTGCCAGTATTCTGCGTTCCTCTCCAATTTTTCCTCATGAACTCAAACTGACGATTGATGACAGTTCTCGGTTGTCGTCTCTCTGTCAGGCAAGGCTGCGAAGAAGCCGTGGGAACTCGGCTGAAATGCCGTCGGTGCTCGGCACTCAAAGTTCCTGACACTTTTTCAGGCCGTCCTGCTCCTCCTCTCTCAAGAATCTCACCTTTCGCGACTTCCTGAAAGGCGCTCTCATGTCCTCGTTGCGACTGCGGAAACTGTTCCGCGGACTTTTGGCTTTGGCCGGTATCTCTATTGTCGCCGGTTGCGGAACAATGGGTAGCAGCATGGCCAATAGGTCCGGCATGAGTTACTACAAGAAGGGCAACTACGCGGCAGCCGCTGGAGAATTCCAGAATGCGATGAAGTCTGATCCGGCGAACCCGGATTACATCGCCAACCTGGCGAAATCGCGAATGAAGATGGGTGATGCTTCAAACGCTGAGCGATATTATCGCCAGGCGTTGACGATTGACCCGTCTCACCAGCCCTCTTATCACGGCCTCGCTGAACTCATGCTTGACCAGGGCCGCGGTCAGGAAGCGACTGCGATGCTTTCCACGTGGGCTGGCACGCAGCCCTATGTTGCTGAGTCGCACGTCGAACTCGCATGGCTCCAGCGCGAGCTGGGAAATGATTCCGGGGCCGTCCAGTCTCTGGAACGCGCACTGGATGTGAATCCGAACCATGCGACCGCCCTGGCTCACATGGGACAATATTACGAAGAATCAGGTCAGCTTGACGAAGCGGTCGCCTATTATCAGGACTCGCTGCACGCAGATTGGAACCAGCCGGAAGTGCATTCACGAATGGCGGCTGCCTCGACAGGTGCCGGTGCCGAAAGCCCGATGGCAGCGACTGCAATGGCTCGAGGCGTGCATCCTTACAGCATTCCGCGCCAGCAAACAGCCTTCGGGCCCCCTTCTGCGGGTGCCCAAATGGCCCAAATGCAGATGATGCAGACTCAGATGGCGATGTCAGGCAACCAAATGTACGGAAGCCCGATGTATGGCCAGGCGATGCCGGGCCAGATGGCAATGTCTCAACCGGGGCCTTCAGGAAGTATGTCGACCGGTTCAATGTCGGCCAACTACCCTTCAATGTCATCCGGCTGGCAGCCTTCGAATTCTCCGATGACTTCGATGCCGACCCAAACTGCCTCGTTTGGCGAGCAAATGCCAATGATGAGTCAGCCTTCGGAGACCATGACGTGGCCAGCGGGCACGACGATGCCGTCTGATATGCCATTTGAGATGCCGGCAGCACCTGCATCGAAGACCGCGGTTGCTCCGACGCCCGACCCTGCGTTCTCAGAGATCTCTTCAGAAGTATCAGCGACTCCGGTCACTACTGCTTCCTACACTCAGACAGAACCGGTCACGCCCGGTCCTGCGAATTCCAACGAAGGTGCTCCGTTGATCGAAGCCTTCTGAGTTGTACTTGCAAAGTTTGAAGACCTCACGGCGTTTCGACTGCTATCACGCTTGGAACGCCTTTTTTTATTGGCGGCACAGGGTCTGTGGATCGTGGATTCCAGCGTCGAACATCTGCGAGTTCGGATCACAATCGCTCACATTGAGTCCGTTGTGGCACACTATTCAGAGTTCGATCAGTGCTGCTCGCTTCATGCAGCACATCTTTTCGAACCAGAGGGGAATTCCTGCCACGGCATGAATCTCTGTGAATGACGCGACTTTTACGGTACCACGGTGTGTCTAATAGCGTCATTGGCATGGTCGTCGGATCAATTTCTGATGATCCGGTATTCGTTTTGCCTTCTTTGAACCCTGAGATGATCTTGTCAGATCTATCGATTGAAGTTCAAACGGTAGCCCGATTATTCGGCGCTTCCGACGAAAGGCAGCGAGCGATGGTTCATCATTCCGGCGTTTGGATTGATCACCGACAGGCAGTCATTGTGAATCTCTCGGGTTCTGAGCCGAGTGTGACACGAATCGAATCCGGGGCCGAGAAGCACGTTCGATCCTCCAGCGGTTCACGTCAGGCGGGGTCCGGGGAGTCGCGTCATGGGACTCCTGAGGATGTGATTGATCGAAAATTCGATAACCATCTCAAAAGCTTTTACGAAGAAGTTGCGGAACGTTTGAGGGACTCCGGGGCGATCCTTGTCATGGGGCCCGGTGAGGCCAGAACCGAGTTTCAAAAGCAGATCAAGAGCAAAGAGCTGCTTGCGAAAGTCGTCGGCAACGAGAAGTGCGACAAGATGACAGATCCTCAGCTCATTGCGAGAGTGCGTGAGTTCTTTGCCGCCTATGCAAAGTCGGCTTAGCTGCCCTGATGATTCTCAAGTCGCAAGGTCTACACGAAAACAGACGCATTTCTTACAAGAGAATCGGGCGCACGATTTCGCCGTGGACATCGGTAAGGCGAAACTCGCGCCCTTGATAGCGGTAGGTCAGCCGTTTGTGATCGAGCCCCAGAAGGTGCAGGATAGTGGCGTTCAGATCATGGACGTGAACTGGCGATTCAACGATGTCCATTCCGAAGTCGTCTGTTCGGCCATGCGAGATTCCGCCTTTGATCCCACCGCCGGCAAGCCACATCGTATAGGCATCTTTGTGATGGTCGCGTCCGGGAACATCCTTTGATTTTCCGTCACCTCCCTGACTCAAAGGGGTCCGTCCGAACTCGGAGCCCCAGACGATCAGCGTTTCGGACAACAGATCGCGTGCTTTGAGATCGCGAATCAGCGCGGCCATTGCCCGATCCACATCTTTGCACTTGGCCGGCAAGCGAGTCTTCAGACCGCTGTGATGGTCCCAGTCGGAATCGTAAAGTTCGATATGGCGGACACCGCGTTCAACCAGCCGACGAGCGAGCAGGCAATTGTTCGCGAAAGAGGCCTCACCGGGTTTGGCCCCGTACATGTCCAGCGTCTCTTTGGTCTCTCCGGAAATGCTCATCAGCTCAGGCACGGATGTTTGCATCCGGAAGGCCAGTTCGTATTGACTGATGCGAGTTGCGACTTCTGGGTCACCGGTCGCTTCGAGTTGTTGCTCGTTCAGATCCTTTAACGCATCGAGCTCGCGGCGGCGGTCTTCTGGTTTGTAACCCGCGGGATTCGTCAGGAAGAGAACAGGATCGCCTTTGGAGCGAAACTGAATCCCCTGATGAACACTTGGTAGAAATCCCGGTGTCCACAAACTGGTACCGGCACCTCCGGGAGGCCCACTCAGCAGAACAACATAACCTGGAAGGTCCTCGTTATCCGTCCCGAGTCCATACGTGACCCAAGCACCAAGGCTGGGGCGACCGCCGCGACCGAATCCGGAATGCAGAAACATCTGCGCTGGAGCATGATTGATTTCATCGTTGTGAACAGATCGAATCACAGCAATCTCGTCAGCAACAGTGGCGAGGTTGGGCAGCAGTTCCGAAATCATCTGTCCACTTTGGCCGTGAGCACCAAACGACCATGGCGATCCGGCCAAAGTTGAAGTCTTGCCGATGAACGCGAAGTCTCGTCCCTTGGTGACTTCTTCAGGGCACGGTTGGTTATGGCGTTTCACCAGTTCCGGCTTGGGGTCGAAAAGATCGAGCTGCGACGGTGCACCGACCATGTGAAGATAGATCACATGTTTAGCTTTTGGGGCAAAGTGAGGCTTCCTCGTCACGTCATCAAAGGCGAAGGCATTCGCCGATTTCGAGAGCATCTCAGCAAAAGCAATGCTCCCAAGACTGAATCCGCCTGAGGCCAGAAAGCCACGTCGATTATTCAAGGTTGCTCTGAACATGAAGTTTTCCGATTCGACTCACGAATGCGTTTGAATTCAGGGTTTTGTAATCGTCTCGTGCAGGTTCAGCAGCACAGTGGTCACACCGTACCAGGCCGCAATCTCAGGTTTTGTTGCACTGATCGAGTCTGGTGTCTCCTGAGTCAGGAGCTTTACATCGTCAGGTCGTTGTTGTAACTCATGGACCTGATCATGAAACAACTTTGTCAGGCAATGTAGTTCACGTTCAGTCGGCTTTCTGGATGTACACAATTCAAATCCCCCAGCTATTCGTGTTGCTGGTTCACTATCGCCCGAATCAGAAATGATTCGATGAGCTAACGCTCGCGCGGCATCTACGAAAACAGGATCATTCATCAGTGCCAGCGATTGCAGCGGCGTATTTGTCCGAGATCGCTTCACCGTGCAGGCAAGGCGTGCTGAACCATCGAAAGTCATCAACGTCGGATTGGGAGCACTCCGCTTGTGGACGATGTAGATGCTCCGGCGATACTTCTGCGTTCCCTCGCTGACAACGTAATCATACTGCTGGCCTCCGACTTTGGCCCACAGCCCTTCGGGCTGCACCGGACGGATCGGCGGTCCGGACTGAGTCAGGTCGATCAGTCCTGAAACCGACAAAGCGTTGTCTCGAATCGTTTCCGCATCCAGCCGAAACCGGGGTCCCCGAGCGAGAAGTCGATTCTGGTCATCCAGTTCCTTCAGTTGAGAGCTCATGAAAGATGATTGGCGATACGTCGATGAATTGACGATCGTTCGGAGCACATGCCTCATCGACCATCCGTTTTCGATGAAATCGACAGCCAGCCAGTCGAGCAGTTCCTGATGAGTTGGTCTCTCTCCTTTGATCCCGAAATCTTCTGGAGTCGAAACGAGGCCAGTTCCGAAGATCTCTGCCCACCAGCGGTTGATGGTGACTCGGGCTACAAGAGGATTCGCTGGATCGACCAGCCAGCGAGCCAATGTCATACGATTGGGCGGTCCGCTCGGCATCGGATGCAGCGCTGCCGGTGTTGAAGGCTGAACAGCCGGGCCATGTTGACGGTAATCGCCTCGCTCAAAAATGTAGGCTGGCCGCGTTTCCTGTTCGACCATTACCAGAGTTGTGTCCGGAGTCCATTTTGTGAGCTGTTTCTTTATCGAGGCGATCTGCTTTTCGAGGCGTTTCGCCGCGTTATCGGATGTGACCCGGAAATCCAGAATCGTTTTTCGATCGTTGTCGGACCATTCGGTGGGAGTCTTTCTGGCGATTTTCAAGAGACTTTCGGACAGTTCTGTTGGCTCCGCCGTTACCCCAGAATTTCCTGTGACTGCAGAGACGCGAAAACATCCCAATGTTCTGGCGTTACCGAAGTTTTGATGCAGTTCAATGGAAAGCGTGTCGTCCTCAGAAAGATCCAGCGGTTCCTCAAGCACAAAGTTTGCCCAGTGTGGCTGACTGAACTGAGGAGCGATGGCCCAGCCAGTTGCATCGTCTCCATCAATGGCGCCAGAAACGTCCCATCGGTCCTGAGAAAAGTCTGCCGTTGCTGTCGCAAACCTTAGAGGCCGTGGTGTGGGATCGTCTTTGCGCAACACTGAAATGGAGAACTCATGAAGAACAAAATTTGTTTTCTTCGGGTCTCCTCGCCCCGGCCCTCGTCCCGGCAGCGAATCATGTGTCAGAGCTTCAAGGCGGAATGCTTGAACGCCCTCTAGAACCGGGGCAGCCTTCAGTGTGTAAATGTCTTTTGAAGGCGGATCGTTACCAATGAGAAGAACAGAGCCGTCTGGCTGATGCTCGTAAGAGTCCGTGTTTCCCTGAGACCGGAATTCAGTCACCTGGAGTGGATGAAGAACGGGAGAAGATTCCGTCTGTGCAGCGAGATTCGCCGTCCACTCAATAAGTGTAGTATCAAGCTGATTACGACGTTGCTGGAGTGCTGTCTCCAGCTCTGAAAGCTGCTCCATCAATGGAGTTCGTTCACGGTCACGCTCGACATTCGCGAGCGGCATTGTGGGACCCTGAAACGCAATGGAGGAAGGCTGCTTCGGGTTTGTTCGATCGGCTTCGATCGCAGTGTTGTTGAAGAATGCCAGCAGACCGTAGTAGTCTCTCGTCGTAAATGGATCGTACTTGTGATCATGGCATTGAACACATTCCATGGTTGTGCCCAGCCAGACCGTGGACGTCGTGTTGACTCTGTCGATCAGTTGTTCGGCCCGAGTTTCCTCGGGGATCGAACCGGCTTCCACATTGGTTGGAGCTGAGCGATGAAAACCGGTGGCGACTTTTTGTGACTCTGTCGCGTTGGGAAGCAGGTCACCTGCAATCTGTTCGATCGTAAACTGGTCAAAGGGCATGTCGTCATTGAGGGCCCGGATCACCCAATCACGCCACGCCCAGTTATCACGAAGATCGTCGCGCTGGAAACCATGCGAATCGGCATAGCGAGCCAGGTCGAGCCAGTGGCGTGCCCACTTTTCTCCAAATTGCGGGCGCTGCAGGAGATCGTTAACAATCCGCTGAAAGTTATCATCGGAAGGATCGCGAACGAAAGCGGCCACTTCATCCGGTGTTGGAGGCAGTCCGATCAGGTCGAAGTAAAGTCGCCGGATGAGTTGGATTGGCTCGGCGGCTGATGAAGGACTGATGCCCGCAGCTTGAATTTTCTGCAACACGAACAAGTCGATCGGAGTTCGGGGCCATGGGTTGCCTTCAGAGGCTGGCAACTCTGCTTTGTCGGGTTGCTCATAAGCCAATGTTTGGGAGCCTCAAATGAGACTGGCCATGTTGCTCCGTCAGCGACCCACTGTCGGAGGATGTTGATTTCTTTTTCCGTCAGGCGATTGCCTGTCGCTGGCATTAATTCAGTATGGCCAGTTGGAAGCTGAACTCGACGAATGAGCTCACTGGCGTCCAGGTTGTTCGGATCAATCAGGCCGGAGTCGACCAGATTCCGGTGTCCATCAAGTCGCAGATTCGCTTCCTGTTTTTTGTCGCCATGGCATTCGAGGCAATGCCGTTGCGGTACTGGAAAGACTTCGCGTACCGGAAATGTGTTGTGGAGTCATCCTGCAGATTCTTTGGCTCGTCACCCGTAAGTCGACAAGGAGTCCACGAAACCACCAGAGCGAATAACAGGGCAATCAAGAAGCTTTGTGAATGTCTCATGAAGACACCGGGATTTTTTTGCGGAAAAAGGAGGGCAAGTGGCTGTCCAATTTATACTCGTCCAGAGTGCTAATTACATGTCATCGCAGCGATTTGAAGCAAAAGCGATCGTGGCGGTCGCTCGCGAATCGGCCGTCGTCATGTAATATGACGGCGACAGCCTGGGTTCCGTGCACAACTCATGAGGGGAGATGTCTGGTGTTGCCGATCATTCTTGGAATAGTTGCGGTTATTGTTGTCGCCGTTCTGTTTCTTGGATTTTCTCCCCGTCAACTTTCCGATGGAACGGTCGATCACCGTCAACGTCCCTGCCGAGGAAGTCTATGCTCTGCTGACGGATTTTCGGCGATCCACTTCGTGGTCACCATGGGAGAAGAAAGATCTCAACATGACGAAGACATTCAGTGGGCCAGCAACCGGTTTAGGTTCCGCGTTCGAATGGGAAGGCAATCAGAATGTCGGACATGGACGGCAGGAAATCGTGGAAGCCGTTCCGAACTCGAAAGTTACAACGCGGCTCAACTTTTATAAGCCATTCAAAGGCGAGAACATGGCCGAGTTTTTGTTCGAGCCATCGAATGGAGGAACTCTTGTGCGTTGGGTCATGTATGGCCCGTTGAATTTCATCGTGCGAGTTCTTTGTTTCAACATGGACAAGATGATTGGCAGAGACTTTGAAGAAGGACTGGCCAATATTAAAGCCCACCTTGAAAAGTAGATCTACGATGTGTCACTGTGAGTGTGACGTGAGCCCACGCTTCGTCTCCCGTGGTTTTTGCCACGAACTCAGTGCGTTCGAGTCCCCACTTGACTAACATGCGTGGCCGAGCCTGAAAACTGATCCTTCAACCCACCGTCCCTGCGCTGGAAGCATTCTCATGCCTCGAATCAAATGTCCTGCTCTCTTCAAATCTGTCGGATCTGCGGCTGTTGTCACAATTCTTGCTGTCACCGTCACCAGTGCAGATGACAAAAGTCCTGATCTGAAATGGCAGAAGCACACGATCAATGATCAGTCGCCCTACGAGGCCTGTGGAGCGGCTGATTTTAATGGAGACGGGAAGCTCGACATCTTTAGTGGCGACTCCTGGTACGAAGGGCCGACATGGACGAAGCACAAGGTACGAGAGGTTCCAGCCAGTGCTCCGAACCCGCACTATTACGAGGATTTTTCCGACTCTCCGCTCGACGTGAACGGAGATGGTCGACCTGACATCGTGACCTGCAATTACTTCGGTAAGCGAGTCGGTTGGGTGGAGAATCCCGGTGGCGATGCGACGCAACCTTGGAAGGAGCATGAAATTGACCTTCCGGGAAATATGGAGACCGGTGAACTGATTGATCTCAACGGCGACGGAAAACTGGACTTTCTGCCGAATACCGGCAACGTGGTGGTTTGGTATGAGCTGACTCAGCAGAAGCCGAAAGTCGTTTGGAAGAAGCATGATCTCGGCAGCGAAGGATCCGGGCACGGTGTCGGTGCCGGTGATGTGAATGCGGACGGACGCGTCGATATTATTACTCCCAAAGGATGGCATGAGCAGCCCGCCGATGGTTCCGATCAATGGCCTTTTCATCCGGAGTTTCAATTGGGAGCCGCAGGCATCTTTATCCATGGCCGCGATGTGGACGGTGACAAACTGACAGATATCGTCTGGGGAATGGGGCACGGATTCGGACTGAGCTGGCTCAAACAGTCAACGGCCGCTGATGGGAAACGAGAATGGACAAAGCACACGATCGATGACACGTTTTCGCAGGCACACACACTTGCGTTTGCGAATCTGGATGGAAAAGGTGAACCGGAGTTGATCACTGGGAAGCGTGTCTATGCTCATGAAGTAGAGCCAGGCGACACTGATGGTTCAGTCGTCTTCTATTATGGTTTTGATAGAGAGTCTGGCGGCTGGAACAAGCACACGATTTTCCATGGCGACCCTGCGGTGAATGCTCCTAAGGATGCGAAAGACCGATGGGCTCTGAAGGACTTTCCAAAGGGCTCCGCAGGAGTTGGCTTGCAGGTCGCTGTGATTGATATGGACAAAGACGGCGACCTTGACTTGGTCTGCCCTGGAAAGTCTGGATTGTATTTGTTCGAGAATCTTGGCTATTGATCGAGCCCCGCCCCGCAAGATTTTTTCCATGGCACAACGAAGCAGCCCGACGCGTTTATGACGAGTCGGGCTGTTTTTATTGGGATCAGGATTACTTAGAGGGGAACGGCGATCGCTCAAACAACCACCAGCGAGGTTTCCATTCGCCACGAGTCAGGCCAAACTGCTTGTGCCGCAGCCTCCGCAATCTTTGCTGCGATTTCTTCCGGGGAATCGCTGACGATAAAGCGGTCAACGTCAAGCACGCTGATGGTTCCCTCAGTGGCCATGGTTTCGCGAAGATAGTTAACCATGGGACCCCAGTATTCTGTTCCCGCGAGAACGATTGGAAATCCTTTCATCTTTCCCGTTTGAACCAGCGTGGCGATTTCAAACAGTTCGTCCAGCGTACCGAAACCACCGGGCATCGCAACGAATGCGTAGGAGTATTTTGCGAGCATCAGTTTGCGAATGAAAAAGTACCGAAAGTCGACGAACGTATCGAGGTACGGATTCGATTTCTGTTCCATGGGCAACACAATATTGCAGCCCACGCTACGTCCTCCGACATCTTTTGCTCCGCGATTTGCGGCTTCCATGACTCCTGGTCCGCCCCCGGTGATCACTGTGAATCCGGCCAGTGCGAGTTGTTCGCCGACACTTCTGGAAAACTTGTAGTAAGGATGATCTTCCTGAAAGCGAGCTGATCCAAAGACGGTTACACACGGACCGACGAAGTGCAGTTTGCGAAAGCCGGAGATCATTTCTCGGAAGGCTCGAAACGCCATCATGAGTTCGCGAAATCGCGACTGTGGACCTCGGAGAAATCTGGTCCCTGCTGCAGATTGCTTTTTCTCGACTGACGTCACCGCTGTGCTTCTGGCGGGGTCTGGAATCTTCATGTCCATTGATCGTACCTGCCGTGAGAACGGTCTTCTTGTAAGGTCTGGAAAGTTTTTTCTGGAACCGGGGCCGCCGTACTGCAAGCCTGACGCATTGTCGGCAGGAAATCTCCATAACAAGCGGAGCAAGCTTCAGCACTATTCGGGGACGCCGGACCTCATGTTCTTTATCCCGGGCAACGAAACGCGGTCATCCAAATTACGTTTGAAAGTGCATCACTCCTGGTTATGCACGTTATGTTGACGCGGGTCGGGGCGAAACGCCGATGAACTTCCATCCGACAAGGAACCAGCCTTTGCCATGCTTATCGCACCAGCGGACCTCGCCTCGGAGACAAACGGGATCTGTCATCACGCTGTGAATCTCAAGTACCGCGATGGACTTTGGCTGGAATTCGACATCCGTAATGATTCCGATGCCCTGAGATGAAAGGTCCTTTGCAAACGCCTTGAGCGTTGGGCCATGAGGAAGATGAATCTTGACCGGCCGCGCAAAGGGATGGCGGACTTCCGTCCGGCGTTCGGTAAACTTCGAACGCTGGATTTCCATCATCAATCGGTCAATTTCTTCCTGCATGGTTTTACTCAGTCTTGATCTGTGGACCGGAGCAGGCATATGCCCTGCTCCGGTGAACACAATTCAGATTTCGCATCGGATGCCAGTCCGAGGACAAGCTTGACGTAACTTTCGTTCGTCTTGCTACGCTCCCAACTGCTTCTTCAGCTCGGCTGCACCGGCCGCGATTGCTTCATCCAGCTTCTCGACAAGCTTTGCACCTGCTTCGGCCATGTCCGGGCGACCACCGCCGGCACCGCCAGCGACTGTGGCGGCCACTTTGACGACATTCCCGGCGTGAAGATTTTTGTCTTTGACGAGTGGCTTGCTGACAGCCACGATCAGAGAAACTTTGCCCTCGATTTCTGCACCCAGGATCAGTGCAATCGGACTGTGCTTTTCACGCAACTGGTCCGCAAAATCTCGCAAGGTTTCACGAGACACGCCTTCCAGTTTCTTTGCGATTACATTCACACCGCTGATCGTTTCCGCCTGAGCTGCCAGCGTCCCGATGGCATCTGCCACGGAAGCTGAGTTCAGCTCTGACAACTGTTTGCTGAGCGTCTTCACTTCATTCTGGAGCGATTCGACTTTTGCAACGAGTTCTGCGGCCTGAGGAGCCTTCAGCATTCGCTGTAGTTGGGCAATCAATTCATCGGTCTCTCGTCCTTTTTCGACAGCTTTCGGGCCTGTGATTGCCGTGATGCGGCGAACGCCTTTGGCGATCGGCTCTTCCGAAGTGATCCGGCAGAGTCCCACTTGCCCGGTGTTGGACAAATGAGTACCGCCGCAGAGTTCGACGCTAAAATCACCCATACTGACGACTCGAACTTCGTCCGGATATTTTTCTCCGAACAGGGCCATTGCACCTTTCTTGCGAGCCGCTTCAATTGGCAGAACCTCGGTCGTGACTGTTGCTCCCTGAGCGATACATTCGTTGATGATGTCTTCAACCTGACGGACTTCTTCCGCCGTCAATGCCTGATTGTGAGCAAAGTCGAAGCGCAATTCATCCTGCTGAACTCGGGAACCGCGCTGAGTCGCATCCTTGCCGACTGTGCAGTGCAGCGCATGATGCAGAATATGCGTTGCTGAGTGTGCTCGTCGAATGCCGGAGCGGCGAGATTCATCAACCGTTGCTGACAGCGTCTGACCAACCGAGAGTTTGCCCCTGGTCAGGTGGCCGACGTGAATCCAGAGATCTCCATCCTTCTGAGTGTCAGCGACGATGAACTCCGCTCCTCCGCCGATCAGAGCCCCGATATCACCGACCTGACCGCCCGACTCCGCGTAGAACGGAGTCTGGTTCAGTGCGACACCGATTGGCGTTTCATGTCCAGCAGAACCGAATTCAGTGACCAATTCCTTGTTCGAAATGATGCCGACAACTTTGCAGTCAGCGGCCATTGATTCGTAGCCGAGAAACTTTGTACCGCCCTGTTTCTTGAGGGAATCAATCGGGCCAGCACTCATCACGGAGTCTGCAAATGCGCCGCGACCGCTCGTTGCTTCATGGCGTTTGCGAGCAATAGTGTAGCCTGAGTGATCGACCTTCAGGCCTTGCTGAGATGCCAGAGTCTCCGTCAGCTCGATCAGGAATCCATATGTCTGATGCAGATCGAACGCGTCCTGACCGGAAATGACGCCGGATGACTTCGCCTTGGCGGCCAGTTTTTCGAACCGAGGCATGCCACGATCCACAACGTCAAGGAACTGCTCTTCTTCGAGTTTGATGACGTTGGATACGGATTGCACTGTTTCAGCAATTTCCGGGTACGCATGCTTCATGCCTGTTACGATGGCCGGCACCAGCGTATGGAGAAACGGAACCTTCTTCCCGAGGAGATAGCCTTCCATTGCAGCTCGACGCAGGAGCAATCTCACGATGTAATTGGCTTTGTCGGGCCCCGGATTCGCGCCTTCGTGAATGGCGAACGAGCAGGCTCGCAGATGATCTGAGATACGTCGACAAGCACGTCCCCAGGCCGCGTCATAGGAATACTTGAAGCCCAACGCATCTCCGGCCGCGACGCACATTGGCTTCAGAATATCGATTTCGAAATTGCTCAACACGCCCTGCAGGCACGACGCACAGCGCTCTAGGCCCATGCCGGTGTCGATGTTCTTCTTGGGCAGAGGATGCAGATTGTTTGGTGGATCACCAACGCGGTTGAACTGAGTGAATACCAGGTTCCAGATCTCGACCGGCTTTGTTGCTCCCGGAGCCAGATAATAGATCTCTGAACATGGGCCGCATACACCATCAGGTCCCTGGGACGGAGCTGAGGCCGGCCAGAAGTTTTCAGACTCATCAAGTCGGCTGATTCGATCGGCTGGAAGTTTGATTTCCTTATTCCAGATGTCGAACGCTTCGTCGTCATCAAGATACACAGTGACAGTCAGGCGATCCGGATCCAGTCCGAGCCATTGCTTTGTCGTCAGGAACTCCCATGCCCAGTGGATGGCTTCCTTCTTGAAGTAGTCACCGAAAGAGAAGTTTCCGAGCATTTCAAAGAAGGTATGGTGATAAGCCGTAATACCGACGTTGCCAATATCACCCGTTCGCAGACACTTCTGGCTTGTTGTGGCTTTGGTAAAATCGATTGGGCCAATTCCCAGGAACTGATTTTTGAACTGATTCATCCCGGCGGGCGTGAACAGAACCGTCGGGTCGTCTTTGGGAATCAGCACATCGCTGGGACGACGAACACAGCCCTTGGTTTCGAAGAAGGCCAGATACTTTTCACGCAATTCATCAGTTTTCATGTTGCTCACAACGCGGGTTTCAGGGCCCGATCAATACGGTGTTCAGCTTTCCTCGTCGCACCCATCCTCGGGCCGCGAATCATTCGGAAGCGGAGTATCTTAGGGCGAAAGAGCTGCGTTTTAAAGGAGAGGCAGGTATCGCCGAGTTTTAAGGCTGCAGATTGGGGCGAGATAGCTGCAAAGCTTCAAAATCACCGTATGTATTTCGAGATGTTGCGGTCAGAATTTGAATCGCAGGATTAAACCGCGAATGGACACGAATGAACGCGAATAGTGGCAGAGGATTGAGTTTCAGGATTCAGAAAGATCTGTCCCTTAATAATGTTCACTGCACTCCACCGGTCTTTTGTTGTCTGAGTTTCATTCGCGTGAATTCGCGTGCATTCGCGGTCGAAATTTTCGTCACCTGCTCAATACAACTCGCTCCCACTCCAGTCGTGGGTGTTTGAAATTGATCAACAGCCCAAGTTTCAACCCCGAAACTTTCAGGTAGTTGATCATTTTGCCAACTTCTGAATCCGTGATCGCATCGATTGTCTTGGTGTCCACGATGATCTGATCAAAACAGATCAGATCCGGGACATAGGTTCCGACGATCTTGCCCTTAAAGACGATGTCAAAAGATTTTTGCTGGACCCACGGAATATCCCGAAGCCCAAATTCAACGACCAATGCGTTCTCGTAAATCTTTTCATGAAAGCCGTTCCCAATCGTGTTCAAGACCTCCATTGCGCAACCAACGATCTTATGGACTTCGTCTCGAAACAGAATTGCTGTCATTCGCCATGTACTCCATGGTAAAGTACTTGAATGGTTTTGAGATTTGAGGCCATAGTACAGTGGCGGTTGGGGGCTGTGACAAGTGTTTCTGTTTGCGGTCGATTTTTGTGTGCGAGAACACGCGTGAAAAGATCCTTGGCCATCAATGCCTACTGCATCAAAAGGATCGTGGTATGAGATGCTGTTCATTCGTCGTGTTTTTGCTCATAGCATGGTCACCTGCGCCGGCGGCTGAGAAAGTCGACTGGCTGAATTTTCCTGCAGGCCTCAATTACACTCTGTCTGCGAACTCCGAAGGAAGTAGCGTTCGGATACCGGTCCGAGCCGTTCAGGGGGCAATTCTGACCACTGATCTGACGATTCGAGTCACTGATGTCGTTGGGCCAAATGGGCGGCCTGAGTTCCTTTCTACGTTGTTCACAGCCAGGCTTGAGAAGGGCGATGATCAGCATGGCCCATCGCTGCTCGTTCAAGCTCAGTCGCAATCTCTGTTGCCGGGCACTTATACAGTTCTGGTCGACCTCACGAATCGCGTTGCCGATCCGAAGACGCTGGCAGAGGGCTCCGTTCAGACGGTCAGCCTGGCATTGGCTCAGCCATCTCCAGAAATCGAAGTGACTTCCAGGTTCTATCTTGACCAGACATATGGGCTCTTTGGGACATCATCGATAAGTCGACCTCTGCAGATTGCGGAAACGTCCGGAAAGGCTCCGTTGACAAAGATCAGTTTGGCGGACGTCCGTGAACCCGGGAATCTCGCTCAAGTTGATGATGGTCTGCTGAAATTCAAGTTGGACGAAGAGTCGCTGAACGCCGGGGAAACGAAGTCGATCGATGTTGCTGTTGAGGGCACGTTTCCTCTTGGGACGACAGCGGGGAAGATTGAACTCCGAGCGAATGAACTCAGCAAACCGCAATCTGTTCCCTACGAGATTACAGCTCGGCGAACCACAAAGTGGATCTATTTCATTACAGGCGCAGGTTTTCTTTGCGGGTGGTTTATTCGAGTGTACCTCAAGCAGCAGCAGGAGATTGCGGAAGCCAGTGCAGATGCATCTTGCATTGTGGGAGAGATTCTGGCGGCGTCATCTCAGATTCCCGATGTGACATTTCAGCGACAGGCAGCAGACATTTGTAAAGTCTTATCTGATTCACTGAACAGTGGGAAACCTGACGTGATTCGAGCGGCAGCGAGCACGGCGAAAGCTGGATTGCAGGTGGCTGTAGGCGAATTCAACAGGCTGCGGCAGGAGGTCGTCGGGCGTGTTGAACCGCTGCGTTCGCTGATTCTTCGTCGCTGGAAGTTAACGCCGTTGCTGATGAAGAGCGTCGAGGAAATTTCTTCTCGGAGCCAGCACGCAGTACAATTACTGGAAGGAAATTCGGTCGAGGATGCACGCGCGGGTTTGGAGGACATTGAGAATCGGCTGTTCCCGGAATTGTTTAATCAATGTCATGCCTGGCGACGCGATGTCGTGATTTTTTTGAATGCTCTCTTGCGGAACCCTTTGCCGCAGACGATCGAAGGGGCTGAAAAATTCAAGAAGGGAGTCGAGGCGTGGATAGAGAGTTTCGGAGCCAGCGCAAATGTGACCACGCAGGTGACGATTGCACAGCTCTCTGAATCGTTGGAGCAAACTCATGCCGCAAGAGCAGCACTGGATGAACTGGGGCTTCATGTGGCTCGTGAAGTCGTCCGTTTGGAAACCTGGATCGATGAAGTTCTTGATGCGACGTTGCGTCCAGAAAAGACCGGCCAGTTTGCAGCGATGACTCGGCTGAATCGCGAAGTTGCAGAAATGCTTCCATCGAGTTTTGACGACCCCGCTCAGGCTGCGGGGAATCATCCCGGACGGATGCTTCAGTTGCAGCGCAGTTGGGGCGTGGTGTTGGCGGCAATTGTTCCGGTGGGCGTTGCGATGGATGCGGTCCGTGATGCTCTGAATAACGATCAATGGTGTGTTGCGATTGAGCAGGTCAAAGCAATGCTGCCATTAGTGAAGCTGGGACGCAGCATCCCCTCCATGGACGAGCCACCGGCGGTTGATGGCAATGTTGTCAGGCCGATTGTTTTTCGATCAACCTATTTTGGTGGCTCAGAAGTCGTTGCAGTTTCCTCCGTTCCGATCGTGAGCTTGAGCGGAAGTTTGGCCGAGCGTTCACGATTTGATCGAAACGCTCGGCGAGCTGTTTTCATTCAGACAGTCTTTTTTGCAACGCTGTTCATGTTTGTTGCGGATGCGTTGTATTCCGCCAAGTGGGTGGGGACGACGATTGAAATGCTGGGGCTTTTCGTGTGGGCGTTTGGTGTCGATATCAGTAGCGAAGCTGTGATGAACGCGGCCCGGAAAATTGCCCCCAGGGGAGCTGAGTGAGGGATGGGGACTTAACCGGGAACGGAACGGCGTGTTGATTTAATCCCCCCCTGAGCCTGCCTCAGGGGCCTGCGGGTTTTTGCACCACTGAAAATCCATGGTTCTGTACTGGTGCAAAAGCCGTTAAACCACCGACGCAGGGTCGGTGGCGATTAAGTCAACTCCCTAGAATTCCCTCGTGGTGGTTGCGCGCCGGCCAATAGCCAGAGAACGGTTCATTTGTGCACCAAAGCAGAGAATCATCCCAAAACATTGGTGTTGTCGAAGGACGGGGGTTTTCTGGCTGAGGATTGGGCGTTACACTTGTCTGCTTCGATTCGGCGGGGCTCAGAGTCTCTATTTCAGTGAAGTGGATGATTGAGGCGTGCCGATGTGGGTTCGATATAACGCAACAATCCTCCATATTAGTGTTCAGGATCTGGAAAAATGGCAAAGACGAATCGCAAGCTGAATAAAGCCAATCACGGTGCTCGCCCTGCGAGCTCAAAAGGTCGACGTCTGAAGCGTAAGCACGTGAAGCTGTCGTAAGCCTCACCTTAAGGCGTCTAACGCCCTTTGCATTCAGATTTGTGGCCGTATGACGGTCACAGTTGGAAAAAAGAGAGCCTGTTCCGGACTTCGGAGCAGGCTTTTTTTATTGGGACTTGAGCCATTCATCAGATTTGCCGACGACAGGCAGGCAACCGGCTCGAGTCTAGTTATCCAGCGGTTGTTGGAGCGGTTTTGCATCCATTGGACGGCGGTCTCGACGCCTGCTGCAGCCCTTGTATACTCCCAAACGTCTGTCGCAAATTGATTTGTTGGGGTTGACGGTAAGAACGATCAGCTCTTCCTGACCAGATCAGTCGAAGTTACGAACGTATCCGAAGGAATCGCCATGGCCGAGAAACTGGCCCAGATGTCTATCCACGAAAAGCTCACCCGGCTTGCCCGAAATCTCTGGTGGAGCTGGGATCCGGAAGTGACAGATGTGTTTCGGTTGATCGATCCTGAACTTTGGGAGAAGGTGAACCACAATCCTGTCCTGTTATTGAATGAGTATTCTCCGGACAGACTTGAGGAGCGTGCTCGTGAGGCCGTGCTGCATACTCGGATTCATTGGTCTTATCGACGATTTCGAGAATACCTGACTGCTCATACAACGTGGGGGTCGACTCACGCCGGGATTCTCGGACAAGGGCCGGTTGCGTATTTCTCTGCTGAGTTTGGAATTCACGAGTCCCTGCCGATCTACTCGGGCGGTTTGGGAGTATTGGCTGGCGATCATTTAAAGAGTGCGTCGGACCTCGGGCTGCCGCTGGTCGGGATCGGTCTCTTCTATCACGAAGGTTACTTCACACAGGCGATCGATGCTGGCGGCTGGCAACGCGAGACGTACCCTCGACTGGAGGCGGTCGAGCTGCCCCTGGCCCCCGCGACAAATGCTGATGGTCCGATCGTCGTAACGGTCGATACTCGCACCGGTCCGATTCATGCTCGCGTATTGCATTTGCAGGTCGGACGAGTTCATCTCTATCTGTTGGATACAGATATTCCGTTAAACAACGATGCCGATCGAGCATTGACCGCGCGGCTCTATGGTGGCGATCAGCGGACTCGCATTCGTCAGGAACTGCTCCTGGGTGTTGGCGGAGTGAAAGCTCTGAAAGCGCTGGGGATTCTGCCTAACGTCATTCATATGAATGAGGGGCACTCCGCGTTTGCTCCTCTGGAAGTCATTCGCCAGCGAATGCAGGAAGACGGCTTTCCATTCGACAAAGCTCTGCGCGATACCGCGTCGCGATGTGCCTTCACAACTCACACACCAGTGCCCGCCGGGCATGACCGCTTTGATCAGGGCTTGATTGAAGAACACCTGGGTCCATTGGGAGATTCGCTGGGGCTGGATACTCATGGCCTCATGGGATTGGGACGCGTCGATCCTCAGAATGGTGGTGAATCTTTCTGCATGACGGTTCTTGCTCTCAAGCTTTGTCGGATTGCAAACGGCGTTTCGAATCTGCACGGTGTCGTCAGCCGAGACATGTGGAAAAGCCTTTGGCCCTGGCGGAGTGTGGAAGAGATTCCGATCGGCCATATCACGAACGGTGTGCATGTGCCCACGTGGCTCGCGGGGCAAATGAGAGTTCTCTACAACCGAGTTCTGCCGGAAGACTGGTATCAGCGTACTGGTGAACCAGAAGTTTGGAGTGGGTTCGAAAGCATCACTCCTGGTGAACTCTGGGAAGTGCATTCAACGCTCAAGAGTCGTTTGATCAACTATGCGCGAAAGCATGCGGTTGACCAGGCAAAGCTGCGTGGTGAGAGTGCTGAAGTCGTTGCCGACATGGAAGGATTGTTTGATCCACAGGCGTTGACAATCGGGTTTGCTCGACGTTTTGCACCATATAAGCGAGCCGACTTGATCCTGAAAGATCTGGATTTCCTGGCGAAGCTGATCACAGATACAGATCGTCCGCTGCAGTTCATTTTTGCAGGGAAGGCTCATCCTGCGGATGATCGAGGCAAGCAGATTCTGCAGCATATTTTCCAGCTGACTCGAAAGGAGCCGTTCCGGGGACGAGTGCTTATTCTTGAGAATTACACGATCGAGATGGGGCGTGTTCTGGTACAGGGCGTCGATGTGTGGCTCAATAACCCTCGACGGCCGCTGGAAGCTTCGGGCACCAGTGGACAAAAGGTGGTTTTGAATGGTGGTCTGAACTGTTCGATTCTGGATGGTTGGTGGGCTGAGGCCTACGACGGAAAGAATGGATTTGCGATTGGTTCCGGTCGGACACATTGGAATCAGGACATTCAGGATGCTCGCGACGGAGAAGATCTGTATCGCGTGCTCACGAAGGAAGTGATTCCGATGTTTTACGATCGTGATCGAGACGACCTGCCTCAGGAATGGATTGCTCGTATGAAGCGTGCGATTCGAACACTGGGCTGGCGGTTCAATGCCGATCGAATGGTGATGGACTATGCGAATAACTCCTATGTACCTGCCGCAGGCGGGCTGAGTTGTTCGATTGTTTCGATGCCATGATGCTCAGATTCCAGCAAAAGGCAGAGACAGATGATGTATCAAACGACGTTGCTTCAACTGACAGCATTTGTTCTGTCTTTTGGGACAGGTTTGTTTCTTCAAGATGTCTCGCATGGCGAAGAACTGACGTTCGAACGCGATATCCGTCCGATCCTTCGTGCGCACTGCCTTGATTGTCACGGCGCGGTTGAAGAGCTGAAAGGCGGCCTCGATCTGCGTCAGGTTCGCCTGATGCAAAAAGGTGGCGACTCCGGGACAGCACTCGTTGTTGGTGATGCGCACACAAGTCTGTTGCTGGAACGAATTCGTTCCAAAGAGATGCCTCCGGGCGAGATGAAGGTGACCGAGAAAGAGTTGGAGATCCTGACTCGCTGGGTGACCGAAGGTGCCAAAACCGCGCGGCCTGAACCTGAGACGATTCCGCCGGGTCTTGGGATTACTCCGGAAGAACGAGCCTTCTGGTCTTTTCAGCCAATCAAGCGAGCGACCGAGCCTCAGGTTCGTCCTGATCAGCAGGCCCGCATTCGAAATTCGATCGATCATTTTCTATTGGCTCAGATGCCGGAAGGGTTGTCGTTTGCGGATGATGCTGATCGACAAACTCTGATTCTGCGTGCGTATTTTGATTTGACGGGATTGCCGCCAGCTTCAGAGCAGCTTCTGCAATGGAAGAATGATCCTGCCGACGACTGGTATGCTCGAATGATTGAGTCCTTGCTGGCATCGCCTCATTACGGTGAACGCTGGGCGAGACATTGGCTGGATGTTGCTGGCTATGCAGACTCCGATGGTTACACGGTTAACGACACGGAACGTGCGTGGGCGTGGAAGTATCGTGACTATGTCATTCGTTCTTTCAATGCCGACAAACCATTCGATCGATTCATCACGGAGCAGATTGCAGGCGATGAACTCGCGGGGCCAAAACAGGGAGACCTGACGGCCGAGCAAATTGAGCTGCTGACCGCGACTGGCTATTTGAGAATGGCGGCTGACGGCACGGGAAGCGGCGAAGACAATCCGACCGCGCGGAATCAGGTGATTGGTGATACGATCAAGATCGTCAGTACATCTCTGCTGGGGTTGAGTGTTGGCTGTGCACAGTGTCATGATCATCGATACGACCCGATTCCGCAGACCGATTACTATGCACTGCGAGCCGTCTTTGCTCCTTCTTTAGACTGGCAGACATGGCAGTTTCCCTCGCAGCGACTGGTCTCACTCTATACGGAAGTTGATCGACAGAAAGCGGCAGCCGCGAGTGCTGAAGCGGCTGCGATTGGCGTCGAGCGAGAGGCCAAACAGAAGGAGTACATGGCTCAGGCTCTTGAGAAGGAACTCATGAAGTATGAGGAACCGCTCAGAACAACGTTGCGAGTGGCTTATCAGACTGAGGCAGCTCAGCGAACTCCGGAACAGACGGACCTGCTCAATAAGAACCCAAGTGTGAATATTTCGCCGGGAGTTCTCTATCAGTATCTTCCCGAGGCTGCGGAAGATCTGAAGAAGTATGATGCTCGTATCGCCGAAGCGAATGGCAAACGTCCACCGGAAGAATTTCTGGCCATTCTGACCGAGCCAGCCGGGCATTTGCCGGAAACGCATTTGTTTTATCGTGGTGATTTTCTTCAGCCTAAAGGGGTGATTCAGCCGGCCGCTCTGACGGCCGCTTGTCCAGAAGATGCACGCTTTGAGATCCCGGTTGATGATGCCTCGTTGCCTACATCTGGTCGCCGATTAGCGTTCGCGAAATGGCTGACCGGGCGAGAGAATCCTTTGGTTTCCAGAGTGATCGTCAATCGAATCTGGTTGCATCATTTTGGGCGTGGTCTGGTGCCAACCCCTGCTGATTTTGGCCGACTTGGAGTTGCCCCGACGCACCCGGAATTGCTCGACTGGCTCGCGGATGAATTCGTGCGAAGTGGCTGGAGTGTAAAGCATCTGCATCGCCTGATTTTGTCGTCAACTGCCTGGAGGCAGTCTTCTCGCAAAGTTGCGATGCATGAAGCGCTGGATTCCGACAATCGGTTTTATTCTCGTCAGGTGATTGCAAGACTCGATGCGGAGTTGGTACGTGATCGACTATTGGCGGCGACTGGTCGGCTGAGCACTCAGCAGTTTGGACCGCCAGTACCGATTGTGGAAGACGATGCTGGCCAGGTTTTGATTGATGACAAGGAGACTCGGCGAAGTCTTTACGTCAAAGTCCGGAGATCTCAACCGGTTGCAATGCTGCAGGCCTTTGATGCTCCGGTGATGGAAGTGAATTGTGAGCGGCGTCCTGTCTCGACCGTCGCGACTCAATCGCTGATGATGATGAACTCGGGATCAATTCTGAGTCACGCGGCGGCATTAGCTGAACGCTGCCGCAAGGAAGCTTCTATGGCGACGACCGAGCAATTCACTGCGTTGCCGCCGTTACCATCCGCTCCATCGGATGTTTGGCAGTATGGCTATGGCAACATGAACGAGACCACGAAGAAGACCGAATCATTCACTGCCCTGCCCCATTTTACGGGTTCGCAATATCAAGCCAGTGCGACGCTCCCTGATCCCGCGTTGGGATATGTTCTGTTGCATGCCAACGGAGGACATCCCGATCAGTCAGGGCGTGCTGTGATCCGTCGCTGGGTTGCTCCCGCTTCTGGCAGTCTGACGATTGCAGGAACGCTGCATCACGGTAGTGACAACGGTGATGGAGTCCGCGGGCGAATTGTGACCAGTCGCGGTGCTGCCGATGGAAGTGGATTATTGGCGGAGTGGAAGAGTCACAATGCTCTTGTGGAAACTCCGGTTGGATCCGTAGTTGTTGAAGCAGGCGACACGATTGATTTCATCGTGGACTGTCTGGAACACAACACGTCAGATTCGTTTCAATGGCCGGTAAAGTTGACGCTCACGACCAGTGATGGCGTTGTTCGTTCGTTTAGTTCCGCCACGGAATTTTATGGGCCGCCGGAGCCCGTCAGTGTAATCGTTGGTCAGGTAATTCATGCCTGGCAATTGGCTTATTGCCGCCATCCGGAAGTGGATGAACTTGTCGCGGCGATGTCATTTCTGGCAGGTCAGATGGAGTACCTTCAGGCTCATCGGGAGCAAATTCCTGTTGGCTTGACAGGCACTCAGCAGGCAATGGTCGATCTGTGCCAGGTCCTGCTGACATCCAATGAGTTTTTGTACGTCAAATAGCTTTTCGATGCTGGTTTCAGAGATCATGGTCATCAACATATAAAACTAAAGTCGCCAGGTTTTGGTTCGTTGATAAGAGTTTGCTCCGTCATACCGCCCTCGAGTTTCTCTCCCTGCCTCCCCACTGCCCTGCGTTCCTTCCTTTGAGCTCTGCCTTAAAGTCATTCCTATGAATACGACAAATCCATTCTCGCGCCGTGAGTTTCTGCAGAACAATGCCATGGGGATTGGTTCTGTCGCCCTTGCGTGGTTAATGCGACAAGAAGGGGTGCAGGCGGTACCGCCGGTGATCAAGCAGAAGCCAGTTACCGATCTGCATCTGCGGCAACCTCAACAACCCGCTAAAGCTCGCGCGATGATCTCCATGTTTCAGCATGGCGGTCCGTCCCATATGGATCTGACAGATCCAAAGCCCGAGCTGACAAAGTATGATGGCACAGATTACACCGGGGATGTTGCGTTCAGCTTTGTGAATCAGGCCAGCAAGAAGTTACTGGGAAGTCCTTTCAAGTTTCGTAAGCATGGGCAGTGTGGAACGGAGATCTCCGAACTGCTTCCGCATACTGCTGAGATCGTTGACGATATTTGTCTGATTCGCAGCATGCACACAGGAGCGAACGGGCATGAGGTTTCGATCCGATACTTCCACGGCGGAATTCCGGGAGTTCTGGGGCGTCCTCATCTGGCTTCATGGCTGCTCTACGCACTGGGATCTGAGACGCAGGATCTTCCGGCGTACATGGTTCTGACAGATCCGGATGGTCATCCCGTCGATGGAGTCAACAACTGGTCAAACGGCTTTATGCCACCGCTGTTTCAGGGGACCGTACTTCGTCCCAAGGAACCTCGCATTCTGAATCTGGCAGCTCCGCCGCATCTCAAAGGAACTCTGCAGCAGCAGAATCTGGCTCTTTTGCAGAAGCTGAATCAAAGACATCTTGAGCAGAGCGGAGGAGATCCGGATCTGGAAGCTCGTATCGCCAGCTACGAACTCGCCGCCAGAATGCAGACGGCCGCCACCGAAGCACTGGATATCAGCAAGGAGACCCAGGCAACTCAGGCGATGTATGGAATCGATCAGGATGCAACTCGAGAATATGGAACTCGCTGCCTGATCGCACGTCGACTTGTCGAGCGAGGCGTTCGGTTTATTCAGTTATTCCTCGGAGGTCAGCCCTGGGACAATCATGGCAGCATCCGCACGGCCCTGCCGGCCGTCTGTAAGCGAGTTGATCAGCCTGCGGCGGCTCTGGTGAAAGACTTGAAGCAGCGTGGCATGCTGGATTCTACGATCGTGCATTGGGGCGGAGAAATTGGACGGCTTCCGGTGACACAGGTCATGGGCGATCCTGCAGCGGCTGGTCGTGATCACAATGGTCAGGGCTTTAGTATCTGGATGGCCGGAGGCGGATTCAAAGGTGGATTAGCCTACGGTGCGACTGATGAGTTCGGGCACAAAGCTGTGGAGAATGTCGTCACCCCTAACGACTATCAGGCAACACTCATGTCGCTGTTTGGGCTGGATCATTCTCAGGTGATTTTTCATCACAATGGTCAGCCACAGGTGATCACAGCGAACCGCCCCGCGAGAATTGTCAGCGAGATTCTGAGTTAGTGACTCGTCAGGGCGAAGACTTCAACAGGAAGTCAGTTCCCGTGATCGTGCGAAGAGCAGATGCTCCTCTTTGGACTGCAGCAGCCCGCTGCCGCTTTGGTGCCGGCAGCCTGCTGCCAAACCACGAGCGTTTAGCAACGCTTGTTGGATGAGAGTCCTCGCGCTCCACAGCAGGCTGTGGAGCGGAAAGCTGCAGCGGACTGCAGCAGTCCAGGTAGCGGAAGCAATGCGGATTTGGCCGAAATATTTAGTGACCGAAAAATCAGGCAGAAACGCCTGTCCGCGATTCATCTTCCTGTCATTAAATTTTCCGGTCGAATGCTTGCTCCACTGAAGACACAGAGAATCACTCAGGAACGCCCCGCCTCAGAGGGTTAGTTGAAGTCAATCACGCCAACAGAACACGCGGCACTTTGGCTGCTCGGCGAGACTTTGATGTGAGCGTGTTGCAGGCAGCGTCGACCGTCTTCAACGGGATTGTGGGGCTTCAGGCTCGAAAAGCGGCGTTGCTGCGATTGGCAGGCAAAGAAGGGTTCAAAGACAGCCTGATTCACGCTCACCACATTGTTAATAAGACAGTTCCTGCGGAATTGCGATGGGTGATCGGACTAGTCTTCGGCAGGTTGGCAAAGATCCCAGTGGGCGACATGCGTGGCATATTTGGCGATCCCAGAAGTATCTGACAGACTATGGCATCTCAGTACTGGATGATCATGCCGATGCAATGCTGAAAGCGGCGAATGGAGATGAGCTTTGGAATCTGGCGTGGGCCATCAATTCGAACGTGCGACGGGCGAACGGCAAGTACTTGTATAAGTTCGCAATTCATTCGCCGCAGTATACCAAAGCGGTTCACGATGGCTTGGAAAAGATTGTCAAGGAAGGGATCGCGGATGGCTTGTCCAAGGCT
This sequence comes from Planctomycetaceae bacterium, assembly GCA_046349735.1. GTDB lineage: Bacteria > Planctomycetota > Planctomycetia > Planctomycetales > Planctomycetaceae > SXXK01. Next base: position 163,406 of record JAXMBU010000002.1, read on the forward strand.
CAGATCCGGGTTCTGATTCAAGAGCAGTTGTTGCGATGGCGTAGAGTATTGGAGAGAGGTGGCCATTTCTGGTACTGAGGATAGAAGAATGAGTCAATCGAACCCTTTAACAATCGCTACGATTGCGTTCACTGCGCTCGCGTATTTCTTGGGAAGCAACATCATGGGACAGGATTTAATTCCTTATAAAAAACAGGCAATTCACGGAATTCTAGATGGCAACGCAGAGGCCGCTGCGGACGCTTTTAAGAAGAACCCGGACTTGGTTTCGGATAAGAACGCAGGATATCAACCGTGGATTTGCCACGCGGTCCCAAAAGGAAATAAGGTTGTCGTTGAAGCCGTAATCGCTGCTGGGTGCAACATCAACGCAACAGCAGACAATGGCTGCGACAGTGCGATAACGTCAGCGATCACTCACGGGCATTTCGATTTAGTGCCACTTCTGTTGGAGCGTGGTTGTGACCCAAACCTCGCGAGAGGAATATTGGCGGCAATCCAGGGCGACACAAGAAAGCTGGAAATGACGAAGCTTTTGGTTGAGGCTGGAGCAAGAATTAACGAACCCTACACGCTTTACGGTGACCCCGACGACCTGTTTACCGCACTCGAATTCGCAGAGCCCTTCCCAGAGGTCTCTGAGTACCTGAGATCGAAAGGGGCAAAGACGATCGCAGATTTGCGGGCCGAGGGAAAAATCCCAATGCCGAAGGGGCAAAAAGCAAAGCCGGCTGGGCCATCGAAGAAAGCCTCTGTGCCGGAACAGGCGATCTCGTGGTTCAGTGAGCACATGGGGCCTGTCCAGGAGGCTGCTCTGACCGAAATCGTACCGTCTGATTTGCCGATTACGATTCACGTCATCCCCGCCTCCGAAGATCGCCCTTTCGTTACTCTCTTCACATCCGGGATGTCAGCGAAACGCATGAAGACGCCCAGACGCAGCGAGTCCTACCAGTTCGCCGAACTATTCATTCAGCTTCCAAAGGGCTGGAAGTACACGGATCTGAACGATCCCTATTGGAACTGGCCGATCACCTGGCTTCGCAAAATTGCTCGACACCCTCACGAGAATCGAACTTGGCTGGGCGGAGAAGTGACGATCATCGCCGACGCTGATCCGCCTCGACCATTTGCGAATGGCATTCCATTCACCTCCATGCTTCTGATGGCAGAGTTCAGCACGATGACATCCAAAGGAGAACATCTGCGGTTCTATCGCCTGATACCTCTGTTCACGGAAGAACGTGACCTCGAGATCAAGCAGGGATTGGCTCCACTCATGAACGCCTTCGACAGAGAAAGTACTCCGTTTATTGTGGACGTTCATCGTAAGAATGTGGCGGTGAAGTAGCACCATGCCTTCGAGTTGGGTTGCAGTCAGAACCGCTCATCATGGGATCGCGGAAAGTCGTTCCCGTTGGCTACCAGGTTTGCGACTTTGTAGGTATTCAGAACGATTGTCCACAGCAGGCTGTGGAACGGAAAGCTGCAGCGGGCTGCAGCAGTCCAAAGGATGGGGCAAGGCTGACTCATTCCACAAGACACAATTGAGGCGGGAAGATTTCGGTTGTGCCGGAGTAGAAACGCAGGCCGCGAAGGACGATGGTTTTTGATTCGCTTGGAGTTAACTCCAGATGCCACTGCTGAGACTCAGTTGCGGGAAAGTTGACTTCGCCGTCGAAGGACTTCATCTCATGATTTGCCAGGGAATTCTGGCTTCCGGTCGGTGTCGGGACCGAGACCGAGAACGCTTTGACGGGATGGTATTGCCCGCTGTGGCCGGAGTAGAATCGCATTCTGGTGAGCTCCACGGGAAACGGAAATGTCAGGTCCAGCGTTACGTTTCCCTCAACAGGTTCTGAGTGCCACATGGATCCGGCGTCATAGTAGAGCGTCGGGCCTGGGCTTGCACGAAAATGGCCAACCACGCAGCTTTCGAGTTTGGAATTGAACGCAGCTCCGGCATTGCTCTTCACTTCGATGGCATAGTCAGGTTGGCCTTCCAGTTTGACTGCCCCAAATGGCATTGGAGTCCAGAACAGCTTGTAGTCAGCGGGTACGTCTTTGGTTACTGAGAACTCAAGATCGGGGATTGCTCGATCATTCAGAGCCAGTCCGCGAATGTCTTCCGGAATAAACGTGGCTGGCTGCAGTGACGGCTCGAATCCTCGACTCCAGTGTACTGGGTTGTAAGACATCATGGACGGGTTGTTGCCATTCATTTCAATCCCATATGAGCTCACATGTGGAAGCCCGAATGTATGGCCGAGTTCATGTTCAAGTGTTGATTGAGCGTTGGGCTTCTTCACAAAGGCGTCGGTCGACATCATCGTGGCTCCGCCACCCGTGTTGTAGCCGCCATTGAACACACAGCCCACACCGAGCGGCCAGTCGTCTCTGGGGTTCACCAACACAATCAGAAAGATGTGCGGGCAGTTGAAGCGGCTATAGCCAAACTCCTTCAGTAGTTCTGCCGCAAAATCCATCACCGCGTCGCCATCCCGTTCGCGGTATTCCTCCAGAGTCTTTGCCCCGCGAACTCGCCGAACCTTATTCTCGATCTCAAAGGTCGTTCCCAGAAGTTCGCCGTATCTTCGCTGCGTCCATTTCAAATGTCGGAGCACAACAGCGTCGAGATCTCGGTCCGGTGCCTTCTCGCCCCTGGGTGTGAAGACAACGGGCATCACGGAAACTCGCTCAGGCGGGAAGTAGTGCTTGCGGCTGGCACCAGCCTTTTGGGCCGTAGCGGTTTCATCGCTGTAGAGAAGAATGAGCGATGACAAGACCATGATCAGGGCTGGGCGTAGCATGATGAAGACTTGTTGCGGAAGGTATGCCATGGTTTATTGAGGAATTTTCAATTAATCCCTGTGTCGCAGTTGGGGGTGCGAACAAACCGCCGTTCCCCAGTGTAAATGATTCTTAGGAAAGATCTTCTACAGCTCCGGGCCGCTCCGTCTTGTGAATCCTTGCCCGAATCAGCCGGAACGTGTGAGCATCTAATTTTTCGCTGCTTTTTCTGTGGCTTACCTTGATGCTACCTGACGACGTTTTGATGGATTGCGAATTAGAAGGAGGCATGCGGTGAATGGGGTGTTTGGGGTGTTTTTCGTTGGTGGTGCGTTGGGGCGTTGGATCGGTACGTTTTACCGAGCCGGTAGAATCTTCAAAAAAATATGCGGATTGACATAAAGTTTGTGGGGGTCTAATGTTTATGCGGGTTCTTCGCCGATTCTGCGGCAGGCATAGCCGCTCCAAAATGCAATCGCTCCCGGGGTTTTCCCTCTACTTTCCTGATCTGGAAAGTGACAGTGAAGTCTTCGGGAGGGTTTAGGAATCAGTGCTGAAACGCATTTCGACCTCTTGTCGAATGTGATAGTCATGACATGATGACACCGGAAATGGGGATTTCCGTGGATGAAGCGAAGGATGGGGGGATGGACATCCCAGGCACTTCGGTCTGGAAGCTTTCTTGGGCAGGTGCAGAAAAATGTTGGGGAACATTTGTCGGTCAGCTGTTGTCGTCATGGGTTTGATTTTGGTTAGTCCCTCTCTGTTTGCGCAGGGTAGCTGGGCTGATCCGCTCGTTGACAAAAAGAAGCTTGAATTTGGTGTTATTGCGACCGGCTCGGAGGCGGTGCAGGTCGTCACCATCGAGAACACGACTCAGGCCACGTTGCACATTTCCAGTTGGTCGACGGCCTGTCGTTGTGCTGAAGCAAGTGCCCCCGCGAAAACGCTTCTGCAGCCCGGAGAGAAGACCTTTATTGAAGTCAGAATGAATACTCGTTCCTTCAAAGGGCAACGGGATACGTCGCTTTCGATCTACTTCGATGCTCCACAATTCGCGGAAGTGCGAATTCCGATTTCTGCGTACATCCGAACCGACATTGTCTTTGAACCCAGCAGCGTAGATTTTGGAACACTGGATTTCCTGAGCGGTGGCAAAAAGACGGTTCGCATTGCTTATGCGGGAAGACCCGATTGGCAGATTCGAGATGTTAAGTATCCCGGAAAAGACTTGACGGGCGAATGGAGGGAAGTGTCTCGTGTCGGCGGAAATGTTGTTTACGACATCGAGGTGACTCTGGATCCAAAAACAAAGCCTGGTCGCTTTCGTGATATCATTACTCTTGTGACCGATGATGCGGCTCATCCGAACGTGCCGCTAATTACATTGGCTACTGTGGTGCCTGATATTCGCATCACAACTCCGGACATTGCCGTACGCAACAGCAAAGGCCAGTTGGTGCCTTTGAAGCCTGGTGAAACGACGATCGTGAAAGTCATTCTGCAGGGTAACAAGCCGTTTCTGATTGAAGTTGTTGACTGCAAAGAGATGCAGGATTGCTTCGAGGTAAAGAAGAGCGAAAAAGAAAACAAGCTGCAGATTGTGGAGATGAAATTCACGGCTCCTGAAAAGGTTGGCAAGTTCAGCGAAGAGATGATCGTCAAGATTCAGGGGCGTGAAGACGTCCTGAAGTTCAACGTCAGCGGTTCGATCGCCAACTAGGGCTCAATCAAGTCCGCTGCCTGGTTTAACGGACGTTGATTCAATCAGCCGGAATGCGTTAGCGTACGGTTTTCGTTGCAGAACCGCATCAAAAACAACCGGGGGCTAATAACGCAACTGCATCAACAGCCGGGTAACGTCGGTGGCGACGCTGTTTGGGAGTGCCGTGGTGCTGAGGAATCGGTTGATTGCTGCTGGTGGTTCTCGCATCGTTCCGGCACAGGGGTTTTTATTCGTCCTACTCTTGTGTTCACGGCTTTTCGCAGACGATTCAAAGTACGTCATCTCTCCTCCACCGCCGGAACTCAAGATCCCCGCGTACTACTCAAAGTTCGTCAGTGCGAGTGGTTATCCGATCGTTGCTTCAAAGGCGGTCGATGATCGTGCCCTGCTGGAAGCGGCTTATCTGATCAATCTGATGTTGGCGAAGCGTCCTGACGTCAGAGAAGCCATGATCAAAAGCGGCTCACGCATGAGCATCATCGCATCGAACGAGTTCACTACCGACCTGCCGGAATGGAAATGGCTCGGTGATGATGCAGCGGATGGTCGCGAAGCTGAAGGTGTTTCAGCGGTTGATTTTTGGGATGCTCGTGCTCGCGGCATGGGGGGATCAGAAACGGATCCGTATTGTTCCTGTGGGGAAGAGAATTTGCTTGGCTATAAGGGCGATCCTTATGAGGCGGAGTGCATTCTGATCCATGAGTTTGCTCACAATATTCATCTTCGCGGGATGTTGAATGTCGATCCGACATTTGATGCTCGTCTGAAGGCCGCTTATCAGAAGGCGATGTCCACCCGACTATGGAAAGGCAAGTATGCCTCGGTGAATCACCATGAGTACTTTGCCGAGGGTGTGCAGTCGTGGTTTGATAACAATCGAGAAGATGATCATGACCACAATCATGTGAATACTCGAGACGAGCTGCTGGATTACGATCCTGAGCTGGCTGCGTTGTGCCGCGAGGTTTTCGGAGACACGGAGCTGCGGTATACGAAACCAGCGACTCGGCTGCACGGACATCTAAAAGGATATGACCCTGCAAAAGCACCAGAGTTTGTCTGGCCTGAAAGACTCAGGAAGGCGCAGATTGAGGTTCGTCGTCAGGCTGAGAGCCGCCAATGAGCACAGCGAGTTGAGGCTGTGGATAAAGATGCGGAGTGTGTCCGGCCAGGCCTCTCCTGCCAAGAGTGTCTTCGTCAACGCGTGGATACGGATCGCTGCGGTGTGCAATTATTTGGTCTCTGAGGCGACGTCACCGGCGGGAACGATATGATTGTCAGCGCCGCCAACAAGGATGTTCCCCGTAAACTCTCTTTCGGGAATTATGCACAGGATAAAAGTATTGCGACCGTCAGCGATGTGAATGGGAACCGTTGAGTAACCACCGGTTGTCCCGTACCCCGTGATCTGCAGTTTGGTCGTCCATTGTCCCGCTGGGAGTTCGGTGCGAGCGATGTCGATTCGCCCCGGCAGCATTCTCCAGGATCGCGTGTCGGCTTTTTCCATGGCTTCCCAGGCAATGCCGGCCACGTTGATGCCGAGGTCGACCAGAGAGTTGCGGTGAATGTTTTGGGTCTCTTTGAGAACGTAAACGGCGCCTTTTTTCATGACTCGGCGAGTAATGGCGGCTGCGATTTCCTGATCTCGGTGTTCGTTGTACGAGGCCTGAGCGACCTCGTGCATGTCAACGACGGTGGAAAAGGTCAGCGGTGAAGCGGCAACCTGTTGAGGCGACGAATTCGATGGACCAACGATGCATCGCAGGCTGCCCGCAGGCAGAAGATATCCGGCAGGTTCTGGCTTTGCGATCTTTACCGAGGCGATTGTCGGAGGCAGCGTATGCTTCCCCGTGGCACTGATGATCTGGTCGGCAATTAACAGAGCGGCTGAGGTTGGTTCGGCCGATTCGGAAACCCAACGCGGAGCTTTTCCGACAAGGGCGATGATGTGCAAGGTGCCATTACCGGGCTTACATCGCGTCCCGAACTCGCCAGCCGATGATATTTTGTCACAACGCAGGAAAGTGGGATTCCAGTAGCCGATGTCAGCAATCGCAGATTCTGTTTCCTGATGACGCGTGGGCGATTCAGACTGAACGGCGGCCGCAAGATAAGAGCTCAGTGCCAGCGGCTGGTCAAGCGACGATGTTGGCACTGCTAATGAGCCAGACGATACATTCGCAACGAAGCTCGCGGGCGAGATGTTCGCCGCTGGAGAAGTCGCATCATGACTCTCCGCAAGGCGGCTGGAGCTGGTGTCCTTGTTGAGTTTTGCCGCGATTGCTTCTCGTCGTTTTGCCGCTGCCTCTGTAACCTGCAGGGAATAGGCAAACGAATCTTGTCCGTCCCCGAAGATGCTCGTCAGCAACGCCATATTAAGAACCATGCGGCGTTCGAAGTCGCGGCCCGAATATGCAACGGCGCGGCTGTCCATCAGCATGGATGACGCTTGTTCTGTCACGTCCTTTTGTTCGAGGAACTCCAGTTCGTGGCGGAGGTTGCGAAAACGACCTTCGGCCTGTCGAACGTCACCACTTGCCAGTTCAAGAATGGCCTGATCCAGCTCCAGCAATTTCTTTTCGGCTCGTAGTGATTTTTGTGAATCCGCGAGAGCCGTTTTTGAGACCTCAAGGTCTCCCGCTCCAAAGTTCGAGATTGCTGATTCGTGGGACTTTTGCCAGGTCTGACATCCGGAGTTCAGGCAAGAGACGATCCCCAACGCCGCGAGAGACCATGGTCTGAGGCGGCGAAACAACTGCGTGATCGTGCAGTTCGAATCGTCCATAACTGAGAGCTCTGATGGGAACCTGCCGAGACTCATCCGTGTTGCTGCCTGATCAGCACAGATTTCGATACCAAAGCAGGTCGCGAATTCGTTAGTCGTCGTCTTCGCCGTAGTGCTTGCGTTTGCCGAAGAAGCCTTTGTGGTAACCCTTGCGAAGCATGGCACTGTCTTTTTGCGATTCGCCGGTGTGGATGTCGAGAAGTTCCAGTGTCAGCAGATAGTCACGCTGATAGTCACCGTTGCTGTTGGTAGTGCCGGAGGTGATGCTGGCGAACAGGAGATAATCGAAAGGCTGATCGACACGCTCCAAAGCCATTTGAAGTTCGCGTTGGCGGGCTGGTAGCAGGAGCGATTCGGGGCGACATCGACATTCGCCCATGGCGGCTTCGACGTAGCGCCGGCTGATCATCTTGAATTGGGGATCCTGGGAAATCAGCGAATCAATGTGTTCGTAGATCTGTTCTTTGAAGTCACCAATTTCTTCAGCACTTCGGTTCTCTACACCGACGAAGCAGACTGTTCTAACAGGCATCCCTTCACCTTCAATGGTGGAGTGTGATGCCTGGTGAACGGTAGAGCAGGATTTGGCCAGCAGGCGACCGACGGATTCATCGATCAGCGGTTTCCAGGTTTCAGCACCCGCGACATGGCTGCCGACCATGTCCTTGTCATCTTTTTTCAGGACATGTGCGTACTGCTTGTTGCGACATCCGCTGATGAAGCTTACAGCCGAGCTGTTTAACAGCACGGCAAGAAACATTCTTCGACGTTGCATGGCCCGCAAGACTCCATTCTATGGGCACAGCAGAGCACGCCGATCCTGCCTCAGGATGCAGGAACTGATATTTTGGCGAGACTGCTACGAATGAAGAATACGGAAAAGGCTCGGTTTGGGGATAGACCTTTCGTTCGAATGAGCCGCCTGGAAAGGTCAAACGTCTGCCTTGACTGGTCCGATACGGCAATCCAGGACAATTGGAAATTGTCGATCGCACAAACGTGCCGGACAACAGTTGCCTGCAAGCCCTGAGACGATCCTTAGCATTATGTGTATTCGTTTGTTCATGCTTTGTGGCTTGCGATGCCTCAGTCATATGGCAGGAAGCTCACAGCCCGGGCATTGCCGCCTTTGACGACGTAGGGATATTCAGCGTCAGATTCGCGAATGGAAGGCTGATTTTCAGCTGAAACTCACCTTCACCGCCTAGTTTCTGGGCCATGTCCGCAAGAGCGTCGCTGCCGACGGCTCGGTAGGCATCAACTAATTCTCGCCATGCGAAACGGCGAATCGGAGACGGCATGGTTCGAGCGGCTTTTTCGAGATGGATGATCGCATCGCGATGGTTCTGCGTCTGCTTCAGGGCAATTCCATGCAGGAGTTGCACAGGACCTTCCAGAGGGCCTGCATCTTGGATTCGGTCCAGTTCCTCAATGGCTCGCTCGGGCATGCCAAGATCGAGATATCCGTCAGCGGAAAGAATTCTTCGAACAGTCTTTGGGGTCATCTGAATTCGCATCGCACTCACTCCGTCATGCTTTGATACAGGCTACGGCCTGTTTGTTGTCGAACTGACTCATATGCAATCGCAACTGCCGCGCCAAAACGGACCAGTCGAAATTCTTTTGTTGTAAGTTGTTTCTGTTTATTGCTTTGCGGAGCTGGTTGTCGGTTTGGCCGTTTGGAGGCGAGCTGCCAAATCTACAACAATTGACGGTCACGCCTGCAAAATCCTCACGGAGAAACATTAACAGGACCTGTCGAATTGTAGATTCTGCACGGATTCGGCCATTGCAGATTCTTCACGGCCTCCGTTTGGACAGAAGCGATTGTCAATTCTTCAATTCGTGACGTAGAAGCGGCTCGGATCAGTTTTGGGAAAGGCGGCAGACTCTGGCGGGGAGAACCATCCGTTTGATTATCTCGGGACCACGTTCTTTCGCGGATTTCTCCTGTAGCAATGTCGTGATTCAACGTACAACACGCAGCCGTTTTACGTTCAGCCCCGAGTTATGAAGGCTCTCCGATGCTGGAGTTTATGGTTGCTGGATTTCTGGCATCCGCGATTCTCACTGTAATTCTGACACCCGTTGTACGTGCTTCAGCGCCAGCATTGGGATTGATCGACCTTCCCGGAGAGCGAAAGGTTCATGTTCAGCCTACGCCCCGTGGTGGAGGTATCGCGATTTTTCTCGGAGTACTGATTCCTACTATTGTTCTGTTGGTAGTCTGTGTGGCAGGTCCTGCCGGGAGATTCGCGATCGCGGATGAGATTCTCGAGGAGCTAAGGTGGGGCTCACCTCTGGCTGTCCAGCTATTGGCGATTGCGGCAGGCGCGATCGTTCTGTTTCTGACCGGGCTTGCTGATGACCGCTGGAATCTGTCGTGGAAGCTTCGACTGGGGTTGCAGTTGTCGGTTGCTGTGGGGGTTGTATTGTCCGGAGTGCGAGCGACAGTGTTTGTAAGTCAGCCTGGTTTGGGTTCGGCGACGGTGCTTTGGATCATTGTTCTGACCAACGCGATGAATTTTCTGGACAACATGGATGCTCTGTCGGCCGGCATTGGTCTGATTGCTTCAGCGATGTTTGCAGCCATTCTGCTATTTATGGTTCGCTCACCGACGGCGTCGGTTGCATTTCCGCTGGCGCTTCTGGCTGGGGCTCTGTCAGGATTTCTGGTTTGGAATCGTCCGCCAGCCACCATATTCATGGGTGACCGTGGGAAGTAATCTGATTGGATTCTGCTGGCCACGCTGACCGTTACCGGAACATTTTATGCAAAGCACGGGTAGTCGACATGTCATGTTGGCCCCCATCTGTGTGATGGCAGTCCCGCTGTATGATTTCTGTACTGTTGTCTTCATTCGACTCAGTCAGGGACGCAGTCCATTTCATGGAGATAAAAGTCATTTCTCGCATCGTCTGGTCGAGCTGGGATTTCGCCCGGTGCATGCCGTGTTGACAATTCATCTGACAACGGCGATGACAGGGCTTGCAGGTCTGCTTTTGTATAAGGTCCAAGACTGGGCGGGTGCCGCGCTGGTGTGCTCATTGATTTCCTGTGTTTTGGCTGTCATCGCGATTCTGGAAACGGTTGGGCGGCGGTCCGTGAATGAAATTCAGGTAACGCTGGCTGAGGTCAGGACTCAGCAATCGCAAGGATGACATTGGATTCTGTAATGTCAGAATCATCAGTCTTCGCCGCCATTTTAGGTGAGTCATTCATTTGGGCAGGTTGAATCACCAGTCGTTAAAGGCACTGTCGTTTGCTGTTGAGTAAAATCACTTCCTTCAAGATATGTTCATGCGATCTCCTCTGACAATCTTTGCGATGGCGTTGTTGACTGCCGCATTTTTGTGGCCGACAGAAGATGCCGTAAACGGAGGAGGCTTGCATTTAGTGATATTGTGGTTGACGCTGGGAGGCTTAGTTGGGCTTCGATACTTGATGAATGTACGCCATAAGCAGAACGATAGTCTGCAAATGGCGGATTTTGGGATTGTTGATTTCGGCGTGTTGCTGATTTTGATTGGTCACGTTCTCTCAACGGCCTACGTTTTTTACGTTGAAGGGGATCGTCGGTCTGCGTTGAATCTGACATTTGAATGGGCAGGTCTATTTGTTGCGTGGCGCATCTTTCGACATCTGAGTCTCGATCGGCTTCAGTCGGTTCAGGCCGTGCAGGTTTTGATAACCATCTTGGTCGGGCTGGCCGTGATGGGGATTTGGCAACATCACGTATTCTATCCTCAGCAGGCCGCCTGGTATCGGGGAGAACGCTCTGCACTGGATAAGGCTCTGGCAGAGCCCGAGGGGATGGGCTTATTTCGGGTCTCGGAGATCGTGGCAAGTTTTCAGTCAAAGGGGATTCCGCTCGATGGGACTGACCGAGTTCTTTGGGAGAATCGATTGCTTTCAAGTTCAGAGCCCTTCGCGACTTTTTCGCTTGCAAATACTCTGGCCGGCGTGCTTGCGTCGTCACTTGTGCTGGTGATAGGCCAGTCGGGGTTTGCCTTGAGTTTTCGCAGGCCGTGGAAGTCTACCGCGTCGGTTATTCCTTTCCTTCAAGCTGCGCTGATTCTTTACTGTCTGGTGCTTACAAAAAGCCGTTCGGCCTGGGCTGGGGCACTTGTGGGGCTTGTGATCGTTATCATTTGCCGGTGGCGGACCTTGGCTGCGATCAGGATTCTCCACTGGTCGTTTTCCGGGGCGGCTTTTGTAGGGTTGATCGTTGGGATTGCCGCCTATGCTGGTGCCCTGGATAAGGAAGTGATTTTTGAGTCGTCTCGATCGTTGCAGTTCAGGCTGTTCTATTGGACTGGGGCGATTGAAACCATTAGGGAAGCACCAATCACAGGTGCCGGCCCTGGCAATTTTCGTCAGGTCTATCTGAAGCATAAGGCAGATGAGTCAAGCGAAGAAATTCGCGATCCACACAATTTCCTGCTTGAGTCCTGGTCGGCCGGGGGGCTCGTTGGATTCGTTGGCCTGCTGATGTTTATCTTCGGAACTTATCGCAATGCGTTTTCTCCTGCTGCGGTCTTAAATGCTGGATCTGAGGAAATTGTTGTCCCCAAACGTTTGCGACATTTTGTTTTGAAGTCGATCGTTGCGGGCGCGATCGTGCATCTGTCGTGGCAGTGGATTAACGGCGAGTCGGTGCACCTCGATCTCGTTGAACGGTTACTGCCACTTTCAGGATTGTTCTTTTGTATAATAGAGACCAAGGGAACGGTTCGGGAACTCGACAAAAATGTCTGTCTTGCAGCGTCGGTGACGATGATGGTTCATTTGTTGGCCGCTGGCGGCTTCGAGATGCCGGTCGTGATGTTGATGCTGTTGGCGACTTCGGCGCTTGGACAAGCGAGGACAGGGATTTCGATTCGACGAGTGGAGTCCATTCTGCTTAAGCGATACCGGATGTGCCTGGGCATTGCATTCTCTGTATTGACTGTGGTTATCGTGTTCAGGTTCGGACTGATGGATGTTTCCGGAGTCGATCGATACCTATTGCTTGGAGATGACCTGCTTCATCGCCAGGGAAATCTGCGAGAAGCTTTGGTCGCATATCGTCAAGCGGCGGAGGCAGATTTGCTGGCTGTAACACCGCGCCAGCGAATTGCAGAACTTGCTGCGTATGTTTTGAGAGAAGAATCAAAGCCATTTCAAAGAATTGCATCGGCTGCAGAGAATTCGCCTGGAGGAGAAGATTCATTGGCTGAGCAGAAGGCAAAAGCAGAAAAGTCCTTCGATAAAGCCGTGGAGGCATGTAACTTCTGGATCTCGGTAGATGATCGCAATAGTTTTTCTCGCAGTCTGAAGGCAGAATGTCTCTCCCTTGGATCGCGAGTCAAAAATGCAGATGAACTTCTTAACGAAGCTATTGAGTTGCAACGACGAGTGGTTGAGATGTATCCATCTTCCGTAAGCGCGTGGATGCAGCTTATCAGATTCTGTCGCCAGCGTATGAGTTTGGGTGTCCTGCATGCCGAAACCGAGGTGCTCCTTGCGATAGCGACAAATCGAGTTCGGCAGCTTGATGACATCAATCATCAATGGGGGCATCAGGACAGGTATTTGACTGATGACGATCGTACCTTACTTCAGGACGCAATGAGAACGCAGCCTGGGTCTTCAAGATAATCAGATGAAAGGCATTGGGCGGAGATGGCTATGTTGAAATCGATTCCTGTGTTGAGAAGTCAAATTATTGCGATGGGTTTTTGCGTTGCCGGTATTGTCGGGTGCGGGGACGGTCCGGGTGAAGCGACTGTTGCCGAAAGAATAAATGCAGCGAAGTCCGCGACGGTCCTTGATGGACACGAAGATCATCACCACGCGGAAAGCAATCCCGTCCCTTCAAAAACCGGACCCTGGCCTAAAGCTGTTGTTTTAGGGCCCGTCTTTATGTTTGGCACTATGCGAGTCGGACAGGATAACTCTCATGACTTCGTCATTACCAATGAGGGTGATGCTGACCTCGTTCTGAAGACCGGCAAAACAACCTGTAAGTGTACTCGTTTCGGATTTGGTGCCGTTGAAGAGACTGCCAAAAAAGAGGCGGTCGTGAAGCCCGGTGAATCGATCACTCTGACAATGAATTGGAATGGCGGAAAGGTTGCAGATCGGGGCTTTCGTCACGGAGGCGATTTGTTTACGAATGATCCTAATAACACGACCATTAAGTTGGCGGTTGAGGGGGCAGTCGAAATGCCATTTGACATTCAGCCCGGGGTGTGGGCTGTTGGGGATGTGTATGATGGACAGACCGCAAAACTGAGGGCAACGATTGGGTCAAAGATCTTTTCAAAGCTCGAAATTGAATCATTGAAAAGTCCCTCTGGACATGTGACCCTGACTCCCGGCTCTTTTACTCCTGAAGACCGGTCTGTTGGTGGTTTTCTGAGTGGGGTTTCTCTGAATGTTGAGGTATCGCATGGTATCCCGGCTGGTTTGTTTCAGGAGGAGGTCGAAGTAAAGCTGGTTCAGGAGCCAGAGCCTCTGAAGGTTCTGGTGACAGCTCGAAAACAGGGCATCATCCGTTTACAGCCAATGGCTGGTACAATGTATGACTCTGACAAAATGCAGTTGAGGTTGGGGTCGTTTCCGGCGTCAGAGGGGCGTGAAGCCACCATGTTGATGGTTGTCGATCAGAGGGAAATGACTGAACCGCTCAGGATTACGGAGATCAAGGCGGATCCGTCGTTTGTAACGGCTTCCTTCTCCCCGGTTGGGGAGCCATCCGGCACAGTACACCGTTATCTGTTGAAAATCGTTGTTCCGCCGGGAAGGCCGCATAGTCAGCGGACGGATTCAAAACCCGGGCATGTGACCATCACGACCAATCATTCATCTGGAGAAACGTTGGTTTTGGGACTGTTGTTTTACTCAAATTAAAGGTCGGGCGCTAGTCCTTTTGGGGTTCTCGGGAAGGTCGCAAAAAGCTATTGTTTGCCCACTAAACAGCCCGGAAGAGGCTGTGTGTGGGTCAACGAAGGCTGGCAGCATTGTTGTTGGCATCATCGGTACCAGGGCTGTTACGAAATGCGCAACTCGACGTTCATTGTTCTCAGTTTCCTGGGGCTGATTTTTCTTGCGGCATCACTCATCTGGATGCCGCTTCCGGAGGAGCCACCCAAAGCTGATCCGGAAACGCAGGCTACGGTGCCTCCGCCTATTGTTGTGCCGAGTGAGAATCAGGGCAAACCTGAGAGGCAAGCGTTACCAATCGCTGTTGCAGAGAGACAGCAATCGAACAAGTCGAGCGACAATTCTGCCGCAAGTCCTCCGTTGTCTCCTCTCTTATTCCCGGAATGGCCAAAGCCGTTGTTGGCTTTTGTCGTCACAGGTGAGCAGTTTGGGTATTTTGAACCATGCGGTTGCACAGCCAATCAGTTGGGCGGGATGGCTCGTCGAGCCGGTCTGTTTTCGAAAATTGAATCTCTCGGATGGACTGTTCGAGGTGTTGATGTTGGGGGTCTCTCAAGACGTTCCGGACCTCAGGCTCAGATTAAATTTGAAACGATGCTTGAGGCACTTCGAGAGCTGAAGTATGTCGCACTTGGAATGGGTGTTGCTGAACTGCGTTTAGACCCTGGCTATCTGTTGGCCCAACATCTGGAAACGGGTGATCCGAGGTTGTGTTTTCTGGGGGCCAATCTGACGTTCCTCGGAACGAAGGAACTTGGGACACCGCTTTCGTATACGATCGCCGAAGTCGAAGGATGTCGAGTCGGCATAACCAGTGTAATGAGCGATACGATTCGGCGCGAGGTTATTCCTGATCGAACTCCTGAGGAGGCCGCTGTTGCCGACTTGCAGTGGGGTGATCCTGCCGAGGCACTTGCAGAGGTTCTGAAAGAATTTGATGAAGAGAAAGTAGACTTTAGAGTTCTGCTTTCGCAATCAACCGATGAAGAGATTCGAGAGCAGGCGCGGGCGTTCCCTCAGTTCGACATTATCGTGGCAGCAGATGGGAAAGATGGTGATCGTGAGCCGGAAATGATTGGTCCCGTTCGTCTTTTGCGTGTGGGTGAAAAAGGCAAGACGGCGGGAGTTGTCGGGTTGTATTCAAAGGAGGGGAAAGACTCGATTCGATATGAACTGGTTACGATCTCAGCTGCTCATTTTTCTGAGTCAGAAAAGATGACCGAGCTAATGAAAGTCTATCAGGGACGGTTGAAAGACAGTTCTATTGTTACCTCTGAAAGCCCGGTTACGCATCCGTCTGGAGCGACATTTGTCGGTGCTTCAAAGTGTGCAGAGTGTCATGCAAAAGCTTTCGAAGTTTGGAAAGGCACGCCTCACGCTCATGCGTTCGAAAGTCTTGATCCAGTTCATCAGCGGCACGGATACGAGCGTCTGCATGGAATTGCTCGCAGCTTTGATCCTGAATGTCTGTCGTGTCATGTGACGGGCTGGGCTCCGGAAGAATATGTCAGATTCCAGAGCGGATTTGTTAACGAGGAGTTTGCTGCGGATGACTCCGAGAAGCTGTTGCAGGCACTCATGGGAGGGAGCCAGTGTGAGAACTGCCATGGTCCCGGAAGTCGCCATATTGAACTGATTGAAGCCGGGAATACAGAAGCCGCTGCGAAGGAGGTTCGTGTAACTCTCGAGCATGCGAAGAATGAAACCTGCGGTCAATGTCATGATGCAGACAACAGTCCGGACTTCAACTTTGAAAAGTATTGGGACAAAGTGAAACATCCGGGGTTGGACTAATTACCAGCGAAGTTTCCTGCCAGTTTGAGCGGCTGCCACAGCTCTGGCAGCTGTGGCCGGAACGGGGGATGAATGAGCCCTGAGATTGTTCAGGATCTGGAACACTTGTGCGATGCTCGGCTTCCAGTCGAATATATTCATCTGCTGAAGTCATATCCGTCAAATCTGGCGACCGCTTGCCGAGCTGATTCTGGGGATGATTCGGAAGGGTTTGTCTCGGAGGTTGAGCTGTTCTCCTCGCTGGGAGATGTTCTGGAAATCAACCGGGAAGCACGAGCGGTATCGATTCTCGATCCTGAAGGTCAGGAATTTCGGTGGCCAGATCAGCTTTTGGTCATTGGCGAAACGGGTGATGGAGACTATTACTGCGTAGATCTCGACGGAGAGCATACGGGTGTATTGCAGTTTCGGCATCACGCCGTTGAGTTTGAAGTGATCGCCGATTCACTGGAAGAGTTTGTCGACATGCTCACCGAGTCGTTTGTCACGGGTGACGCATCCGACGACGACTTTGATGATTTTGAATCTGAAGAAACTGAGTAGCCGATTATGCAGTCTCCTAAAAACATAAAGGTTCATAAAGAACAGCGAGTTCTGGAGTTGGTGTGGTCTGATACAGACGTCGCCCGTTTGCCTTTTCGCACCATCAGGCAAAACTGTCGCTGCGCGGTTTGTGTCGACGAACTGTCCGGGAAGCAGCTTCTCGATCCGGAATCGGTTCCACTGGATCTTGGTCTCGATGATATCTCCCTCTGCGGCAACTATGCTTTACGAGTTCGCTGGTCGGATACGCATGATTCTGGTCTGTTTACCTGGAATCATCTGAGATCAATTGGAGATAAAGTGGCATCCTTGTAGGCAAATGGCAATTCGGAGCACGTGCTGCATGATTGAAGTGGAAGCCAAGTATCTGGTTGCTGATGTTGGCGGATTCGAACAGGCTGCGACGCGCTGGGGAGGCGGATGTCCTCCTGTTGAGTGTCGGCAGTGTGATGAGTACTTCAATCATCCGTGTCGCGACTTTGATCACACAGATGAAGCTCTTCGGATTCGATCGTGTGATGGTCAGACAAAGGTCACCTACAAAGGACCTCGGCTCGACGCTGTGACGAAAACTCGTGAAGAGCTGGAACTGGGGATCCCTGACTCCGGATCTCAGCCTTCCGGCTCAGTTCTTCGAGCTTTGTTGCTGGCGCTCGGGTTTACGCCGGCAGGTTGTGTGAATAAAACTCGAAGGTCTTTTGCAGGTGTTGCTGGTGATTTTCCAGTGACAATTTCATTGGATGCGGTCGAGGGACTACCTGCCTATGCTGAGATTGAAATCACCTGCGAATCGTCAGAACGAGAAACCGCAACAGAGCTTGTGTTGAAGCTGGCGGAATCTTTTGGCCTCAGTCAATCTGAACGAAGATCTTACCTTGAATTGCTGGGGTACTGACGATCCGTCCGTCCAGCGTTGAAACTCAGGTGTTGCTGCTCTACTGTGCGGGTCTTGCGTGTATCTGCCTGACCATTCGAAACAGAGATTTGCGATGCGACGATTTGCCCCAACGTTAGTACTCACTCTTGTGAGCTTATTCTCCGAGAACGTGTCGGCTGAAAACTGGCCGCGATTTCGTGGTGAGAACGGGACTGGGATCAGCACGCAGTCTGGTATCCCGGTCAGCTGGGAAGCTGGTGACTATGCCTGGACGATTGACCTGCCCGGCGTAGGGCATTCAGCCCCGGTGATTTGGGAAAAGACTCTGTTTGTGACCTCCGCGACGGAAGGCGGTGGGACTCGCTACCTGCATTGTCTGGATGCCGATTCGGGGCAACAGCGATGGCAGACCTCCGTGACACTTGGAGAAAGCAAGAAACATCTCAAGAACAGCTGGGCTTCAAGCACTCCGGCGACAGATGGTCAGCGTGTCTATGTTATGTTTGCGGACAACTCGAAACTGACGATCACAGCCTGGAACTTTGAGGGAAAGGAGGTTTGGACGAAAGACCTTGGCAGCTATGAAAGCGAACACAACCTGGGAGTTTCGCCGATCGTTCAGGATGGTCTTCTGATTGTATCGAATGATCAGGTGGGTCCGAGCTCTCTGCTCGCCCTCAACCCTGAGACGGGGGAAACCGTTTGGACTGCAGAAAGGAATCCCGGCAAGACATCGTATTCGACCCCTGTCATAGCACCGGGGAAAGCTGGAAGCTTGCAGATTCTGTGCATCAGCGAATCGAACGGCATTACGAGCACCGATCTGCGAACGGGAACGTTGAACTGGCAGACTCCGAAACTTCCCATGCGAACGGTTGCATCCCCGATTGTGGCAGACGGTTTAATCTTTGCGACGTGTGGTGAAGGAGGAAACGGAAAGTACTTTGCGGCTGCGAAGATCGATCCCGATGCCGACAACGCGACTCGAATCGTCTATGAGCGTAAAACGATGCTTCCCTATGTTCCTTGCCTTGTGGCAAGAGATGGACTGCTTTTTCTGTGGGGTGACAAAGGAATTATGGTTTGTCTGGAAATTGCCACCGGCAAGGAAGTCTGGTCAGAGCGAATCGATGGGCAATTCAGTGGCTCGCCGGTTTGCATCGAAGATCGCTTGTATTGCGTTACGGAAGATGGCGTCGTGGTTGTTCTTCACGCCGGGCACGAGTTTCGCGAACTGGGCAGGACGGCGTTAGGAGACGATTGTCACTCGACGCCCGCTGTGGCCAACGGTCATCTTTACCTGCGGACATTTCACAAAGTGTTCGCAGTAAAAGCAAAACAGTGATTGGATCGCGGGATATCCGTGGCCCAGGATCGCGGCATTTCTGAGAGCATGTTCGGGCAGACGAACTTCCTCACAATGAGAATCTGTAGCTGATAACAACTAGAAAATGCCCGGATCCTTGCCGGGGTTAATCTCGCGATTGGCGGATTTCTCGGTTAGAGTCAAGAGAGTGAGGCGTCGAAGAGACGCGGCTTGGTAGTTCGATTCCAGGAGACAGCAGGAGAATATGCAATGACAGGTGCCTGGCCAGGTGGCCCCTGCCCTCAGTGCGGTGATGAAATGCCTCCGCGAGTTGTTCACTGCCGGAACTGTCGGGCGTTATTGAATGACGAGCTGACAGAAGACAGCGTTGAAATTCCGATGTTCAATCCTCTTCCGGAGATCGATGTGATCGCGGCTGCGTCGCCGAAAGGCCATTACGTTCTTTGTCCCGGATGTCAGGAAGAGCTCCGCATCCACCGGAAGTACAAGGGAATGAAAGTGCAGTGCAAGCACTGTAATCATCTCTTCAACTATGGCTCCTCGGTGGAAACCAAGGCGTTCTACACTCCATGCCCCCATTGTACGGAGGAACTTCGAGCAGCCCCGAAGTACATGGGGCACAAAGTTGCCTGCAAACATTGCAACGGGCATATTCAATTGATGCCGGAGTAAACTCCGGCCTGTCACATCAAACCGCGCCGCTGCAGTTCGGCGACAACTTGCTGCACAATCGCTGATACATCTGCCGGGTTCGGAGGCGATACTGCATCACCGATCGGGCAGCCACCAACCGGCTGATCAGTGAAGCCATGGTTGGAAAGCATGCACTGGAGTTCTCTGCTGAGAGTACTCAAGTCCGTCCTTTGTTTATCTGACAGCGGCTGTCGACCATGGCCCATTTTAAAGCCACGGAGACCGACGGCTGCTCGGAAACCTTCCGGGAACTCCGCCGAGTAGATCATCGTGTCAAACAACTTCACAAGGTCGTACTGAACCTTGCGTGCTGCATCAATCTGGTAGGTGGTTGTCAGATCGTAGAGTCGACGAGTTAGCTCGGGGACAACACCAGAGCTGGCATTTGTACCGCCGTCGCAGCCTGCCAACAGCATTGGCATCAGGGCCGCATCCCAACCGGTCAGGAACGCAAAGTCCGGACGATTCGGCTTCACCGCCTGAATCATGCGGATCATGTGCGGAATGTCACCCGATGAGTCCTTAATGGCGACGATACGCTCAAACTCCTCAGAGAGACGCTGAATCGTGGGGACGTCGATCGGGCTTGCAAACATCGGGATGTTGTAGAGGGTGACGTCAATCGGGGTGTTTCTTCCGATCTCAGCGAAGTACGCATAAACTGAAGCCGGACTCAGTTTGTAGTAAAACGGAGCGACAATCGCGACCGCTCGAATTCCCAGCGAGGCGTAATATTCGCAGGCCGAGAGGGTTTCCTTTACGTTGGCCTCGGCCGCACCGGCCAGGATGGGAACTCGGCCGCGAACCTGATCGGCAAGAATCGCAACGATACGCCGACGTTCTTCTGGCGTAAATCGAGTGAACTCGCCCGTTGAGCCGTTCGGGTAAAGACCATGGACACCTCGTTCGATGAGCCAATCTGCATAACGCCGCAATTCCTGCTCATTGATGCCTCCGTCCACGGTGTAAGGGATGAGGTTTGGGGTAAAAATGCCTTTGAGCGGGGCCTTGGCCATGATCAGGGGCTTTCAGATCAAGATCGACAAAAAGTGATTTCTGTACTCGGAGATCGGTTACCCTGACAACTGGAATGCAGCCGATTGGGGCCCCGATGGTCACGATCTAACAGGACACGGGTCAAGTGTGAAATACGCGTGTCAGGCAGACGCTCTCGGTTAGGAAGATTGTACGCTTTCAGGAGAGAGTTTCGTACCGAGTTGTGGAACAACATTCATGTCGGGAAACCACGCGAAAAATGTACGAGTCCGTCGACGCCTGTGGCGAAGCGCCCCGTCGCCCGTAGGAAGGAGACGGTTTTCGGTTTCCGAGCTCTAATTGCATCTGACAAGAGAATTTTCACTCGGGCCTGATTTTGGACAGATCAGGGGGTCGTTCTGAATGCCAGATGAAACGCTGTTCCCCCCTGCTCCGAAGCTTCATGAAGCAGTAGTCCATCATGAAGGCGAACAACCTGCCATGCCAGGCAAAGGCCGAATCCAAGACCTCTCCCCGCAGCTCGTCCGGAATAAAACGGATTGAAGAGATTTCGCCGAACTTCGTCGGAACCGATCCCGGGGCCATCATCGCTGACGGATAATTCTACACATCCCGCTACGTCATCACGAAGTGTTACTGTGATTGTGCCTTGCGAGCCACCGGACCTCATGGCTTCAATACTATTTCTGACCAGATGACCGGTCAGAGTGCCAAACTGAGAGCTGTCAGCCTCAATCATGATTTCGTCGGAAGTACTGGCCAACTTAATCGTAATGTCGTCTTCCACTGCTGTCTGAGTTAACGGCTGCAGTATCTGTTGCAGCAAAGTGACGAGGTTGAGTCGTTTCTTCTGGAGCAACGGAGGTCGTGCGAAAAGCATTGAATTGCCGATCATATCACGAATCCTCCATGCTTGTGCCCCGATCGTTTCACAGGCCTGGCGATGCTCGACAGATTGCGATTGCTTCAACAGCAATTGAGTCTGGCCGATGATACTACCCAACGGATTGTTAATCTCGTGCCCGGCCCCTGCGGCATACTCCGCCATGGCTTCAAGGAGAACATGATTGGGGACGAGGATGGGACGATTTGTGACACGAGAGAGAACCTGTCGACACGTTGCAGCGATATCCTCCTGAATGACCGGAGTGATGTTATTGGACGATTCCTCAGGCATCTGCAGAATCATGGCCGCGCAGAGGTCTGTCCACGGAAGGAGTCGAACATTGATGCCACCAATCAATCCGGACTCTGCGATGCAGTCAATCAGTGCGGACTGATCCAGCAACACTGAGAACGGAGCGTCAATGGTCGATCGGCTCAAGTGCGGCGATGAATCAGGCACGCTGCGAATGTAGAACAGCTCTAGCTGCTCAGGTCCCAGCGGACTGATCAGCAGAGCTGCCGATGCTCCACCCAGTTCCAGCCACATTTGTACCGTCAGAGTGGCTGCGGAGTTCCAGTCAACGGGCTTTGCCAACGCGGCCAGCAATTGATTCACGAACGGCGTCTGGCGATTTCGTTCATCGGCCGACATGCTGAGGCGTCATCCTGTTACAGAAGAAAAGCCCGGCTTTTCAGGAAGCCGGGCTTTCGAAGATTCGGTTTACCAGATGCACAGTCAGTGCACGTTTCTGAAATGAGGTCACGAATAGATCCTGTCGCTTCGGCATCCGCCCATGGATATTAGGCGATGCAAAAGCCGAAAGGATATTCTTTGCTTCCGACTTCAGGACTGCAGTTGCTCGATATCAAGCAATCGGCAGATGTTGTCAATCAGAGCATCCACTTCAAACGGCTTCTGAATGAAGTGATTGGCGCCGGAAGCTTTGAGTTCCTGAATCTTGTCCTGCTCAACCATGCCGCTGATACAGATGATTCTGACGTCGTCCAGCGCCGAATCGCTGCGGACCCGCTGACAGACTTCCTTACCATTGATGTCGGGAAGCATGACGTCCAGAACAATAATGTCCGGATGATATTCCTGACCATCATTCCCGCATCGAAACCATTGTTGGCGATTCGAACTTCAAATCGCCCATCGGCTACCAGTGCGTCGGTGATCAGTTCTACCAGTTCGACATCGTCGTCTACGATCAACGCCTTCCGCTTGCCGCTTTCAAGCGCATCGGTAGGAATGCCGTTCTCTTTCATGAATTTGTAGAGAACATCACGCGGAATACGACGGAACCGAGATCCGGGGACACGAAATCCCTTCAACTGACCAGAGTCAAAGCAGCGAATGATCGTCTGCTGGCTGACCTTACAGATCTTGGCGGCTTCGCCAGTCGTGAACACAGTTTTCATGAGCACAATCCGTTCTGTGGAAAAGCGATGAGCTGCAACATGCAGCATTCCATCGTCCGACAGCTTGCCGGACGCCGTCCCTGACGCTTCACTGCTGAACTCAGACTTCCCAAACAGCGTCGTAAGTTTGTTCTGATTCAACGTGACTCGCCCAAATTTGCGAGCTTCGCATTGAGAAGGCCAAAACCAGCTCACGCAAGTCCCGAAGTCACTTCGAGTTGCAGGAGCTTCCCGGTTCGTGCCAACCCTCAACTCACCCGATTGTATCCATTCGTGAAAGACCGTCAACGGCAGTTTCGTTGCGCAGTTTGCCTGCTTTCACTTTGGGTTGCGGGTTTTATCACAAAACGGGCACATTTGAGGATCTGGGGGTGAGTCCTGGCGGATTGCCGACATCCCAATACCGCCTATTCTCAATGACTGTTTACGCATTCAGCTTTCTTTGCCCATGATTCCTCTTGTGATTGAGGATATCTCGTTGCCGTTGATCCTTTCGTATCAGGGCTGTGAAAGCCAGCTCTTCGTTTCTTACTTCGCATTCTTTCGACTGGCCGCTTCAACAATGGCCCATGGCCGTACTCCGATGCGGTCGGCCCATGCTTCCCATAGCGCAGACATCTCCGCAACCCGTGCAGAGTGAAGCTTGGCGAGGTCGACCATTTCCGTGCGATCGGCTTCGATGTCGTACAACTCCCAGTCTCCCGGATATTTGGAGACGAGTTTCCACTGTCCCATACGGATGGCTCTATTGCCTTCATGTTCCCAGCACAGGGGAGTTTGACGATTGATGGAGACCCCATCAAAAGTCGGACGCAGGCTGATTCCTTCGAGTGCCTGAATCGGAGTGTTGTTGAATTCCTGAGGATACGTCGCATTCGCAAGATCAACGCAAGTGGCCATGACGTCGATCAGGTGCCCCGTCTCTGTCTCCAGTTTTCCGTTGCACTCAGCAGAAATCCCTGCTGGCCAATGAGCGATCAAAGGGGTGCTGATCCCGCCTTCGTGTTGCCAATGCTTGTATTCACGAAACGGAGTATTGCTGACGTTTGCCCATGAACGGCCGTAGCCAATGTAAGTATCGGCCGCGCCGGGCATGATCCCCTTGCCCTGACGGACCGGATAGCCATCTCGAGTTTGTTTGGGGATCATGTCTGGCTGCAGAAAAGTCGTGGGCAGTTCCGGAAGAGTCGCCTTATTCGTACGGACTTGAAAGGGTTTATTGCGCCCCATCGCCTCTGCGCAGCCACCGTTATCCTGCAGATAAAGGATCAGGGTGTTTTCAAACTGCCCATTCTTCTTCAGCGTATCCATGAGTCGTCCGATTCCCTGATCCATGCAGTCAACCATGGCGGCGTAAACTTCCATGCAGCGTGCTTCCCATACTTTGTCTTCGACGAGGCTCCAATCACCCGCTTGCGGGGAGATCTTCCATCGGGAATCCAGAAGCCCCAGTGCTTTCATTTTTTCCAGTCGGGCGGCACGAATGGCATCGTAACCCACGTCGTAACGCCCCGAATATTTCTTGATATCACTGTGTTTCGCATGCATCGGCCAGTGAGCTGCCGTGTGAGCGACATACAGAAAAAATGGCTGCTCTTTTGTCGATTGGCAATGTTCCGTGATGAATCGTGCCGCGTGATCGTTGATGGCATCCGTGTAATAGAAGAGTGCCGGTTGGTACTCCGGATCCGCAAATGGAGAAACGAAGGCGTTATCTCGTACCAGTGTGTTCGGATCGAAGAAGCTGCCGGCTCCATGGATTGTGCCGTAGAACCTGTCAAAACCTCTTTGCAACGGCCAGTTTCTTTTGTCTGAGTCATTTGCCGGACTGGTCTTTTTTGTGACGTGCCATTTGCCGGCCATGTAAGTCCTGTACCCAGCCGATTTTACAACCTCCGCGATCGTCACGGCGCGTTGGCTGAGTTCACCAGCGTACGCTTCACCAACAGACTCGGCGCGGCTGTCAACCATATGTCCGATTCCAGCCTGATGCGCGTATAGTCCGGTCAGCAAAGACGCTCTCGTCGGACAACAGCGAGCCGTGTTGTAAAACTGAGTAAACCGAAGTCCACCAGCAGCAAGAGTATCCAGATTCGGCGTTTCGATTTCTCCGCCAAAGCAGCCTATGTCAGAGTATCCCATGTCGTCTGACATGATCACAATGATGTTGGGACGATCTGCGGCTGTGATTGCATAGTCTGCGATTGAGACGATGCAGAAGAATGCGATTACAGAGATTCGTGAGCCCGGTGCCATAAACAGCTCTCTATTCAAGTGACGCCATTGTTGGTTCTGCTACCCCAGTCCGACGACTGCATACGCCGCTTCGACGCCTATCCGATCTTTGTGCAGCAAGGACTTCGTTCTGGAAGCTGACAATCAACTCGCAGGCTTCAGGTAGAACATCAAAATCGCAATATCGGCCGGAGTGATGCCGCTGACACGACTGGCCTGGCCCACGGTTGTTGGTTTCAAACGATTAAGACGTTCTCTGGCTTCCGTTCGTAGTTGGGGCACCGCGAGATAGTCAAAGGTGTCTGGAATTCTTACCGAGTCGACTTTCTGCAGTCGATGAATCTCAGCCTCCTGACGACGCACGTAGCCTGCATACTGAGCTTCAATCATCATTTGCCGCTTTGTGTTTTCTGAAAGCTGGAGCTCCGCAAGCTGAGGAAACAAGCCGTAGACTTCGTCCCACGTGATAGTGTTGCGGCGCAGATGCTCCTCCAGTGTCTGGCCCTGTGCTCGAAGTTTAGTCATCGCCGAAAAGTTGACATCTAGTTCCTTCTCATACCATTGAAATCGAGCAACGCGTTCTGCTGTCACACTGCCGAGTTCAATACCCAGCGGAGTGAGTCGACGATCGGCATCCTGACGCAACAACAGGCGATATTCAAGCAAGGGACGTAAACATGCGATAAGGTTCATCGACACCTTGGTCACCAAATCGTCGATCAAAACGCCCAGATAGGCTTGGCTGCGATCGAGGACAAACGGTCCCCTGCACTGCAGCTTCATCGCCGCGTTGATGCCCGCTAACAGCCCCTGCCCGGCCGCTTCTTCATAGCCGGTCGTGCCGTTGATTTGTCCGGCAAAGTAGAGCCCCTCAACAAGTCGTGTTTCCAGCGAGGGATACAACTGTGTCGGCGGCGCGAAGTCGTATTCGACTGCGTAGCCGTAACGCATAATCTGAGCGTTCTCGCAGCCCGGGATGCGACGGATGATTTCATCCTGTACATCACGAGGCAGGCTGGTTGAGATGCCGTTCACGTAAACTTCCTGAGTGTTGCGGCCTTCCGGTTCCAGAAAAATCTGGTGCGAAGTCTTATCCGCAAAACGTACGACTTTGTCTTCGATAGACGGACAGTATCGCGGTCCCGTTGACTGAATCTGCCCCGAGTACATCGGCGCACGATGCAGGTTGGCACGGATGATCTCGTGAATCTCGTGAGTCGTGTTTGTGAGATAACAGTGGATCTGCGGCTGATCGATCCGATCCGTCATGTAGGAAAACGGTTCGGGATTTTCATCGCCGGGCTGAGGTTCGCAGCGAGTGAAATCGATCGTCCGTCCGTTCAGTCGTGCCGGGGTTCCGGTCTTGCTGGACGCAGTTCAAAGCCTAGTGACTTCAAAGCCCCGGAGACTCCGTGAGAGGCCTTGTCACCAGCTCGACCACCTTCAGCCTTTGATTCACCGGTATGCATGATGGCTTTAAGAAATGTGCCGGTCGTCAATATCACCGCCATGAGTTCTGTAGAACGCATCACCGGCAACGGGTGATTCCAGTGATTTTGCCGTCTACCGTTTCGATGGATTCAAACAGTCTCCGGCAGAGAGTCAGGTTTTCCTGCAGCTCAATTCGGTTCTTCATTTCGAACTGGTAAGCCTTCTTGTCCGCCTGGCTCGCGGACTGTGCATCGCGGGCCCTTTGCCGCTGTTGAGCATTTCCGGAAAATGGTCGCCGGTCTTGTCGATGACGCGTCCCATCTTGCTGCTGCCGGTTGCGCATCGATTTCGCGGACGATCTGCCCTTTGGCGACGCCACCGATAGCTGGGTTGCAGCTCATCTGACCGACCGTGTCGCAGTTCATGGTTAGAAGCGCGGTCTTCGCTCCCATCCGCGCGGACGCCAATGCGGCCTCTGTGCCAGCATGGCCAGCACCGACAACGACAACGTCAAAATCATAAACGCATTTGTGGGACATGATGCCTCTAACCTTGTACCTGTGCTCCGGCCATCTTGTGATCTCGTCATCGATACCGTTGTTCCGTTTACCGCCCAGCCAGAGGCGCCGGCTTGACTTCCGGGCCGGCGCCTCCGGCTGGGCGATAAACAAGTCGAAGACTTCTGGAAGAAATCAGCATGCCGCAAGTAAGTGCTCCTGGCGGTTCGAGCGACAGTGTAACGGCATTTTCGGGCAATTTCGGCCGATGTGCATTGGAACTCGCGGGTGCCGGGAAATTCCATGTGACGGGGACGCAAATCGGCCATTGTTTCAGGGATGAGGGCGGTGCTACACCTCATTTCGGATTTTACGCTCTGAATGCTGCGTCTCGGCGGTCAATTACGAACAGGATGAACTTTATGCTTCGGCCGCGACTTCTGAGCCTCCTTTTGGTACTCACCGGGAGTGGATGTTCCATGCTCACTCCGTCAGCACCGTTGTATCGTGAGAACATGCCGTCTCCCGTGGAAGATCTTGAGTTTCGTCAGCTCCAGGAGAGTAAATTCGATCGGGAGGCGAAGCAGCTGTCACAGGAGGGGATGAAACCTGGTGTGCAGGTTCAGTTGTTGTTGGTGGACCGCAATGTCGAAGGAGACGGGGAGTTTCCTAAAGTCCGCTTTTACATGACGGAGTATTTGGGCACAGTGAAATCTGTCGATGGTCAGACTGTTATACTCAAGGATGCAATTCAGATTATCGAAGGGCGATCGATGAACTCGGTGCCTGTCCTCAGCAAGATCCCCTATGTGAGCCGAATGTTTGGAAACTCAGGCGTTGGTCGTGAGTCTCGGAAGATGTCGGCTGACGTGGTCGTCCCACGAGAAAAAATTGCCGGCGCGTTTGAATTGTCGGCGTCCGGTGCGGAGTCACTAATGCTGCTGCAGCAAGTCGAAAAGATCGGCGTTGATTACGAGTAAGACTGAACGCGGCTGGACCTTGCCATAGTCATTGCTGCTTCGTAAAACGTGCGCCGTGACGGGGGCCACAGAATCTATCGGCGGACGCACTGCAACATTGTTGTTTGCCGCCCAGCCGGTGCGCCGGCTCTAAAGTCAGCTGTTGCCTCTGGCTCTGCGGTAAACGACAGGATCAACAGCTCACTCAGGAGTCTGCTCGTGCAACGAGTTTTTTTGAAGAAAAGAGCTCAATCGTCATTAAGCCTGAAAGGTCTCACTGTTTTGGTGATGCACCTTCTTCTCATTTCGCCTGTTGCGACCACTTCCGCTGATGAGTTTCTGCCGGATCGCTGGACTGTTCCGGTCGTGGAGGCTTCATCATCTGCACGAAGCGGAAGGCAGCTGGCAAAAGACCTTGATTCACTTTCAATTGAGGATCGTGAACGACAGATCGAAACTGAAATTCGTGCAGGTAATGTTCCGGATCACTGGAAGAAATTTGTTCCGATTAAGTTGAAGGGAAATATCGAGTCCAAAGAACAATCTTTGATCATCTTTGTCTCGCCCGATTATTTGTCGCTGGGGAGCGACCAGGACTTCCTCAGAATTCCGCTTTCACCTCATGTTGCTCAGAACGTGGCAGATCACTTGGAGTGTCTCCTGCCGACTCGCCACATGGTGGATCAGATCTACGCGGCCGCTGAGATTGTGCTAAAACCTCAGCCGATGGCTCCGACGGATGAGATGATCCGCGTGAGCTATTTCGCTCGACACAATCAAGCAATTCAAGACCAACTGATCGAGCGTTATCCGAACCGTAGTCGAGGTCAGCTGCTGGCCGGACACAAAAAAGATGTTGTTCTGACGCCTCGACTTGCGGAGTCGAGTAGTCGTGTGGCCATTTACGGCTGGCACGAAGCAAAAGATCGACCCATTCAGCCACTCTATGTGGGACACGCGGAAACGTGGGTTGATTACAGCCACGGCATTCGTCTCGTCGCCAGAAAAGGGTTTCTGAATGGGATGCCATGTGATTTGCGAGATGTACTGGCAGACGAGAAGCTCTGCGAGCTGTTGAGTAATGAAGGGCCCTTGGAAGTCGCCAGTTATAACCAGCCTTCTCAGCCGGAGCAGACTTCTTCTGTTGACGGCGAAACGACAACCTTTCTTCAATGGACTCCTGATGTTCGAATTTGCATCAATGAGTCAACCGCGTCAGCGGAAATGCCTCCGGAGACGACTGAGCTGTTGTTCTACGCTTTGCCGAACGGCAATACGATCGAGCAGACTCTTGGCAAACAGCTGCAGGCGGGCGACGACTGGCACTACGATATTCAGCACATCGCTGCTCAATCGCGTTTTTTGAGGCGCGAACAGCCAGGTAAAGACTTGATCCTCATCCTGCTGGAAGCCAAAAGGCTGAGCTGGCCTGCATGGCGGATGAAAAACGGAGATGAACAGATACCAAAGTTGATCTCCGAACTGCGAGCACGGTATTCATCAAGGGAGCCTACTGTTGTGCTAAGCGGTCACAGCGGCGGAGGCAGTTTGATTTTTGGATTCCTCAACGCATCTGCCGAGATTCCCTCGGAAGTGACTCGGATTGCATTTCTTGACGCCACATACGGCTACGAGACCGAACGACACAATTCGAAGATTGCAAACTGGCTCAAGCGGCCAGAATCGTCGTTCTGTGTGCTGGCCTACAAAGACGATGAGGTGACTTTGAATGGCAAACGGATTGTGAGTGCGACAGGTGGAACGTGGTATCGCAGTCGTCTGATGCGAGATGATCTGGCGGCTTCATTTCAGTTTTCAGAGAAGTCGGAGAACGACATCGTGCGAGTTACCAGCGCCGATCGTCGTATTCAGTTTCTGCTGCACATGAATCCTGCAAACAAGATCCTGCACACAGTGCAGGTGGAGAAAAATGGCTTGATCCAATGCCTGCTTTCCGGGACACCGTTGGAAGAACGGGGCTACCAGTACTATGGCGAACGAGCGTCAGAGCTCATCCGATGATCAAGTGAAAGACGACGGTTTAAGCCGTTCATCTACTCCGGTACTCAGAACAATTCGAGCTGATCGTCCGGCGGAGCAGATTTGGTCTTCGTTGACTTACCTTTTGACCTCTGAGAAACACCCAGATGCCCGAGAGCTTTCGCTGTCACCATGCGGCCGCGAGGTGTTCGCTGGATGAAGCCCTCTCGAAGCAGGAAGGGTTCGACTTCGTCTTCCAGAGTATCCGCCGGAATATTCAGCGTGTGCCCTACGGCCTGCACACCGGCCGGACCGCCGCTGAAAACGGAGATGATGGTTTCGAGATATCGCCGATCCTGTTCTTCCAGGCCAGCGTCATCTACACCTTTCATCTTCAACGCCGCACGAGCGACTTCGAGTGTAATTTTTCCGTTGGCGCGGGCGTCGGCAAAGTCGCGAGTCCAGCGGAGCCAATTATTGGCTTTTCGCGGTGTGCCTCGTGAGCGAATTGCGATTTCATGCGCGGCTTCCGGGGCGATCTCGGTCCGCAGTTTATTGGAATTGCGAGTGATGATCGTGGAGAGCTCGGAAGTTGTATAGAAGTCCAGATGCTCACGATTGACGAAGCGATCGCGAAGAGGAGCCGTCAGCATTCCGCTGCGAGTTGTCGCGCCAATCAGAGTGAACGGCTGTAGTTTCATATTGATCGTGCGGGCATTCAGTCCATCACCGAGCGTAATGTCGATGCGGAAATCTTCCATCGCCGGATAGATGAACTCCTCGACCGTCGGCGGGAGACGATGAATCTCGTCGATAAACAAGACGCTTCCGTAACTGGCATTAGTCAGGTAGGGCAGAAGGTCTTTCGGTGCTGCCAGAGACGGCCCCGCAGTGATCTGTAGTTCGGTTCCTAACTCACGAGGTATCACTGTTGCGAGTGTAGTTTTTCCAAGTCCCGGCGGTCCGTCGAGCAGCAAGTGCCCCAGTGGTTCCTTACGCTTCTTCGTAGCCTCCAAGAGAATCTTCAGGCGTTCCACAACAGCCATTTGACCGACAACGTCTTCCAGCTTAGACGGGCGTAGTTCATCGTCGAAACGCTGCTGGTTAGGATCCTCAAAGTTGCCAGCCCCTGGGTTGCTGCCTCCAAAGCCTTGCCGCACTGGTTCGTCCGGTTCTTCATCATCGTTGCGGATCGTGGTCTTCCTGGCCATGGAGAGAGTTCTAACTGATGAGTCGTCGGTAGAGGAAAGCCAAGATCAATAATTTGCCATCATACAAACCGCAAATGAGTTGTCTCGGCGGCGTATGATAACCGGACAGTGAAAACGCAATGAGTCAACTGAGAAGGAAAGTTCTGCTACTTCTTTTCCCCGTCCGCCTTTTCTTCAGCTGGAGTGCCAAGCTTTTCCTTAAGTCGTTTTAACACGGCGTCATCTGGTTTCTTTGCCTTGGCTTCAACTTCAACAGCACGATTCCAGAGAGCTTTCGCTTCTTCTGTTTGATTCAACGCCTGATGGACGTCGCCCTGGTGTTCCAGCAATGTCGCGTCCTGGTATTCTGGATTCTCATTCGCCTTTTTGAGGGGCACCAGAGCTTCTTCGTTCTTCCCTTGTTTGAAAAGCACCCACCCGAAACTATCGAGGTAGGCGGGATTATCCGGTTGAGCCTCTACAGCAATCCGGATCATCTTCTCAGCTTGTTCGAGGTTCTTACCCTGATCGGCATAGAGGTAACCCAGATCGTTATTAACGCCGGGATCAGCGGGATCTTCGTTGTAGACTTCTTCGAGAACCTGTTGCCCCTTTTCCATATCGCCGCCCTGAACGTAAGCGTTTGATAGCCCCATTTTTGTCAGGCGGACGGTGTTTTTCTCAACGGAGTCAAGTTCCAGTACTTGCTGATACTGTTCGATCGCATCGTTCCACTGATCGAGTTGAGCATAGATCCCCGCGAGTCGCAAATGGGATTCCGTTAGTAATTCAGTGTTGCCTTGCAGGCCCGAAATCGCTTTCTGCAGAAGACCAACGGCTTCTTCAAGTTTTCCGTCTGCGGCTTCAACGAGTGCAAGCCGGCTCAGTAGCTGAGGTTCGTCCGGAACGATTTTCAACGCCTGTTTCAGGGCCTTGCGGGCTCCGTCGATATTCTCGATGGAAGCATAAGCCGCTGAGATGCGAAACAGCGTGTTAACTCGAGCACCAGGAGGAAGTCCTGGAGTCTGCAGGAGTTGTTCAAACAGCCTTGCAGATTTCTCGTACTCACCCAATTTCAGTTGATTCATCCCATATTTGTCCAGCGTCTGCATCGTGAGTTCGCGATCAGGGCTTAACTCCAGGGTTGACTTCAACAGGTCGCCTTCTTCCTTTGTCATTTCCAATTGCTCGGCGACCAGCGAGCAGAAGTAAGGAACGGCAGGATGCATGTCACCTGGCTTTTCAGTCACCATTTTCTGGCAGGTTGCCAAGGTCTCTTTTGCAAATCCATCGACCGTCGCAATGCTGCCGACCAATGGAGCCATTTCGACGACAGTAATTCTTGAACGAGCGGCCCGATTGATGGTCTCGATCAGCGCGACGGGATTTCGGTTTGCAATTTCGACACGGACCAGTCCCAGATAAGCTTCTGCCTCTCCCGATGTGTCAAGAATCGACTGGTACACTTCAGCCGCTTCGGTTGTCTTGCCCTGGTCCAACAGTATCTGACCGAGGAACATTTTCACAGCCGCGACATCGGCCGCGTCTTCTGTTAACTCCTGCAAGCGAGTCGTCAGTGAATCAGATCGGCTTGAGGCTTCGAACAAATCGCGAAGCAGCAACAACGATTCTGCTGACCGTCGACCGGTTTCAAAATAGCGGTTCAGGTTTTGTTCGCAGGCATCCAGTTTGTCCTGCTGAAAATATGCTCGGGCGAGTAACAGGTTGTGGTCGCCGGGAGCATCTTTCTCAGTACGTGATAAGGCTTCGAAAGCCTGAATCGCTTTTGGGATTCGGCCCGACTCCAATAAGATTCGTCCCGTGACTTCATAGGAGGTCAGTCGGTTCTTCAACAGCGTCTTATGCTCACGCTCGTTGAGCTTGAAATCTTCAGGGCGTTCGAGTGCCTGCAGAATGACTTCATAGCTGTTGGCGGCTTCGCCAATTTTTCGCATTTCCAGCAGGACAGCAGCGCGTACCTGATGAATATGCACAAAATCGAGTGTCTGCTTATCGAGCGTCTTCGAAGCCAATGCCTCTTCGAGAAGCTTTGCTGCATTATCAAATTGGCGCGCGCTCCCCCGAAGAACTGCCATCTCAAGTCGTGTCTGGTAGTCATCCGGATCAAGCCTCATGGCCTTTTCCGCAGTAGAGTTTCCTTCCTCGGCTTTGCCCATTCGGAACAGAACCATCGCAAGGGCTCGCACAGGAACCGCAGATTTAGGATCTGCGGCAGAGGCTTTCTCGAAGGCTTCCGACGCGGCTTCCAGATCGCCCCGCTTAAGTGACTTCTGGCCAGACATATACCATGCCAGAGCGTCCTTGTTGGTGGGATCTATGGAGTCACTCTCGTCTTTGACTTCCAGCGGCTTTTCGTCAGGTTCCGCAAGTCCCTCAACGGCCGGCTTTTCTTCAGTAGAAACTGCGGGCTCGTCCGTTGCAGCTTTGGATTCGTCGGTCGCGGCTTTGGGTTCATCCACAGCGTGCGACTGTGCCGAGATTCCGCAACAAATCGCAGTTAACAGAACGGCGATCAGAGTGTCGGACTGCCGTGTTCTGGCGATGCGAGAAATCACTGACGACGGAAACTGGAAAGGCTTCATGATCAGACTCAGCGAAGTAAGGTTTAGCAACTACGACAAAGACCACTGCAATCAGTGCATTATTGGTATGCAGGCAGAGTCTGTCGAGTTCGGTTCTTGCTGAGCCTCGGAAACGCTACTTCCGGGGTTTCTTCGGGGTCGGCTTACCTGAAACGGCAGCTGGCTTCGTTGTGTTGGTCGATTTCCCAGCAACAGGTTTAGCGGAAGCTCCCTTTGCCGCAGTGCCAGAGACGGTTTTTCCAGTCTGTTTAGCCACCGTTTTGGAGGTTGAGGGCTTCGCTGGAGTTGTTTTTGATGCCGGCAACTTTTTGGCTGCTGTTTTGGCTGTCGGAGCAGCAGCTTTCACAGGTGTCTTAACAGGCTGGCCTTTTGCTGCAGACGTACTGGCAGCGACAGGCTTTGATGCAACGGGCGGAGTTGTCGCTTTCGGGGGAGCCGCTTTCTCAGGCACTGCGACCGTAGAAGGTTTTTTCGCCGGAGCTGACTTGTCGATCTTCGGCGGTTCAGGCGGAGGAATGGGCTTTGCGGGCTTTTTCTTTGGAGGAGACTGCAGTTCCACAAATCGATCCATGACATCATCCATGGACAATTCTGTGTCGGACGGGTCGAGGAATCTTGGTGCGTACTTCGGGTCTGTCGAAAGACAACGCAGCAAATGACAAAACTCAGAGACTTCGGATTTCTTGATTCCGCCCTTCAGAAACTCAGAGGCTTCATGCAAGTCTGCCTTGGCGGGAACAAGTCCGAGCCATCTTGCAGCTGTCAACATGGAATTATCGAGGCAAATGATATGGCTTCCCAGGATCTCATGGAGAATGAAATCCCGAATGAACGGCGTGATGTCGTTCACTTTCTTCAGGGTCTTAACGGCCTGTTCCAGGGTCTGCCGGCGAAGCTTCTCATAGTCGTACGAATAAGTCGTTTCGAACACGAATCGGAGAATGGACCTGATTCGGAGACCTTTCCAGTCGGCATCCTTCAAGGGAGCAAGTGTCTGCTCCAACTCCGAAACAGAACTGACTCGAACCTCGTTCATGTCAAAGTATGAGGTGAGAAGCTTCTTGAGTCCAGAGTCTGCTGTGGCCCAGGGATTGTCTTCAAGACAAGCGGCGAACAACATGGTCTCAACGACAGACAGTTCAATCTTAGGCACGGACTTACCGTACAGCTTCTGTAAAGCTGTCACGAGCTTTCGACAGATCTGAGATTTGTCGGCTGCCTTGGTGGCTTTGGCCGTTCCCATTGTTATTCCCTGCTGATCCTGATTCAACTGATTGCCAATTTATGCAACTATGCATTAAGGGGGACACGTCTGACGGTCATCAGGCGCGGTCACTTTGGTTTCAACGTAAACTCACTAGTTGTGATCGGTCTCAGCGGAGTCCATCGCATCTTCATCCTCTTCCCCATTCAGATCGAAACCTGGATGATTCAGATCCGCCTCTTCATCGGACTCTGAAACTTCTGATTCAGGAGGAATGACTTCACGCAGCAGTGCTGCAGTTTCAACCGACCGTTTGATTCCATCATCAATGACGAATCGAAGCTCGGGAGTATAGCGACTTTTGATGTACTCCGCGACTTTCGACTGGAGATACCCCTTGGCAGAGGTGAGTCCGTGCATCGTCAAGGCTGCTGTTTTTTCATCTCCCATGACCGAAATTCGCACACTTGCGTGACGCAAATCCGGACTCACATCGGCGCCAAGGACTGTCACATTTTTGATCCGTGGATCCCGGAGTTCAAAAAGAATTGCGCTGCTGACCACCTCGCGAATCATCGAGGCGACTCGCGCTGTACGACGGGTTGACGACATAAACGGAAGCTTTCCAGAAGAGGGAGCTGGCAGAGACACAACAAGGTCTTCGGCGGTTCGTTGAGACGGCGCCCAACGTTTGTGCTGCACCGGCAGAGGCTCCAAAACCTCGGCCGACACCGACACTACAGCGTCCGTTTGATCTCGTCGACTCGGTATGCTTCGAGCAGGTCACCTTCCTTAACGTCGTTAAATCCTTCGAGCCTGATACCGCATTCCATGCCTTCGCGGACTTCCTTGGCATCATCTTTTTCACGCTTCAGTGAGCCGATGCGATAATCATTCATGACCTTCTGGTCGCGAATCAAATGCACTCGACTGTCTCGCGAAATTGTCCCGTTGAGAACTCGACAACCCGCAATCGTTCCAAACCGACTGATGGCGAAAGTTCGCAGTACAATGGCTCGACCGGTAGAAACCTCCACTCGCTCGGGCCGCAGGAGTCCCTGCAGTGCCAACTTAATGTGTTCTGTCACTTCATAGATGATGTTATAGCGACGAATCTCAACACCCTGGCGATCCGCCTGAGCCTGAGCACGGTCTTCCGCGATAACATGGAACGCAACGATAATCGCTCCAGCGGCACTTGCTAGAGAAACGTCGCTCTCGTTCACACCACCGACACCCGAGTGAATAATCTGAACTTTCACCTCCGGGTGTTCGAACTTTCCGATTTCGCTGCGGAGAGCTTCGATCGATCCCGGTGTATCGGCTTTCAGAATCAACGGCAGTTCCTGAACACCCTGACCGTCGCGCGGTGAACCCAGAATATCTTCCAGCGTTCGTGGGGAAACACGAGACGACAACGACTCCGTGCGGCCTTCGTGAAGACGGCTGCTCGCTGTTTCGCGTGCTTCCTCGATATCTTTCATTACGAAGAAGTGATCCCCTGCCCCCGGGACTTCTGAAAGTCCCGATACCTTCACAGGCATTGATGGACCGGCTTCCGTGATCGCTTCATCACGATCGTTGTACATTGCACGGATTCGACCGTAGGTAGAGCCGCAGAGAACTACATCGCCAACTCGAAGAGTTCCCTTTTCAACAATCAACCATGCAATAGCTCCGCGACCTTCATCACGGAATGCTTCCAGGCAGACACCTAGGCCTTCTCGCTCCGGATTCGCCTGAAGTTCGTGCAGTTCGGCAGTCAGCAACAGAGTCTCGAGCAGCTTGTCGATGCCTTTACCTGTCGCTCCGGATGTTCTGACCACTTCGTACTCGCCACCCCACTCAGCAGGAAGCAGTTCGTGTTGAGCCAGCTGTTGGAGAATACGCTGCTCATCAATGCCCGGAAGGTCGATCTTGTTCAGCGCGATTACGATTGGTACGCCAGCGTTCTTCGCGTGACTGATACATTCCACCGTTTGTGGCATGACACCGTCATCTGCGGCAACGACGAGAACCACGATGTCGGTCACATTCGCACCGCGCGATCGCATTTCACCGAACGCGGCGTGGCCAGGTGTATCGACGAACGTCAAAAGGTGATCCTGATAGTTCACCTGGTACGCAGCGATATGCTGAGTGATACCGCCCGCTTCTCCTGCTGCAACATTCGCCGACCGAATCCTGTCGACCATCGTCGTCTTGCCATGGTCAACGTGTCCAAGAATCGTCACGATTGGCGGACGCTGACGCATCAGTTCTGGAGGATCTTCGTGGTCAAGAGACGCCAGAAGCTCAGCTTCGATGTCTCGACTTCGTTTGAACGAAAGATCAACGCCCAGCTCCATGGCGACTTCCATGGACTCTTCTTCACCCAGTTCGTCGTTGATGGTGACCATCCGACCCTGTTTGAATAGAATGCCAAGAATCGATTTTGCCGGGCGCCCAATCGCTTCTGACAGAGCACGAACAGTAATTGGGAATGAAATCTGAGCCGTGGTACGAAGCTCGACACCACTTGTCTTCTTTTTCCGCTTGAGCTTCTTGGCTTGACGTTCCGCTTCCCGAGTTTCTCGAAGCTCTTTAAGCAAAGAGCCACGGTTAACTTGACCACGTGGCTTCGCGGCCGGAGCCGGTCCACCGCCTTCGTGTTCTTCTCGGGCCTTGCGAAGAGCCTTCAACTGCTCAGAAAGCGGGCTGCTGCTGTCGACAATGCCCTTGAACGACATGTCGGGCTTTTGAGCCTTCTCTTCCTTGGGTTTTACCTTCTTGACCGGAGGGGGAGCGATGATCGGCGCTGATGCAACAAGTTGCCGAGCGGGTTGCCGGTCCTTACCAACCTTGATAGGGCCCGACGGCTTTGCGGGTGCGTTGGAAGCCGGATTCTGCTCTCGTTCCTTCACCGATCCGATTGGTCGCATTTCTCGAACTTGCTGCATGCGAGGACGCCGCATTGCATCGGAAGCAGAAT
Source organism: Planctomycetaceae bacterium (assembly GCA_046349735.1). Taxonomy (GTDB): domain Bacteria; phylum Planctomycetota; class Planctomycetia; order Planctomycetales; family Planctomycetaceae; genus SXXK01. The sequence continues at coordinate 201,242 of JAXMBU010000002.1, forward strand.
TGTCTGACGTGGTGGCTATAGCGGCAGGTGCGGTGGTGGCAGCGATTGGTGTGACCGTGGCAGGTGGAGTTGGGGGAGATGGGGATAATGGATCCGTCTCCGGGGCTAATGCTGGAGCATGAACCTCTGCGACGACATCGACCTCAGTGGCCGGTTCTACGGCCTCTGCTGTGACTGGAGTTTCGGCAACAACTTCCGGCTGTGCAGCGGGTACCTCGATCTCTGCAGGATTTGCCTCTTCCGTCTGCTGCGGTTCTTCCTGCGGCTCTTCTGCCTGAGACCTGCCAGATTGGGTGCGAACGCTCCCCGTTCCGATGACTCGAACACGGCCGCCGTGTGCGGACTGTTCTCGAACCGGAGTTACATCCGGAACCGGAGCCTGAGGAGTAACTGCTGTCCCTTTTTTGCGGACGTAGGCGACAACCTGATCTCGTTCCTCTTCGCTGATGGTCGCGAGAGCGTTGCGCAATTTAACTCCGGCTTCCTCACACAGGTCTATCAATACCTTGCTGTCGAGGCCCAGGTCTCTGGCAAGGGCAAAGATTCTAATCTTCAAAACATAACCCCTTAGGCCGACTTGGTATGATTCCAGAAACGCTCTGCCATACCAGCGGCACAGAACCTCAAACAACGACTAGCCGAAACAAAGTGAAAAGACTCATTTGCAGTCTATCAGCGGTCACCAGGTGACCACACGGTTTCGACCAGTTTCCGGCGAATGCCGATCACAGCCAAAAAACGAAGATCCACGATATGGACGAAAAACAAGTTCAGTTACTGAAGACCGTGACTCCTCTGTTTTTTGACATCCGCCCCGGCGTTGCGAAGATCAAGGAAAAAATGGCCGCTCCATTGTTGCGACCGCAGTTATCAGTTCATCTATTCTTCCACCACGGGTGAAGAGTCACCGGCCGCTTCCGGTGGCACAGTTTCGGGTTCCTGTGTAGCTGCTTCCTGAGCAGGTGGCGCCGGCTTTGGTTTGGGAGTCTCCCCCTGAGCCGCAGACTGTTTCTTTAGTTCTGCTGCAATTTTCTCCTCCGCCTCAAGTCGCTGACTCTCCCTGTCGGCGTATTCAACGATCTTATCGCAGTCTTCGTCGGAAAGTCCGCCAATTTCTGCCAATTGATCCGGCTCGATCACTGAAAGATCATCAAATGTAAAGAAACCTTGAGACACCAAGTTCTCCGCAAGTTCCGCCGTAACTTCCGGAATCACACAAAATGCTTCAATCGACTTATCAAGTTGTTGATCGAGAAGATCCTGGGTCATCACATTAATGTCCCAACCGACCAGCTTAGACGCAAGTCGCACGTTCTGACCGAATTTACCAATGGCCAGGGACAACTGATCTTCTCGTACCAGCACAATGACTTTGCCCAGCATTGGACAAAGGATCACGTCTTCGACTTCAGCGGGCTGGAGTGCATTCGGTACCAGAATCGACAGCGAATCATTCCATCGAACGATGTCAATTCGCTCGCCAGCAAGTTCTTCGACGATGCCGCGAATTCGAGCCCCGCGAACACCAACGCACGCCCCGACGCAGTCAATCGATGCGTCGCCGCAGCTGACAGCGACCTTTGAACGATTACCAGCTTCACGAGCGATTGAGCGAACCTCGATCACACGATCGTTGACTTCGGGAATCTCCACTTCAAACAAGCGGCGAACAAAATCTGCGTGAGTACGAGACAAGATGACTCGAACTCGCGATCCAGCTTTTCGCACATCGAGCACAATCGCTCGAACTCGATCGCCGGTTCGATAATTCTCTTTGCGGATCTGTTCACTGCGAGGAAGAATTGCTTCAACCTTGCCCAAACTGACGATCACCGTGCCACGATCAACACGAGTCACCTGGCCAGAGATCAATTGGCTGCGAAGTTCAAGGTACTCTTCGTAAAGAGTATCCCGTTCTGCTTCGCGGATCTTCTGAATCATCACTTGCTTGGCTGTTTGAGCCGAAATTCGGCCAAGAAGATCTCCGAGCAATTCAGGATCAAGCATTCTTCCGTCGCAAATCAGAGCTGGCTCGCCAGATTCTCGATCAATGCGAACTTCGAGTTGCTCTTCTTCTGAGAAGTGCTTCCGAGCTGCTGACAAGATTGCCTGCTCGATCCCTTCAAACACGATTTCGGCGTCAATCGCCTTGTCGCGGTGGATCGCGTCGACAATTCTAAGGATTTCCGTGCCGTTCATGACTGGGTGTCTGGTTGTGCTGTGCGGGGTAAAAAAAAAGCGGGAGCAATGTCCCACTTTTCAAAGTCGACAGAAAATCTGCCGAACACCTTTCCGTTGCCCAACGACCAACGCAAAGTGAGCAAGTCACGTCGCGAAGCTCTCTGGAAAACGGGGAAATGGAGTAAGACCTACATCTTGTCCATTTCAGGTTCCTCGAAGGCGGTTCAGGATCTTACAAACAGCAAACTTCCCCGAAAAAGCCACGTGACAGCCGGAAAAGTGTCCACTGTCACGCTATTTTCCCAAGGTTCTGGCCGGAAATTACTGGCATTCGTGGAGACTGTCAAGCATTGAGGCCCTTTTGAATGCCCGGTTCTTCCACAACGGTGAATTCCTGGCTCCTTTGAAAAGCGGTGAATCGAACCCCGGAGCATTCAATGTTGACGATAAATGATGGTTACGACCTCAACCGGCCGGTTCCTCGTCGAGTCCTCGGAAGAACAGGACTTCAGGTTTCTTGCCTGTCGTTCGGAGGTGGCCCAGTTTCTGGTCTGATGACCAGCGAAAATTTTGAGTTGCAGGTTCAGACAATGGAAGCCCTGATCGCGCAGGGAATCAACTGGATTGACACGGCAGCTGCCTACGGAAATGGTCTTTCGGAAAGAAACATCGGGAGGATCCTCGCAGAATTGCCAGAAGAAGTTCGCGACCAAATTCATGTCGCGACAAAAGTCCGGATTGACTTTAGCTTGCCGACTTCCGTTTCGGATCAGGTTCGTGTTGGCCTGGCGTCCAGTTTGAGCCGACTTCGGCTGCCAAAAGTAAGTCTCCTGCAGCTACACAATTCGATAACGACAACTCGGGGTGACCAGCCGAACTCTGTGAGTGTCAGCGACGTGCTTGATTGCGGCAGCATTCTTGACGCATTGAAGTCGATGCAGAGGGAAAATCGAGTAGACTTCATTGGCCTAACCGGGACAGGAATTGTGGAAGCGATGCAATCTGTCGTGAGGACTGGAGAGTTCGACACAATTCAGGTTCCCTACAACTTGCTCAACCCAAGCGCTGGCTGCGAGGTCGCTCAGGATTTTCCCGAACAGAACTACGGAAATATTCTTAACGATTGTCTGCAGGCAAGAATGGGGTGCTTTGCCATTCGAGTCTTTGCGGGCGGGGCATTGCTGGGACAGCCACCAAGCAACCACACTCTCAGAACGCCCTATTTCCCACTCGACTTGTACAAAAGGGACTTGGATCGCGCGGCGAGTCTCAATAGCGGCGGAGCAAGCCTTGGTGGAAAGGCGATCGAGTTCGCATTAGGTCACCCCGCCATTCATTCGGCGATCATCGGTTTTGGGGCAGCGAGTCATGTGTCAGAGGCCGTTCATGCTTTGAGTGGCCGATCCGAACGCTAACACGGCAGTACGCTCCCCTGCCCTGCGCGAGCTATGCATGAGCGGTAGCTGGGCAAAAGGAACTTACGTAGCTCGTTCAGGGTTACTGCTGACTCTACAAGTCTCAAGCCGAGACACTCCGTGATCGTGATAGTCAGTGCATCTAAACCGGACGGGTAAATCGCAGTCTATCTCCGTCGGCCGTCTTGACGACATCGAGAGTTTTACGAGCGATCTTGTCTGCTGTGTCGGTTCCCACGAGCAATACGGATTGTCCTCGATGGGCGAAGACAACATCGCCTGTTTGTTCTTTGTCCGGACGAAATTCCACATGGCCGTTCTTCAACGTGATGCGGACCGCGATTCCCTCTGGCTGGCGGCGAAGTTTTCTTTTCAGTCTTGAAAAAGCCGTTGCGGTGACTTTGACCATGAATACGCTCCTGGAGATGACTTAACGTGTTGTGAAATCGTTGGCTTCGTCCGAGCCATGGCAAAATGCCTCAGTATTAAAGTGAGTCAAGCAATGCTGATCGCCGGCCTCCTGCTGGTCTGGCTGGCCCGGAATCCGTCTTGGCGTGGGCCTCGTTTACAGTGATCGAGCGTCCACAAAGTGATTGCCCGTTAAGGCGAGCAATAGCTTCTTCTGCGTCATCCATTCCGGGCATTTGCACAAATGCAAAGCCTCGCGGTGATCCTGTCCCTCGGTCTGTGGCCATCCTCACTGAAGAGACTCGGCCGTATCGGGCGAACATTCGCTCGATTTCGCTTTCAGTCGTCTGAAACGACAAATTGCCAACAAAAATTGTTGTCATTTAAAACATCCAGCCCCTGTATGAGGCGTTTGAGTGGCCTTGACCACTGGCGGTGATAATGGATCTGCAACACGCGCTGTTCGCTCTGATGAGAGCCTTCAGATTAGTTGCAGATCGATCGGAAACTAGAGATTCAGAATACCGTCCGCCTGTCAGGCGGTTCGATATCGCATGAGAAAAGGCAGCCTTCGTTCTCATGAAGGCTGAGACATCTTGATCAGTGATCCGCTGCGATTGATCCTGACCAGGCGTTGAGGGACTTTTAAGTCTCGTAGCCTGTAAAACGTCGCTGTGGAACTCGGTCTTCGATAATTAGAGTTCGACAGGCAGGAACCAGTTTCTCGAATGAGTAAGGGTTCCCATTATTCAAAGCGATCGCATAGTGGAGGGCTTGCCTTCCGATCGCCAACTCGCTGATGAGATCAGCGACACTCCATAACGTGCTGGACACAAGTCTATACGATATCGACACGCAAATTCTGACAAATCCTGCTTTTATTCTGTCAAAGTCCCCGCCACATCCCTAAGCCGAGTCCAGCGTTCGTGTTACGGTCAGGAAATGTTTTCAGCATCCAGTGGGCTGTGGGCCGACAATTGTCTTGCACCTCGGTCGCTGGTCGGGTGATGTGGGCCTTTGGGCGGCTGGTTCCTGAGCAGAGTTCAAATCTTTTAGTGCCGTTCATCACAATGGAGGAACGTGTGCCGCCGGAGTCCACAGCCGAAGTATTGGAAAAGCGGTTGCTCCCCCGATAGCGTTTTGTGAGCGTTGATAACTCGAAGACGAAAGTCCTTGATCAGGATTCGCCTGAGGAGTTCTGGGAATTGCTGGGCTGGATGCATTCGCGAGTCACTTGTCGAGCAGCCTTCCATGCGTGGCGAAGGGTGAAAAGGCGAGATTCAATCTGCTCGGCTGTAAAGTACTTGCCATGGTCGCTGGCCGGCAGGCCTGCAAGCGCCAGAGTCAGTGGCATCAGATCGAGGAATTCCTTGTATTTTCTCTGCAGATCGTTTGGTTCAGCCATGACTCGTTGTCTCCCGGGATCGTGATCGCTGCTAAGTAGTATGCTCTACAAACGAAGACGGGCTTGAGGATATCCGCAAGCCCGTCTCATGTCCACGTTGTACAATCAATTAACTATTGCCTGGGCGACGTCCCATGTACTGCTTGATGATAGCATCAGCAGCTCCAGTTGGTTTCGCTGTGTCAGATGTCGATGCTCCCGTACTGCCTTTCGGAGCTTCGTTTTCTTTTGCTCCTGTCAGTGATGGGTCGGGCAACGCAACCTCGATTCCTGCTGCTGCGGCGGCTGGAGCAGGGCTTGCGGCCGCAGGTGCCATCGGCTGGCCCTGCATCGGATAACCCATCTGCGGCATCATCTGAGGATACATTTGACCATAACCTGGCATCATCTGCTGGTACGGCATTCCACCATACATGCCGCCCGGATAACCCATAGGCTGCATCATCGGTTGCATCATAGGGTTCATCATTGGCTGATACGGATACTGCCCCGGAACCATCTGGCCCTGTGGCATTACCATTGTTTCACCGGTGCTCACAGTGGCAGGCGCTGCGACGGCCGCCGGAACAGGCTCTGGAATGCTTTGAATTGGCACGACCTGAGTTGTCTCAGGGGCCTTTGAAGTCACCGGTTCAGCGGCCGCTATGGGAGTCGTCGGCATCTCCAAAACGGTGCGAGAGTTAACCTGCGTGTCTTCGTTGGTGAGCGGAACCGGAGGCATCGTCTTGCTGTCCGAATCGGGGAGGTTCACGCCCTGCCGAATCACCAGTTCAAAATCGAGATTCCCAATCAGAATTCGGTCTCCGGAGGCGAGAACCGTTTCTTTTCGGATTCGTTCACCATTGACCAAAGTGCCGTTGGTGCTGCCCAAATCTCTTAGGCGCACAGAGAAATCATCAACGCTGAAAACGCAATGGTGACGGCTGACCATGTCGCTGTTTGGGCGGAGCTGACAATCCTGCTCTCGACCAATCAGAAACTTGCGTCGATTCAGGGGAATGACCTGGCCGGCGTGTTTACCGCCGACAACTTTCAGTTCCGCTGCGACCATAAGTGGGAAACTCCGAAGGAATGAGAAGCCCTTCCGAGAGGCTCGCGAACAAGGTATCTCGGCGCGAATAGACAGGATGTGTTCAAGTTCGTTGGAATAAGAATGTAGCAACCCGTTTTACAACTGCCAGCATGAAAAGGCCCGGGAGGCTTGCAAAATTGTCGAAAAATCATGCAGAGCCGACTTCAGGACGACCCAAGGTCATAAACCGCACATCTTTCTGATAGTATTGATTTCCCAACTTCTGAGATCACCGCCAGAGGAAGTAACGATTTGTCGGCTGAAGTATCGGCAGAGAATCCCATCTCGCTGAGAGGGGAAGGGCTTTGATCCTGGCGTGCCAGCCAATCCTCCGGGAAAATGGCCCCCCCGGACTCAGTTGAATGGCAGATTCTGCTCTGCTCAACAGGGTAACATTAGGCTGGATTTGAAAGGAATTCAGAACAAATTGCTCTCTCCGAATCCGAATAAGAGCGAATCGTCCATTCCTGGGCGATGGAATCGGCAATTGTGCCGGGTAACCGAGACGAAAACTGGGGTGCATCGAATCCCTTCTTGAGTTGCAGGATGCCGTTTACGTCGGGGCACACTTGTGACGCAGACAACAAAACACTGCCGTGTTGCAGAGTGATGCCTTTTCGCCTCCTTTGGGCACTTCCGACAATCTTGATACCACTCTCATGAACGATATCGTTGGGGTTGCTGCGAAGGAAACAGAGGAATGGTTCTGCAGCCGGGAGCGCATTCACGTTTCCCGATGGTAGTTCCGTCTGAATCTTTGCAAACTGATTTGAGTCAAATTCGCTCCGCAGCATGCATTCCGCTCCACATTCCCGCAGAAGCCTGATCATGCTACGGTGAATGATTCCGTAGAGTTCTGAGGGATCCTGCCGGACTGGGTGGCTGGCCGGAAGCGTGCACGAGTAGGTGATCTCGAGATCGTGCAGGATTGCGCCTCCACCAGAAAGGCGTCGCACCATCGGCAGGCCTGGAAACGGGGATTCACGTTGGTCAGATGATCCCTGAAAATACCCTACGGAAACCGTTGGTTCACACCATCGGTAGATTCGTATCACCGAAACATCGCGGGTCGCTCCCAACTCAAGCATGGCGGCATCCATGGCCATGTTGAATCGACCAGACATCGGTGCTTCATCTACGATAACTTCCGCTCGCCCTTTAACGGCAACACTGGGGGGGTGCGAATCTTCAGAGAGCATCGTGTAAGAGGCTTGTCTCATTGAGGACTGTGAGATTTCCAGACATGATGGGCCGACAAGCCCCCCGTCATGCTTCGAAGATTAATGAGTCCAGCGGTTCCTTCAAAGGAAGTGTCGCTTGCTGTTTTTCGAAATCTTTATCACGAACCCAGTCTCGCAGCACCTTGGCTGCCGTTAAGTGGCGGCACTATCATGCTGTTTCGGCGATGATTCTCTGATGTCATCCTCGACCGCAAAATGTTCCTGCTCGACACAAAAAGGACGATACGCCCGTGGCTGAAACGACATCAGACAGAATTCTCGTAACCGGAGGCTTCGGCTGTATTGGAGCACAGGTTGTTAAGTGGTTGCTGTCGAATGCAGATGCGACTGTGATTGTCGGGGCACGTAATGTTTCGACCGAGAGAATTAATCGCCTGTTTGGCGTTGCGCCTTTGTCTCGACTGTCCTGTGTTCACCTCGATATTCGAGAGATCCGACAAATTGAGGAAGCTCTGCAGGCCAATGAGATTACTCGTGTTGTGCATCTGGCTGCACTACAAACGCCCGACTGCAATGTAAATCGGGATCTGGGACTGCAGATCAATCTGGCGGGGACTCAGAATCTGATCGAAGCGGTCAAGAAATGCAGCCCGTCACTCAGCCGCTTTGTGTTCGCAAGTTCCGTTGCCGTTTATGGTCCGCGTCGCTCCTACCCCGGACCTAAAGTGCCAATGCTTGCGGAGCCTGCTCCCGTGAATGTCTACGGCGCGTGGAAAATGGCTGGAGAACAGATCACGCGTTTCCTTTTTAAGGAGACCGGCATTCCCTCACTCTGCATTCGCCCTGGTGTCCTCTTTGGCCCGGGACGCGATGCCGGGCTGACGGCAGCCCCCACGACAGCGATGAAGCATGTTGCTTTGCGACTGCCCTATGAGATTCCTTTTAAGAGTCGACAGGATTATTTGTACTCACCGGATGTCGGTGCCGCGTTTGGAAACGCATTGATGGCTCCATTCTCCGATTATGGCGTCTTCACAATCCCGAGTCACACGGTGGATACTCGAACGTTTGTGGAGACATTGCATCAGGCGGCAGCGGAACTTGGTTGCAGTGAAGACGTCCGGATCTCAATCGGAGACGCAGAAGTGCCGTTTATCTGCGATCTTGAGTTTGCTCCATTCCTTAACGCATTTCCTTCGACGCCGCATACGCCGCTATTGACTGCTGTCAAAGAGTCGCTGGTCTTCTTTCGGGAACAGGTGGAAACTGGCTGGTTGCGAGTCTGAAGTGAAGAAAAGCCTGGCAGAGGGTTCGTCGACCCATGAAAGACGGGAGCTTAGTGGTCTTGAGACTGCTACGAATCGTTGCGTCGAGCTTTCTTAAAGACCTTCTCCCACCCTGCCCCTCTGGCGATCACCGTCGGTTTAATGTCTCCGCTCTTCTGACCTCGTCGCCGACATTCTGATTCATAAACGGACCATGTCTGCTCTGTTGAAGTCGACAGAATCCATGCGTCGAGCTTTCTGAGTTGGCCCAAACCAATCGCATAGCGATACTGAGAATTGTTGCACAGTTGCTGTTCGATCTTCTCGGCCACCTGTCGCTCAACAGTGTCCTGTTCGGCCGCTGAACATTTCAGATTTCTGACCACCAGAATGGCACGATAACCCGAGGCCGAATGCTGGTCAGATGCCTCGGCATGGACTGGGATCAGCATCGCAAAAGAAGGCTCAAGGCGAAGCGATTCACAACTTTGCGCAATGGCATCTCGAACGTGTTGTTCATGCAGCTTCTCGCCGACCAGATCGCTTTGTACTCCGGCACGACCTGTGAATCTCAGCAGCGGGCACTGCCGAACGAATCCTGTCACTTCGATCTCATCGCCAATTGCGTAACGATACAAGCCGCCGCCGGTGGTCATAAGAACTTGATAACGACGGCCCTGCTCAAGTTCCCACGCCCATTTGGCTGGACGAGTTGGATCCTCTGCGGTGTCGATGGTTTGGAATTCGAACACATGAGAACGTATGGCCAGCGCGGAGTCGCGGTAGGAATTTAGCGGGAACGAAGTGACTCCTTCGGTCGCCAGCAGACCTTTGGGCTGAAACGGAACATCCGGCAGCCAGTGTTTTAACTCTGGCACAAACATGGAGGCCGAGGCATCGCTCCAAGCACTCACAAGCGATAGCAATGGCCAGATTTTTTTCAGGAACTCTGCTGAAGGACCGAATTCCTTGAGCTTACTCTTCAGAAAACGAGACCGGCTGCGATTGCGATCAATGCAGAATTCTTTGAAGCCCTGATCCGCATCGGTCTGAGGGAAATGCAGCTGTCCGACTTCAATGTCTTCGACGATCTGCTCGGCCCAGTCTGGAAGCCTCGTGAACAAGGTTGTCAGAAACGTCGGGCTCCACACTGAGATCAGGGCAAGGTTATTTGCCGCAAGAAGCCCTGCCAAGGTCGCATACTGGAAATTCTCGACGTTACGGATCTGAGCCACGGATGTTGGCACGGCCAGAAGCCGTTTCATGGCCCAGCGTTGCCAACCCGCAAGATACTCCGCGTCGCTTTCAAACCCGATCCTGATTCCCCCCGGTGTTCGCTCTGCTCGCTGCGCTGCGGGAGAAATCGACCAATATGCTCGCCCTTTGCGACAACCCGGAAAACCCGACAGCACATCGTACATCCATGTCGCGATGGCCCGTTGAAATTGACGCCGGAGTGTGGCGGTGTACGGAATCAAGCGACTACCGCTGGATGAACCTCCGGTGGGTTCCAGCATCAGGACAGGCTCGGAAGTCAGAACCCCCTGCCCTCCATTCGCGATCTCCTCGATTTTTGGTCTCAGGCTTTCATAACCGCAGATCGGAACATGTTTCTGAAAATCTTCGAGCGATTTGATGCTTGCGAATCGATGCTCTCGACCATAACTGGAGTTTGCGTTCTCTCGCAGCGTTGTTTGCAGCAGTTCTTCCTGCTGACGTCGAATATTTGCCGTGGCCTGATGAAAGGCTCGGCTCTCGCCACGGCTCTGCCACATCCAGAGCGAGTTTATAGCCCGGATCAACATGAGCCGACACGCTGGCGAGCGAACGCGGCAGACTGAAGCATCCGCTGAGCCGCCGCGGAGAAATTTTCAGGTGTCATGCGAGCGATACAGCACAGCTCATCGCCCTCAGCATGTCCAGGATTCTTCTCAACAAAGAAATGCACATGAGGATCCTGCAGTCTTTCCGGAGTAATCTCACCAAGGCCCGGTCTGAGGCGATCACTGTTTGTTGAGGCTTTGACGAGACCTTGTTGTTCGTTAAAACGACTGGGAAACTTAGCTTGTGCAACTGCAGCGATAATCGACCGAAGATCAGAAGGCATCTCGGCGTCGTAACGAGGATGAAAGTCACGAAAGTAGACCGGAAGAACTCGATAAGTACGAAAGCCTTTCGAGATCAGGCACCAGTACACTTCGTCATTGGGGTACGTCTCAATCCAGTGCAGCGCCAGCTTTCCGAATGCCAGAGCCAGCGCACTGCTGCCCCAGTGGTCACGATCGACAATTGTGTCGCCGGAGAAGACACAGCGGATGAGGCGGTCGTCGATGCTCAGGGAAATCAGGGCCTGCGTCGAGAAGCCGCAAACTTCGGAACAGGCTTCGTCGATCAGCAGAATGACCCAGTCCTTTTCTGACAGGTCTGTTTCGAATCGGGCTCGAATCATGTTTTCATAATGGCGATCCATAAGAGCGAACATGGCGTCGCGATCAGGCAGAGCCAGTTGGGAAGGACGCAGAATTCGAGCGGCGAGTGTCATGCGGATTATGTTACAGACAGCCTAACTCAAGATAAACGTTGCGGCCGTTGAATTGCTCCGGCTGAACCTTTTCCGGATCCCAGCTTACCACGTACAGGCGAGTTTCGTAGCAATGCACGGCTGTTCGTCGAGCAAACGGAACGAGCGGGTCACGTTCGAACAATCCCAATGCCAGACTATCATTCTGTTTTGTCACCGGCAAATGTCTAATCTGATGCAGTAATTGCTGCCAGACGGCGGGATTGGAGTTCTCAATCACCGGCAAAGCCAGCATCACATTTCGCGATCGATCTCCCGGGGCTGGAAACCGCGGAAGGCGAAGGCATCGCGCCAGTGGATTGTAGAGATGCCGCGACCATCTCCAATGACCAGTGTACTGTTCGATATGAGATTGCTTGAACCCGGATTGATCCCACGCTGCTAAGGTGCCAACAATTCTGTCGTCACGCCACGCACATAGAATCTGATCAAGCGACAAATCCCGATACGTCGAAGTCTTTGTTGGAAAATCGTGTTCATTGAGGACAGGAAAAAACAGGCGTGGCTGTCCTTCACGATTCAGGAATGCGACCAACTCCGGAAGTTCCTTTTCATGAAGCGGCCGAATCTGGAGTGTCGGATCTCGGCGAGGAACTTTCCACGAATGTGTGGGCAGGATAAACGTGAAGTATCGCCCCAGTTCGTGATAACTGGGTAGACCTGCGCGTCCTTTCGTCAGTGCATCGATCGCCGCAGTGTTACCTTCCGTCACTGTTGTCAGATAGAAGTCCGTGCGGCCATCTTCGTGAAGTTCCCTGAGCTTCTGAAAGCCTCTGGCGATGACCAGGCCTTTTCGAGCCGACTCGCGAATCCGCAGGCCGCCGAGATATCCGACGGGTGTCGCGATGCCACTGACATATCGCATGCGGACGCTGCGAGTCGCCATGGCCACGATTGAATCTGTGGCTTCTGAGTCTGGCTGCCCTTTGCGAGCAGCGAGCACCTGATGGAACGGACCTTCAACAACGGCTCCATCGAAGTAACGTGGCTCTCGACGAAGCGTTGCTTCGATGGACCCGCCAAGTGGTGTTTCTCTGAGTAACGCTCGTAGTTGCGATTCTTCGCTGTCGTCGACCAAATCAAAGTGCAGGCCGGAGGACGCTATTGCCTTTGCAGGGCCGGTATCAGCTTTCCGGTCCATGACTCGTCCCCCAAAGGCAAACCGCTCCGTCCTTCCACGTCCCAGTGATGCATGGCATTGATGATCAGATGATTCCGCAGCAGATAAAGAGTTCTCCGATTGACAGGAGCCATCGCGCGTCGAGCAATGCTGGACCAACTGTAGAACCGTCGTCGAGCATCAAGGCATAGTTTCGCAAGTTCGTCCGGCGACATATTCCGCGGTTGAAAAGGAATCATGTTGTAGCGATACCTGTCATCCAGCCACCACGCGTCGTACAACAGTCGTCCCTCCGTCTTCATTCGCTCATACAACGGAGTGCCCGGGAATGGCGTAATGTGATTAAACGCTGCGATGAAAAGACCATGTTCGATCGCGAAGTCGACTGTCTCTGAAATTGACTGCGGAGTGTCATGGTCATAGCCAAAAATAAACGTGCCGTAAACGGAAAGCTTGTGCCGAGACATGTTGACCAGAGCCTTCGCCGGTCCACCAGCCATCAGATTGAACGACTTATTCATCTGTTTCAGGCTCTCAGCGTGCAGAGATTCGAAGCCGATCAAGACTCCCTGACAGCCACTGCGGCGCATCAGATCCAGAGTGTCTTCGTCGTGACACACATTGATCGCTGACTGACTCACCCAGCGGATCTTGAGCGGAATCAGTGCTTCCATCAGTTCCTTGGCTTCATCAAGCCCGGAGGTTAGGTTGTCATCGATAAAGAAGATCATCTGCCCCGGCCGACGAACTCGGGCAATCTCCTCCAGAACTCGATCCACAGGACGATGGCTGTGCGTTGCGCTGAAGAAGGACTGAATCGCGCAGAAGTCGCAGCGGAATCGACAGCCGCGAGCAAACTCGACAAGTCGGATCGGCAGGTATCGCTTGCCCTGAAAGATGGAACGATCCGGCGTGACCCGCAACTGAGGTCGCTCTTTGCTTTGGTAAAACGACTTTGGGCATCCGTGGCGATAATCATCAATGACTTGTTCGAAGATTCCTTCCGCCTCGCCGACGACTAGCGTATCTGCGTACAGACCCACTTCTTCCGGACAGAGCGTCGCATGAAACCCTCCCATCACAACTGGAACACCGCGCTGACGATATTCGCTGGCAATTTGGTAAGCGCGTTTTGCGGTATAGGTTTCTACGCTGATGGCAACAAGGTCTGTCGGTTCATCAAACGGAATCGGTTCAAGGCGATCGTCATAGAATTTCTTTTCGACGTCTGGCGGTGTCAGAGCTGCAATCATCGCCGCTGGAAGACATTCCATCTGCCATGTTCGGATGTATTGCTTCATGCCCCGTGGTCGGCCAACGCACGGATGGACGATCGTGAGGCGAAATGGCTTTCGGCTGCTCATGAATCCCGCATTTCCAGGGAGACAAGGACCTCGTCGGCCGCTGTACCGCAACCTTCTCGACGTACCGCGGGCCGTTCTGGTGATGCAGTTGGAGTCGCTGCTGATTTCGTCAGAGTCGGCAACACCGGGACATCACAATTGTAGAACCGATCCAGGTGATAAGCGTAATATCGGTACCCAACATTGGTCGTCAGTGCCAATGGCCAGGCTGTCGGTGAATGCCACAGCCGTCGCGCGATGTTGCCCCACGAATATGCATACTTCCAGGCATACTCTGTGCCCTTCTGCAGTTGGTCGACAGTCATCTGAGCAGGCTGAAAGACGACGTGTTGGCCGTCGTAAAGTTCCCAGTTACGCGTGAAGATTCGATCCTTAGCACTCAACTCGTTGTACAGGCCTGTACCCGGAAACGGTGTCACGATTGCAAATCGAGGCAAGTCGACGGCACAGCGAACCGCGAAGTCAGCCGTCTTCTGGAACACATCCGGAGTGTCATCATCAAGCCCAAAGACAAAACAGCCTTGGAGTGCGATCCGACGTTTGTGAAGTTCGCGGACGATTCGAGGATACTCTTCCGGATTATTGAACGCTTTGTGAGATCCCTTCAATGCCGTGTTGGAGATGGACTCCAGTCCCATCAGCAATCCTCGACAACCGCTCGCGGCCGCAAGATCCAGCAATGGGATGTCATCGCAAAGTAAAGTCGTTGCCAGGCCGTACCATTGAATCTTCAGCGGGATTAGCGCTTCGAAGAGTCGAGCGGCATAGCCTTTGTCGGAGATCAGGTTGAGATCAATAAAGATGGCTCGCCTCGCTTTGCGACGGATTAGATCTTCGATCACTGCTTCGACAGGTTTTTGCCAAGGCTTTCGTCCCCATGCTGCCGGAACGACACAAAACGAACAATTGTGGACGCATCCCCGAGTCGCCTCAAAGACATCCGCCGTGAGGTATCGCTTCTCCGGCAAAACGGATCGATCTGGCAGCGGTCGTCCCGTGAGTTCGAAATCTGGTCGCTGTTGATAGCGAGGTTTCATGCGACCAGCCACGAAGTCGTGTAACAAACGCGGCCATTCTTCTTCGGCATAGCCGACAACGATACTGTCTGCGTGCTGTTGTGCTTCATCGGGCAGCAGCGTGACATGAGGCCCGCCGAGGACAACCTTGATGCCCCGCTGGCGAAACTCCGCCGCCAGGGCATACGCTCGCGGAGCTGTTCCGGTGATCACTGTCAGCCCGACCAGATCTGCTTTCAGATCCAATGGAACGTCGGCAATGCCTTCGTCGAAGCATTGAATTTTCGAATTGAGCTCCGGCGGAACCAATGCTGCGAGAGTTGGCAATGTCAGTGGCATGTAGCGCAGAGATTTGCCGAAGATACCTCCGCGATGCCGATATAACGGCCCTTTCGGAGAGATCAGTGCAATTCGCAGCGATGGAGGATTAACATCCACAGGCGTTGACTCACGCAGCATTTCATTTCGTCGTCCAATACACGGGGCGAAGTGTACGATGAGGAGCGGTCTGAAGGAATTGAAGTACCGACAGCTTGATGAAAATGAACAACAGTGATCAGCCGAGATTTTTGGGCTGGCCGGGAGTAAAGAATCTGGCCTATGCCTACTTCGTACTGGGCATTCCAAGCTTTGCCTGGTTTGCGTTTGTCTACGCCGGTGCCGACTATTGGACTGGACGGCATCAGTATCGAGTGCCTCTGTATCACAACGCGGAATTTTTGATCCCGCTGATCCCGGCCACCACAGTCTTCTACAATTCTCTCCATCTCATTTATGCAGTAGCGCCGTTCATTCTGAGAACTCGGCGTGAAATGAATGCTCTGGCCGTCATCTGGTTTCTGATGACACTCGTAGGAGGAATCTGTTTTTTGGTGATCCCCTTCGAGCCCGGTTTTCCACCGCCGGAGCCCGCTGGTATGGGAATCTGGCGCGGGATGTATGAATTCGCTGACAGCGCGAATCTCAGATTCAATTGCTGTCCATCACTGCATGTCGCCTGGGGAGTTGCGACGCTCGACATTTATGCCCGCACCGCCATTCGAAGCAGAAAAGCTCTCTTGTGGAGCTGGGCGGCCGGTCTGAGTCTTTCGACGCTATTCCTTCACCAACATCATGTGGTCGACGTTGTTGGTGGACTCGTTCTTGCTCTCTGGGGTTCGCGAGTCTTGTACCCGGGATTCTATGGCCGATCTATGTCGTCACTCTGAAAACTCAATCTCCTGCAGTTCAGCTGTGTTGTTCTGCCCATAACGAGAGGCTCATGATATTGATGTTCACCGAACGGTGATCTCGATGGGTGAAGTCTTTTCGCTCACTTCGAATGAGGCCTGGCTGAACGAGGGTGGCCCGAATGTTGAGCGGGCATTGTTGGAGAATCCGTAGGGTTCAGTTGGCAAACCAAAACCGTTCTTTGTCAGCTTTCCGTCACCGTTGAGGTCCTGAAAGATGGCGATGCCGGTTGTTGACGAGTCCGGCAGCGAAAGAGAAAACTCGACGCTTTCTGCATCGACCGGTATCGTCGTTGTCGTCCTGCTGTGCTCGGGTTTGGGGAATCCTTTTTCAGAATCGAAGACCGCGACATAGAGGTTTGAAGTTTTGTCCTTTAGTCCTGTGACATGCACCGCGACATCGCAGGTCGTTTCCACAGCCGCGTCGTTAACTGGTCGATGGTTGCCATTGTCGGCACTTTCGTTCGTTGGCAATTCCGGAGTGGCGCGAACATCTGGGATGACGCTGGAGTCAGGATTCTCCGGAAGTTTCGCTTGTTCTGAATCTCCGTAGCCCGGCAGTGGTTTGATCGTTGACCAGTCTGCCGCCAATTTGTGATTGGTCAACGATGGTGCATTTTGGCTTGCAGGAACACGCGAATGGTCGTGCTGATCCAGAAAGAACAAGGCTCCACCGGCAAGCCCCATAATGCTAAGCAGCGTCACAACGGGATAAATGGGCTTCATCATGTCGCTCGTTTTGATCTTGCTTCTGAATGAATTGAATCGAACATCTGCTACCCGCGTTTCCAGCGTCCGGAGAACAATAACGTAAGCACGCCCAGCACCACTGAGCTGCCCAGCAGCACGGCGACTTCGTTTTGCAGGCTTGTCAGCGGGGACTGAAACCAGAAGACCTTTTGATAGCCATCCAAAGCCCACGCATTGAATGTCCATCGGCCGATCTCCTTCATGCGATCGCTCATGGCAAAACGAGGAATCATGCTGCCACCGACGGCTGACATGCTCAGAATAATGACAACAGAAACCGCATTGAGTTGTGCTCGGGACTTGCACAGAGTGGCCAACAGCATTGCGAAGCTGGCGGTCGCGGCGGCCGTACTGAAGGTCATGACGCTGAATCCAATAACGTGTTCTGGCAGTCGAATCTTGAAGATAAGTTCCGCCCAGACAAACATGACCGTGATCTGCAGGCATCCCAGCAAAAGGATGCCCAGCCATTTGCCTGAGACGATATGAAATAACCCTGCCTGACTGACCAGAATGCGATCCAGTGGTCCCGATTCCGCTTCCTCCAGCAGCGCGGCGGCGTTGCCGGTGGAGGAGAACAGCAGGAAGAGGACCGCGATCCCGGCTGCGTACATGGCGATGCGAGGATTCTCCTGAGTCGCCGCCTGGGGATTTTCAACGCTGATACTGACTGTCTCGTCGTTCTCAATTTCCGTGGTGTCAGCCAGCGCGGTTTCCAGAAGTTCTTCGGTGGTGAGTTCAGCTTTGGGTGGAGCGATCGCCCATTCTTTGGGAACGTCGGAAACTCCATTCACCGAATTCACGCCATCTGAATTGGTCGCAATGAAGCGACTGTCGGGATCGTTTCCAAAAACCTGAGATGGATTTTTCGCCGGGTCGAAGTATTGTGGTCTACTGGCATCACGAGAGCCGCCATATCCGCTGGAAGACTGAGCCGCCAAACTGAGGCTCATCATCTGCTCGGCTGCTGCTGCCGCCTTCTTCTGTGCGAAGAAACCCTTCACGACAGACGTGACCATCGCCACCGCCATCGGATTCTGACCGTCGGTTACCAACTGCAGGGCACAGAGCGCGGAGTCTTCTGCGTTGCCCAGTCGAGAAGGAAAATCATCTGGAAGCCTGATGATCAGGTCGTATCGGCCAGAGCGTTGAGCTTCCGCGATGGTCGCTTCGATCCGAGCCTGGCTAATCGATTCCTTTTTGTTTTCGTCGTTGAGATCTGTCGATGTTGGTTCTTCAATCAGCGATGAACATTGCAGCGTCGAATGTATCTCCAGAAAGCTCCGCAACTCGATGCTCAACGCAGTCTCATGAGCCGCGATCCAGCCAACTCGCAGCTTCTTGTCGCTGCCCGTGGCAATCCCTTTGCTGAAGATCCCGGCGAAGATGCTGAAGAACACAACGGGCATTACGAAGACCAGCACCAGCTCCAGCGGATTGTTCCGCAGTCGCAGAAACAGAATGCGAAGGATCGTCAGGATCATTCCCGCAGACTCCTTCCGGTCAGTTCCAGAAAAACGTCCTGCAGTCCATAGCTGCGAACATCAATCCGGCTGGGTTCCTCATCAAGCTGCTTCAGCACCGACAAAACCTGAGGCAGCTCCTTCATGGAGGCCAGTAAACATGTCGCCGTTGTTCGTGGTTCATCGAACGCGAAAGATGCAAGAGGCTTCGAACAGGGACGATGGAATCTCAGGATCACTCGATGTGGCTGACCAATCGTCCTGCTGACCAGTTCGCTTAATGTGCCGTCAGCGACGATCGTGCCATGATCCATGACCACGATCCGGTCGCAGCGAGTTTCCACTTCCTCCAGTTGATGAGTTGTCAGCAGGACTGCGGCTCCATCGGCCGTCAGTTGCTGCATCATTTCATAAATGCGTTCGCGGCTTTGCGGGTCGACGCCGACTGTGGGCTCATCGAGCAGCAGAATGTCCGGATCGTGCAGCACGCTACAGGCGATGTTGAGACGTCGCTGCATGCCTCCCGAAAGAGTCTTTGTCAGTGATCGCGTTCGATCTTTCAACGCAGCCCATTCCAGCACTTCGCCAATACGATGCTTTAGAGCTTTGCCGCTGACACCTTCGAGTCGCCCAAAAACCTCCAGATTCTGCTGAACGGTCAGATCGGGATAGACTGCGAGGTTCTGAGGTACGAGACCTAGTCGAATCGGTTCGTCGTTGTCCGGATCATCATCGTCTCCATGATCAAACGGGTGTCGGATGATTTTCCCTGAATCCGGCTTTAGCAGACCGCTGATGCAGCGGATCATGGTGGTCTTGCCGGCACCGTTGGGGCCGAAGAATCCGAGCAATTCGCCGGGCCGCAGTTCCAGTGAGATACCCTTCAACGCTTCACGTCCGCGATAGTTTTTGCGAACGTTGTGGAGCGTCAGTACGGGAGGAACTGTGATGGCCGACGACTCCGTCATGACGTTGCCATCTCATAACTTCGCTGACGCCATTTCACACCTTTACCCTGTGACTTGCGAATCAATGCGATCCACTGAATGACCAGAAACAGAATGATCGACGCAGGATTCAGCATACAAGCCAGCCACGCGCGGTCGAACTTCAGACAGCACAGAACGCGAGGCAGATAGCTCAACAAGAAAGCGGCAATGATCGGGATTGCGAAGTCTTCGCTGATCAGATTCATTGATAACGCGATTGCGGACAGCGATGGGCCGACGAACGCCAGCAGCATCAGCACCGTCATCACCGGCAACAGCGGCATCTTCGCGAATCCCTCGTTCGCGTTCTTCATCAGCCCTGACCATGTCTCCGGAAACGACGTATACATGCGGCAGCGAGCGACATCGGACGCATCAAACAGATCTGTCTTCAGACCCGACAATCGGTAGGCTCGAGGCAGCATAATGCCATCGTGCAATGACTGACGAATCGCACCATGTCCACCGCTCTGTTCGTATGCCCGTTTCGTGGTCAGAAAGAACTGGCCACATCCGGCGGCGGCTCCGGTCATTCGAGTCCATCGCATCAGTGCAAACGGCAGAAAACAAAGCAGGATGACGTGAATCAGGGGGATCAGCATCTGCTCGCCGATGGTGATGACTCGCTGGCGAGGAAACCCGCTGAGCAGATCCGCGCGAGTTAGACGGCGCTGCATGATGGCTCGACGAAGGGCATCTTTTGTGAGAGCCACATCGGCATCAAGGAAAACAAGTTCCTCAGACTTCGCCTGCTGAGCCAGTTGATAGCAGGCAAACTGCTTGCCACTCCAGCCCGCCGGGACGGGTGTTCCTTTCAGCAGTCGAACGTTCGGATGCTTCTTCGAATACGCTTCCACGATCGCGTCTGTACCGTCCTGGCTTTCATCGTCCAGCACACACAAGTCGCAGGATACTCCTTCGCTGGCCAGCACCGAATCCAGCAGCGGACCAATTCGTAACGCTTCGTCGCGCGCGGGGATCAGCACAGAGACGCAAACGTCGCCTCGTTCAGCGCTATCGCTCAGCCACAATGCGCTAGCGTCTGGTTGTCTTGTGGAACCGGACACTAGCGCGTTGCGGCTGATGGGGACAGAGGCCTTGCGAAAGAAAAGCAGATTCACAAGAAACATGACAGAAACGAACGCACTGGCGGCGAGTGAAGACCAGACGAAGATTGACGTGACGATGGCCGTCATGCGAGTTCTCCCTTGATGGCCCTGCCCGACTCCAACGGCTCGCCACGATGTCGATCCTGGAATTGTTGCCCGCGAAGTCCGGCGATCATTCGACGCCAGAGATCGTAGAGTCCTCCGATGCCAGCTTGTCCCATCGCCAGCGTTGCGAAGCCTGCCGGATCGCGAGCAATCGCCAGTTCCGCCAATGAGGATTGTGTCGTCGCTAAAGCTGTTTCGAACACGAGTGTTCTTGCGTCGCGATCAGTCGGAAGAGCAGCACAATCAACGGGATTGCCAAACCTCACGAGCAGTTCTGGAGAACGTTCGTTCCAGAACGTGTACTCAATCGCCATCGGCATTGCGATTCCGTGGAACTCAGAATCGACCAGATGGCTCAGTCCATTCATAAACGGTGTCGGCTGGCGAATATCGTGAAACTTTCCCGCAGGAGTCAGCCAGAGAATCGTCTGTGGATTCTTCAGCAGCTCGCGGCTGGTCCGCAGAAAATCCTTCGCCCCGCTGGCCGTGTCACGTTCAACGGCGAAGAAACCGAGTCGTTCCAGAATCGGATAACTCTTCAGAGCTTCCGCGTCCATCGGTGCTGCGAATTGACGACCGGGAAAAAGCAGATCCGTCATCAGCACGCCGGTCATCGGATCCCACCAACCCGGATGATTGATGAAGCAGACGATCGGTGCAGCGGGCAGCGCGGCCAACTGTTCCTGCCCAGTTACTCGCACGGCATTGAAGTTCTTCCGCACGAATCGACGCACGTAACCTCGAAAGCCCCAGTTCAGAATTTTGGAGGGCAGACTGGCCATGTCGATTCCGAGGGTAAAAGTGTGGATGTAGTCGCTTTATCAGCCGCCGGGCGCTAGCCCCCCGGTTTTCATTCGTGTGAGCTGAACCGGACATTTGCGCGTTCCGGCTGATTAAATCGACAGCCGATCATTCGCAGCTGCGTCTGCTTAGGCCGCTTTGCCATGAACGCTCTTTTCAACCTTCGTCTCCGATGCCCGCAGATCCTGATCGACCGTGTCCGCTGCGATCCATCCGGACATCATCACCATCGGCATCCCGGGACCAGGATGAGCCGACCCGCCGGCAAGGTACAGTCCCTTCATATCAGAAACACGATTGGCTGGTTTGAAAGCTCCCATGAATCGGCCATGACTGGCCAAGCCATAGATGGCTCCGTTCAGCACATGATAACGGCGATGGATATCGGCCGGTGTCAGACTATGTTCCACCTCAATGCGGTCTTCGATGTCGTCCATACCAGCCGTTGTCTTCAGCTTGTTGATAATCACATTGCGATAAGACGGAAGCATTTTGTTCCAGTCATGATGCTTGCGAAGATATGGCGTATGAACCAGCACATATAGAGCTTCGCCGTTTCCGGGAGCAACTTTGTCCCCGGACAGCGACGGAGCGCAGACGTAGCATGTCGGATCGGCGGCGGGTTCTCCCTTGCCGTAGATCTCACCGAACTCAACATGTGGATCGCGGCTGAAGACAAAGTTGTGATGCAGGATATGGTCGTACTTTTGCGAAGACCCAGATACAAAACGACCGGAACAGGCTGCTTCGAACTTTCGCTTTGACATGAATTTGTCAGCGACTTTCTTTGGCAGCAGCTCTTCGCAGGTTCGAACGCAGTCGGAATTCGACACGACAGTTTCGGCTTTCAGCGCTTCGCCATTGTCAAGAGTCACTCCGGCAACGCGACCTGACTGTGAATCGATCGACTTGACTTGGTGGCCCGTGATGTACTTGACGCCCAGTTCCCGCCCCAGTCGAACCATGGCTTCAGGAACCGCACGAGTTCCGCCCATGGGGTACCAGATTCCTTCGTCGGTCTGCATATGAGCAATTCCGCAAAGCACCGCGGGCGATGCTTCTGGCGACGAACCAACGTACTGCGTGAAGTGATCGATCATCTGAGCAATTCGAGCGTCCGGGATATGCGACCGCACCAGCCCGGCCACCGTGCGACCGAATCGGAGGCTCAGCACGTCCCGCAGGACGTTCAGAGAAAAGGACTCCTTGACGTTCATCGTGTCCGCGATGCCACCGACGCTCTTCCAGAAGAAAAACTTCTGCGAGACCTCGTCCAGCTTCTTCGAGATCGCCATGAACTTTTCATAACCGTTGCCGGTTGTGTCAGCTCCGGTAAAGTCACGCAGACGGTTCTTCATTTCCGGCAGTGATTCGACGAGATCGAACTGTTTTCCGTCTTCGAAAAAGCATCGCCACTGTGGATCGAGACGAACCATGTCCAGATAGTCTTCCAGTTTTCGACCGGCTTCCGTGAAGACTCGTCGAAGAACCGAAGGCAGAGTCAGAATTGTGGGCCCCATGTCGAAGCGGTAGCCCTTGTCTTCCAGCAGAGCGGCTTTCCCGCCGAGCCATTCGTTCTTTTCGACCACAGTCACCGAGTATCCTCGGGCGGCCAGAGTACACGCGGAAGCCAGACCGGCCAATCCGCTGCCAATCACGATGACGTCTGATTGAGTTTTCATGATGACGTTCCTTTCCGAGACCTTTATTGCCTGCTTCACAAGCAGGCGATGTTCTAATTCGCCACCGGGTTTACCCCGGTGGTTTAACGGATTCTGCCCTACTTCAAGTTTCCGTTCCCGTTGACGATTCCCACAGATTCATCGTAAGGGGCCGTAGTGCAAAAGCCTTGTTTCCACCGGGATAAACCCGGTGGCGTAGAAATACTATTTTGTGACTTTCCGGCGCTGACTTCGCCGGATCTTCATTTGTTCCATCGTTGCCTTAATCATCTTTGGCACAGCCATCAGTGACTGCAGTGGATGGGTTGCGTGTTCCAGACGAATCAGTTGTTCCATCACGTCTGCATCAGCAGCGGTTGGCGACTGAAGATGTGGTTTGAACCAGCGACGAGTCGCTACGATGGCCTTGAGTTGAGTCATCTCCAGCAGTCCTGCTTCTCCGCGAGTCGTTCCGTGGCCGCTTATTCCGCGACCTCCGAAGGGAACTCGCGGATCCGCTGTCGGTACGATCATGTCATTGATCACAACGCACCCTGCGGGAATAAGACGAGCAAACTGCTGGCAACGAGCCGGTGATCCAAAGACAGTTGCGCTGAGTGCATATTGACATTTTGAGTTTTCTCGCAAAGCCTGTTCGGATGACTCCACGCGGATTAACGACAGCACCGGAGCAAAGATATCGGCCTGGGTAATTGCCATGTCGGAAGTGACATGATCGAGAATGGCCACGCCTGAAAGTTCTGTCGGGCTGGTCTTGATCACCGAGCCACAGACAAGCTTCGCACCGCTGGAGATCGCTTCCTGAATCTTCATGGCTGCAAAACAAATCGCCCGCTGTGAACTGGTTGTCTGCCGGTCACTCACTGAGGTTCGCGTTTCGAGCGTCAATTTCAGAAGTCGCAGGATCTCATCAGCCTGATGGTTATTTGCGAAAATTCGTCGAGGAGCCATGCACGTTTGGCTGTTGTTCAGCGTCAGTCCAAACAGCAGGCAATCACTGACAAGATTCAGGTCGGCGTCATCAAGCACGAACACCGCGTCGCAGCCGGAAAGTTCCATCACCGACGGAGTCGCTGATTCAGCCAGCTCACGGCTCACTGCTCTTCCCGTGGGTGCTGAGCCCGTGAGAAACACTTTGTCGACACCGATCCGAATTGCATCGGTGGCCGCTTCGGAACATTCCGGCAGCACCTGAATCAAACCTTCTGGCAAGCCTGCGGATACCGCCATCGAAACCAGCGTTCGCATGGCGTCTGAACAATGCTCCGCTGGCTTGATCAGTACGCCATTCCCCGCGGCGATCGCCTGCAGAATCTGAATCCCGGGCAACATGAGCGGATAGTTCGATGGACCGATGATCAACACAACGCCCAGCGGTTCCGGCCGCAGGACAACTGAGTTTCCCCAGAGCCACATCGGCCGCCCACGCTGACCAACTGTTTTGTCCTTCAGGATACGACTCGCTTCAGTTTCAAGGAATCGACAGGCATCAAGCAGCGGAAGCACCTCAGCCGCCAGAGATTCAGCCAGATTCGCACGGCCCACTTTGTTTGCCAGCGCGCGGGGGGCGGCGGCGATGAGCAGGCGGAACTTCTTCAGTATCTTCAGACGATTTTGTAGAGGAACTGCGGCCCAGTCGGGCTGCGATGTTCGAGCGTTCCTCAATTGGGATCGGACGGTATCAGCGTTCAAACCAGCGATGTCTTTTTCGCCACCGGGTTTATCCCGGTGGTTTACAGGCTTTTGCACTACACTGATCGCATCCACGATTGAAACTGGAGTAGTACAAAGGTCTGTCTCCACCGCGGTAAACCCGGTGGCGGAACTTGCTTGAGGATCAGCCGCTTCGTTGCCGGCATCCGAGCGTGACGGAGTTTCGTTCACTCTCTCCTCTGCCAGCAGCCGCAGGCGAACGCCTGAAGGCTCTGTCTTTGCACCCAGAATTGCCGATCCCATCACGCAGCCCTCCGCTGGGCCGGCGGTACCATTGGTAACGTTGCAGGCGACGAGGATGCTTCCGGAAACTGCAGTTGCAGAGCGTCGCACATCATGCGGGCTGAGATACGAGCGGATTCATAAATCACCGGCAGGCCGCTGCCCGGATGAGTTCCACCGCCTACAAGGTAGACTTGCTTGAGATCGTTGAACTGGTTTCGCGGGCGAGCATGTAACATCTGCCCAAGACTATGAGCCAGATTGAACGTCGCGCCACGGAAGACCTGATAGGTGTTCTGCCAGTCATCCGGCGTCACGATCTTTTCGTAGCGAATGCGATTTTCGACATCGTATATCCCGAGTTTCGTCATTTGCTGCAACACACGTTTGCGAAACATCGGCGTCTGCGATTTCCAGTCAACATGGGGGCTTTGATTCGTCACCGGAGCCAGAACATAGAGAGTGCTCATTCCGTTCGGAGCCAGCGAACTATCCGTGACGCACGCATTCTGAACGTAGATCGACGGATCCTCTGACAGGATCTTCAGCCGATCGATCTCATCCAGATTCCGCTCGTAGTCCTTCGCGATGTAAATTGTGTGATGCGGCAGGTGGTCGTAACGCCCTTCGATGCCGAGATACATCATGAAGGTCGAGCAGGAATACTTGCTGCGGTCCAGCTTCTTGTTGTTCCACGACTTTCGAAGGTGATCGGGCACCAGCGTCTTCATGGCTTGTGCGAAGTCCGCGTTGATCACAAGCGAATCGAATATCTGATCGCCAGCGCGAGTCTTCAAGCCCACCGCTTTGCGACCTTCGAAATACAACTGTTCGACAGGTTCGTTCAGTCGAACATCAACACCCATGTCACGAGCGATCTCGGCCATCTTCTCGCTAACGGTGGCACAACCACCAGTGGGGTGGAAGATACCGTATTCATATTCCAGAAACGCCAGAATGGTAAACAAACTCGGGCATTGAAACGGTGACATACCGAGGTATTTGGATTGAAATGAGAACGCGGTGACCAGCCTCGGGTCGGAGAAATGCCTGCTCAGATCATCCGCCACCGATCGCCACGGGCGAACCCACGGTGCTGCCTTCAGCACGGAGGGGCGCAGCAGATCCAGAAGACTGTTAAAGGGCGATTCAAGAATCGGCCGGAAATGTTCCAGCTTGGTTCGGTTTTCATTCATGAACCGCAAAAACGAATCGGCATCCTGCGGAGCAATTCTCGCGATCTCACTGCGCATGCGTTCGAGATCCGGCGTTGCATCGATGCGTCCTCCGGCACCGAACTCCAGCCGGTACTGAGGATCCAGCCGAGTCATGGGGACTTCGCTCCAGAGATCCCTGCCGACCGACTTGAAAATCTCTTCGAGCACTCGTGGATAGAGAAAGAACGTCGGACCGGTGTCGAATCGAAACCCCTCTGCCTCAATCGCGGCGCAGCGACCACCAACGCGTTCAGCGCGTTCGAACAGTGTCACGTGTGCGCCCGCCTGGGCCATCAGCATGGCATTCGCCAATCCGCCCGGGCCTGCACCGACGATGCAAACTCTCTTTCTGTTCGCTGGCATCCTTGCCATTGCGTATCCTGCTACATCAAGGGGGGTATTCAACACCGGCAAATTATGCCGAAGTTTTTAGTGTGATACAATATGAGTCAGCAAGGAGGGAACTTCGAAGTCTTGACTCGTCAGGCTTTACACCGGCAGGATGACCGATTCCGAGTTGAGCTCGGAAAGAATTCGCATAACCTCATCACGAGTTAACTTGCTGCCGGGGCCGCGTTGGCGTAGTTGTTCGAGTGATCCGTCTGCCAAAAGGTAAAGAAACCGGCAATAAAGAATAACGTGACGAGGGAAACCATTCTCTTCGAGTAGACAGATATACCTCAGAGCATCGTCCCGACTCGCGGTCGCCAGTTCATGAACGTTTTCGCGAGACGCTTCAAATGGAATGAACACCCGGCCACTTGTGGCATCGTGCCCCGAATCCTTCAGGATATTGATGAGCTGCAGGAACTCTCCGAAACCAACAGCGAGCCGGCGCAGTTCTTCGTGATCTTTCAGGCCTGCGGGATGATTCAGAACAAAGAGGTCGGTGAGAAGTTCACCGACCACGCCTGCCACGGCATAACAATAGAGACGAAGATCAGAGACTGTCTGGATCTGTATCTGATTCGGCAAGTTCCGGGAGGCGTCGAGAAAACCGATCATTCCAGTAATCGTTGAAGTCAGAGATTTTCGGATGGCTTGAGATACGGGCGATGGCAGTTCGAAGAACATGGATAACAGCCTCGGGAAGTCCCGCAGGAGCGATTCCGTGGGGCTCTGAGCAGGCCAGAGACCTTCGAAGCCCGGCAAGGTTGGGGTTGGGAACTGTTGATGCTTTGCATTGCGGATAATCGCATCGCGAGGAGTTGAATCGCTGAGACAATCTCGCAGAGCGATCAGCAAATGTTTCTTCAACGCGGCATCACCGTCTGGAGCATCTTCGATGCTGTCCGCGACTCTGAACAGAAGATAGCTAATCCCAACTTGCCTTCGGAGGTCAGCGGCCAGCAAAGGAATCGCCAAAGCAAAAGTTCTGCTGGTCCGCTGCAGGTGGTGGTCTATAAAACAATCATCGTTCTCAGTGTGAAGGACAGCCGTCATTGTAGAGCCCACGGTATCCCTTCCCGAATCAGTAATGAACAGCACACATCCCCGTTTGGTCAGATGATCTTAGGCGTCGTGGCGCAGTTTACAAGTTCAGTTGTGAGAACAAGTCCGCTCGGATGCAGGGAATCTCATGAACGTTTTGCTCGCGAGCCCTCGCGGCTTCTGTGCCGGTGTTGAGATGGCTGTAGAATGTCTCAATGAGACGATCCGTTGCGTTGGACCCAATATTTTTGTGTATCACGAAATCGTTCACAACAGGATTGTTGTAGAGCGCTTCCAGAATCAGGGTGTGACGTTTGTCGGCTCGGTCGATGAGGTCCCCTGCGGCAGTACGCTCGTGTTCAGTGCGCATGGTGTTTCGCCCGTCGTCAGACATGCTGCCATGGAACGTAAACTGCGTGTCATTGATGCAACGTGTCCTTTGGTAACAAAGGTCCATCTTGAAGCGATTCGGTACGCCCTTGAGGGATACACGATCATATTGATTGGCCATCGAGGGCATGATGAGATCATTGGGACGATTGGAGAAGCGCCCGACAATATCGTTTTGGTTGAGTCGCCAGAGGATGTCGACCTGCTGCAATTCGAGGATGGTGATAAACTCGCCTGTCTGACTCAAACAACGCTCAGTGTGAGCGAGACGCACTCAATCATGGAGAAGCTTCGTCGGCGTTATCCACGCGTGGAATCACCCGCAAAGGAAGATATCTGTTACGCCACCACGAATCGTCAGGATGTGGTAAAATCGATTATCAAGTCCGCCGACTTACTGATCGTGGTTGGCAGCCAAAACAGTTCCAACAGTCGCCGACTTCTTGAAACGGGTTTCGCGGAGGGGGTGCCGAGTTTTCTGGTGGATGGCGCCGCAGACCTTCAGTTGGAGTGGTTTGCGGACGTAGAGACAGTTGTCATGACGGCTGGGGCCAGTGCTCCGGAATCCGCCGTTGCAGAATGTGTCGACTATCTGAAACTTCATTTCGACGCAGAGGTCTCAGAAGCTGTACTCCGTGAAGAGGCTGTAAAATTCCCATTACCCCGTGAGGTGCAGACGCTCCGAGCACCTGAGAAAGTTGGCAATCAACTTACTGAATAGCAGGGGCTCATTCGCCTGTCTGTCGGACGCTGAATGATCTTTGCCTATGCGTTGCTGCGTTTCTTCATAATAAGAGAAATCAGTAACCCCATGCCAAGACCGATTATTCCTGCTATTGCCGCCACCGTGTATTTCTGGCTTGTGAGGTACAACGACACGACTTCGTTATCGAATGCATTAGTCGATGCACTGAAACTGGCAAGCAGCCAGCGGTCGTTGTCTTTGATCAACGTGGCTGACCAGCGACTGTTGAGGTTAACACTGGGGCCGCGGCCTAGCTCGTATCGGTCCTTCATTTCTCCGGATGAGATGACCAGATTACCGTCGTTTAGTATCAGTCGTTTGTCAGTTGTGGCGTCGACGGTCATTTTGTCAATGAATTGCTTTAACTTGTCAAATTCTGCGATGACTCCTGCATGGCCTTCTGACGTAGTGCCGTCCTGCCAGGTCGCAATGATGTCCTTGTGGCAATACTTCTCCAGCATTGCCGGATAGTCGCCAGTGTTAAATGCATGGAACAGGTCGTCACGGAATTCGTCGAGTTCGGCGTCGATAGCTTTCGTGTCAACGGAGGCCTCGGGTGCCGCATCCTGTGTTGCTGCTTCTTGTGCTCGAACTGTTGCCGCGTTGAATGCGAGCAGATATGCCAATCCCAGAAGAAAACATGTCCGCATTAGTCAGTCTCCCTTTTCAGCGGCTTCATTCCCGAGATGCCGTAACGATGATAAGTAAAGGCTATCAGAATCGCGACCGGAACTGTAAGGACAAACAGGTTGCAGCCGATGAGTAGCCACCAGTAGCGATGCCAATGGCCCAGTTCCAGAAGTTGCCATTCGATCAGGCGCAACGTAAGACCATAGCAAAGTCCAAATGCGCCAAAAAGAACCGGTGCGTAATCCATGGCAATGGCTTCCGGTCCAAGTCCGTCCGCATAGGGACGATTGTAAACGAGGATAAACCCCGCCTTGATCGCGCGGACATCGTAGTACCAGTTCCAGAATCCGATGACTGATCCGAGCGCAATCCCGGCTCGCACCATCTCCCATGCATCGATCGGCCCCGTTGCCCGATTCAGGCTGATGAGGGTCAGCATGCTTGTCGCACTGCCGAAGACAAAACCGTGGTGTGGACGAAACTTGCCAAGGCGAAAGCGAGTGTTGAACTCCCACAGGCCCAGAACGTTTGTTCCGATGCCCGGGATGATGTACGCAAACAGGACGGGAATCGACAAAACAAGCAGGACAAAGTCATGGCGATGATCGTACCGTGTCCACCACAGCCAGTAGCTGAGCGGCACAAGGACTGCTGGCGCGAGGAACTGATAGATGTTGAAGAATTGCATGACGTGTGGAAATTATGCTGGGCCTGGCGGCGAGCGGATCTTGATTGGTTGCGGTCCGATGACGGCAGGGTTACTCGGAGGGCTGACGCCCTGTCGCTCGCCGGAGGATGGTTATTCAGTGCTCGATGGGACTCTACTGTTGCGCAGGTCGTTCAGCAATCTTCAGAGGATCGGCAACGTTGTGAGTAGGATTCTCTGCGACTACACTGCAGGCTCGCCAAACGGATTTGCATTCGCATGAACAGGTTGATTTCGTGCACGCCACAGAAAGCCTCGCCCAGTTGAAACCGACTGATCGGGAGTCGATCAAAATCGATCGACCCGAAGGCATGCCCGTTCCGAATCGCCTGAACGTCGCCTTGGTATTGCTCGACGTTATCGCGGCTGTTGGCTTGTTGTGGTTTGGTTCGCGACTTGAGTCCACTCTCGGCGTCATCCTGGTCGCAATTACCTATTCGTATCTCATGTTGACGAATTATGCTCTGCTGCACGAAGCGACGCACGACAATCTGCACGACAATGCGGGCTGGAATTATTTGCTGGGCGTGATCACCGGCGTTTTCTTTCTCGCCCCGTTTTCCATGATCCGAGTCACTCATCAGGGTCATCATCAGCGTAATCGAACGGATGCCGAGATCTTTGATCTGTACTATCCGCATGACAGCTTTTTCTGGAAGTGCTGTCAGTGGTATGCAACGCTCACGGGATTTTTCTGGCCCTGCATTCCTGTTTGTGCCGTGCTGTTTGCGATCGTGCCGAGAACCATCGGAATGCAGTTGTTCAGCGGGCCGCCGCTGGGGAACGCCAACGTCAAAGACATCACCTCGAAAGATCTGAAGTGGATTCGCCTTGAGCTGCTGCTGACCTTCTTCGTCTTCGCCCTGCTCTTCTGGTTGCTGCAGTTGCGATGGCAAAGTGTTCTGCTGATGTATGCGTGCTTCTCATTCAACTGGTCAACACGCCAGTATATCGGGCATGCGTTTTCCAAACGAGAAATCATCGAAGGAGCCTGGAATCTTCGACATAACAAACTCATGTCGCTTTTGTTGTTGCATGGAGAATGGGATTTAAATCATCATCGGCATCCGGAACTCTCCTGGTATTATTTGCCAAGTGATGTTCGTGACGACGATGAACGACCAGGATACATCACTCACTACCTGCGTCAATGGCTGGGGCCACGGCCTGCCGGACCTCCACCTCGCCAGTCACAGGATGCAGGTTAATGAAGATTACATTTATTCGGCCGAATCTTTACGACGGCAGATCGTCAGATGCAATGCATCCGCTGTGCTTCGCCATTCTGAAACGACTGACTCCGCCGGATGTCACGACGGTGTTTTACGACGAGCGTCTGGAGAATCTGCCGCTCGATGAACAGACGGATCTCGTGGCGATGACCGTCGAAACCTATACCGCACGGCGAGCCTACCAGATCGCTGCGATCTATCGGAACCGCGGAATTCCCGTTGTCATGGGAGGGTATCATCCGACGTTTCTTCCGGATGAATCTCTGCAATTTGCTGACGCTGTTGTCGTAGGTGATGCCGAAGGAATCTGGCCGCAGGTGGTGGAGGATGCTCGCAGTGGAAAACTGCGACGACTTTATCAACAGAACGAATTCCCGTCGCTGTCTGGCTCCGATCCCGATCGCAGCATTTTCATAGGCAAGCGCTACGCGCCTCTAACGCTGGTGCAGTACGGACGAGGCTGCAAATACAACTGCAACTTTTGTTCGATACGAGCCTTCTATGGGAATTCACTTCGGCAGCGCCCTGTTTCAGAAGTTGTGGCTGAGATTCGACGGCTCCGCAGTCGCATGGTGTTTTTGGTTGATGACAATTTGTTTGTTGACATCCCCAAGGCGGTTGAGTTATTCGAAGCGCTGATTCCGTTGAAGATCAATTGGTCGTGTCAGATTTCCATCGACATCGCCCAGGATCAATCTCTTGTGAAGTTGATGCAGAAGAGTGGCTGTATCAGTGCGTTGATCGGATTTGAGTCGCTGAATCGCGACAACCTTGTGCAGATGCGAAAATCCTGGAACGTTAAGTACAACGATTATCAAACGTCTGTACGAGTCTTTCAGGAAGCCGGCATTATGATCTACGGGACGTTTGTCTTTGGATACGACCAGGATACCGCCGACTCGTTTGATGCGGCCGTTGATTTTGCGATCGAGAATAGGTTCTATCTGGCCAACTTCAATCCCTTGACTCCGACGCCGGGGGCAGATCTATATCGCGAGCTTGAAGAACAGAACCGCCTTGTATTTGATCGCTGGTGGCTGGATCCCGCTTTTCGATATGGCACCGCGACGTTTCATCCAAAGGGCATGACGGCTGATGAATTGACGGCCGGATGTCTGCGGGCTCGATTGAAGTTCAATACATTTCGTTCACTGTGTCGTCGAGCATTCGCACCGGCGACCAATATGCGGTCACCCTATCGTTTGGGCATGTATCTTTTGTCGAACCTGATTTCGAAGCGTGAGATTCTGAGGAAACAGGGGCATCGGCTGGGATCAGCCGACCTGCCCGAGCCAATGAGTACCTTTGCATGAAAATCACCTTCATCATGCCCAATATCGGGCGTCAGGATCACAGCCTCTACATCGACGAAGCGCGAATGGAGCCGCTGAGTCTGGGGGTTCTGGCAGGACTGACACCGCCGGACGTGGAGTGCGTGCTGTACGACGATCGCATGGAAGACATTCCATTCGATGAGCCGACGGATCTGGTTGCGATCAGTATCGAAATCTATGCGGCTCGTCGAGCTTACGAGATTGCTGCCGAGTATCGTTCACGAGGTATCCCGGTCATTTTGGGCGGCGCGCATCCTTCATTGTTTCCGGAGGAATGTCAGGCCTATGCCGATTCCATTTACATCGGCGATGCGGAGTTCCGGTGGGCTGAAGTTGTCGAAGATGTACGGCAAGGACGACTGAAGCCGCGATACGATGCTGCGGTCGGGGTTGCTCAGGCTGGCGGTTCGCTGCCTCGCCGCGATTTGTTTGTCGGCAAAGGTTATCTGCCCCTGACGCTGATGCAGTTCAGTCGCGGTTGTCGCTTCGCCTGCGACTTCTGTGCTGTGAGTGCTTACTTTAAAAAGACGCAATACATTCGGCCGACACAGGAGGTTCTGGAAGAGATTCGTCGACAGGATCGCAAATTTGTGTTCTTTGTCGATGATAATTTTCTGTCCAACCATGATGCCGCCAAGTCGTTTCTGCGCGATCTGATTCCGATGAAGATTCGCTGGGTGTCTCAGGCGTCGATCGATATGACGAACGATCTGGAACTCATGGAGCTGATGGCAAAAAGCGGCTGCATGGGACATGTGGTCGGTTTTGAGTCGATCAGTCCGGAAAGCATCAAGCTGATGAAGAAGGCTCCCAACCTGATGCACAAAGAAGGTTGGGATCGTTATCAGGCTCAGGTTGAGATTCTGCGACAGTTTCATATGCAGACCTGGGCCACGTTTACGCTGGGACATGATTTCGACACGATTGAATCAATCCAGGAGACGCATGAGTTTGCTATGCGAAATCGCTTTTGCTTTGCGGCCTACAATATCCTGATGCCCTACCCCGGCACTCCGCTTTACGACCGTTTGAATCGTGAAGGTCGACTGCTGTTTGATGGCAAATGGTGGCTGCATCCGGAGTATCGATTTAATCAGGCCGCGTTCGTTCCGAAGAACATGACGCCTGATGAGTTGACGGATGTTATCTGGAGTTGTCGAGACAAATGGAATAGTCCACGGTCAATCTTCTGGAGAATGTGGGACTTCAAAACTCACATGAGTTCGTTCACTCGGCTGTTTATGTACCTCGCGTACAACCCGTTGTATGCGAAGGAATCGTACAAGAAACAAGGAATGCTGTTTGGTCGACATCGAAAAGGACCAATCGGTGTTCCGGTGGGTGAAACATCGAGTCGTCGGTCGATCGAGAGACCGGCTGAGACGACGGGTGTGCGTTGATTATTTGTTGTGGGGTTTAGTCCGATTCTTTTTTGTTTAACGGCAAGCCGTAGGCGACAGTTGTTTTCTACGCGACGACGCCTGCGGCTTGCCGTTAAACGAGTTGTTGACTCTACGGCTTATTGAGATTTGATTGGCAGCACAATGCAGGAACCTTCACAACGCCAGGAACGACTGACACCCGCTGAAGTTACAGCGCGGATTGTGCAGATCGTGTCTCAGCAGGAGACGACCAAGTATTGTTCAAAATGTCAGAAGCATGTGCTGGCTTTACGTCCCGGCACAAGTCGGCTTCGGCAAATGCTGTTGACCATCATTACGCTGGGGTTATGGTCCGTTGTCTGGATTGCAGATGCGGTTCGTCGGCCGGGCTGGCGATGTTCGGAATGTGATCAGCGAGTTGGGTGAAATGTGAGCGATGGATGGTACCAATCGGATCCAGTGTTGCCCGATGAAGTCATTTTCAACTGTTCTTTTCTTCTCTCAGAGTGTTCCCGTTTGGAGTATCCATGCAGACGATTGGGGTCGGAATCATCGGCAGTGGTTTCATGGGGCTGACGTACAGCGAAGTTGCTGCAAGGCATGTTCAGGGGTGCAAACTGGTCGCGATCGCCGGCGGGCGTCGAGCTGCTCAGTTGGCTGCTGATTACAACGTGCCGGCCGAGGCGACGGTGGAGTCCTTGCTGTCACGTGATGATGTGCATGCTGTTGTTTTGGCGACGCCGGATATTGATCGGCTCAGGTTAACTCAAATGGCTGCTGCTGCGGGCAAGCATGTGCTGGCCGAGAAGCCAATGGCGCCGACTGTTGCCGAATGCGATGCCATGATCGCGGCCTGTGCAGCGGCGAATGTGAATCTTTCGGTGGTGAAGACGGAGCGGTTTCGGAAGATCACTCGAAAGGCCAAAGAGCTGATCGACGACGGAACGGTTGGGCCGATTCAGATGCTACGAACGGTTTCCGCTTTTCCGCTTCCGTTGTCACGCCAACTATTCGACGAACGAGCCTGGATGTCGGATCCCAAAGGCGGCGGACTCTTTATGGGAATGGCATCGCATAACACGGATTTTCTGCGATGGCTGACCGGCCGCAATGCCGTCAAAGTATTTGCTCAGGCCACAACCTACAGTGACATCGCCGGACCGCCACTTTCGGTGATGGCTCAGATTGTGTTTGAAGACAACATCATGGCGCAGATGTGGATTACAGGCGAGCTGCCTAATCCGAGTCTGCCCAGCAGCGAAGTTCGATTTCAGGTCTTTGGCCGAGATGCCATGCTGGATCTGGAGAACTTCGAGTTTCTGGATGTCGGCAAAGG
Organism: Planctomycetaceae bacterium; assembly: GCA_046349735.1. Classification (GTDB taxonomy): domain Bacteria; phylum Planctomycetota; class Planctomycetia; order Planctomycetales; family Planctomycetaceae; genus SXXK01. The sequence goes on from JAXMBU010000002.1 coordinate 236,716, forward strand.
CGACAAGTGGGAGCGTGTTTATACTCCGGAGCGGTTCGATTATCTGAAAGAACCGAAGTCGCCGATTCGCTTGTTTCCGCACATTGGCGTTATTCAGGAATTCATCGACAGTATCCGTGAACAGCGTCCGCCTAAAGTTGGTGGTGCTGAAGGTCGAGCCGCAGTGGAACTGTGTGAAGCATGTTTGATTTCTGCAAGAACCGGACAGGCTGTGACTTTGCCGTTATGACGTGATTTTCATTCTGGACAGAAACGAGGATCACCATGAGCGAACAGGCGGCCGAGACGACTTTTGCGGGCTGTGGACTTTCGTGGCCTGAACAGCGGCGTAATCTGATTTTGTTTGCTATGTGTACGGGAACGCAGTATCTGGCGGCTCCGGTTCTTTATGTGGGGATCACTCAAGCCTCATTGTGTGATCGCCTCGGAGCTGACGCCAGAACTTCGAACTTGCCCGGTACATTGTTCTTCGCGATGACCGCCATGCCGGCTCTTTACGCCTGGCTCTCTCCTGGAGTTGGAGCATTACGTCGTAATCTGGGACTGCTCTATGGGACGTCGGCCATCATGCTGGCGATGCTGGCCATTACGCTTTCGTTACCAGTTTCCGATTCGTTCAAGCTGGGCATGGTGATTTTGCAGGGAGGGGTTTCCGGAGCTGTAATGCCCGCCGCGATTGGCTTGCTTTGGGAAGTGATGGGCCGAGGCTCAGATGAGTCGCGGCGTGGCCTCGCCTTGGGGCTGGCTTTTGGTGCGGGGCCGCTACTGGCTGTTCTTGGGTCGCTGGGGCAGACGGCGTTGTTGGGTGGAGATCTGTTTGGATGGCACTTTGATGGACTCGCGTATCCTCGCAACTTCATCATTCTGTTTGCTGCTGGTGTCCCGGTGATGGGGCTTGCTGCAGTTGTTTCGCAGTTGTTCGTGATTCAACCGGTTGCTCAGGAGCAGCCCAGAGAACCACTTTCGGCGGTCAGGGGACTGCTCGTTGGAATTCTGCTGATGCTTGTTTCGATTGCATCAATGCATATTGCTGACAGTCCGATTGATCCGGCGAATGGAGCAAGCGCAGGATTACTCAATTCCGGACAGTTTTTTCGCGTGCTGGGAATTCTTTCTGCTGTCGGTGCAGTCGTCGCGTTTGTGGCCCATTTTCGATCAGTGCTCCAGCATCGCATACTGTTGTTGGCAACAGTGGTGACAATCCTTGTGTATGCTGGCAATGTGATACCCTCGAACATGAACCTGTATTCCGGTGAAGCGTTAGGAGATCTTCCGGAAAAATATGCCGGCGTTCAAAACATGCTGCGGTTTGGCTTCAAGGTCGTTGCCGGAGCAATGCTGGGATGGTTGTTGACGCGCACCAATCCTCGAGTGGGAATTCTGGCGACCGCGTCGATCTTTCTGCTGGCCCAAATCTGGGCGATGTGTGTGACTGGCCCATGGTACCTGGTCGCTTTTGGAATCCATGGTGCTGGTGAATTGGTTGGCGTGTATGCCCCAAACTACATTGTGTCGGCCTCACGTCGTGATCAACTTCGGCGCAACATGGCTTTTGTCACGATGCTGATGGTTCCTGCAGCGCCGGCCGGATATCTGTTCGGGGCGATTGTCGATGGCGTGAAGAATTCCGGCTGGACTGCACTGGGCATGAACAGCGCAGCGCTGGGTTTTCGGTTGAGCTTTCTTGTCTGCGGATTGTTTATCCTGACGGGGATCGTGTTGGCGGTATTGCTGCTGCCAGCGAAACCGCGGCCTGAAGAACCCGCATGAATTTAGCTCAGCACTTCCTGCACAACTCTGGCCGGGAGAACTCCTGTCAAACGGAAGTCCAAACCCTGCGCTCGCACGGTCAAGCGTTCATGGTTGATCCCTAGTTGATGCAATAGCGTGGCATGAATGTCACGCACATGCACGGACGGACCAACAGGACCGAAACCGAACTCATCGGTTTCGCCGAACGAGATCCCCGGCTTGAATCCACCCCCGGCAAACCACATTGTGAACGCATCAATGTGATGATTGCGACCTGTGGATTCGCGAAGTTCGCCCATCGGAGTTCTTCCGAATTCTCCGCCCCAGATAACGATTGTGTCTTCCAGTAAACCACGTTGCTCCAGATCCCGGATCAAGGCCATCCCGGGTTGGTCGATCTCCTGACTGACCGCTGGCAGATGCTGTTCGAGATTCTCTGTTGTGCCGCCGTGATGATCCCAGTTGGTGTGATAGAGTTGAACAAAGCGAACACCGCGTTCGACCAGTCTGCGTGCCAGCAGGCAGTTGCGGGCAAAACTGGATTCGCCAGGATCCTTGATACCGTACAGCTCGAGGGTTTCTTTTGTTTCGCTGGCCGTATCCATCAGCTCTGGTGCGCTGGTTTGCATCCGGTAAGCCATTTCATAAGCGTTGATTCGCGTGGCGATTTCTTCGTCGCCCGTGGCTGCAAGTCGTTGTGAATTCAGTGCTCGCACAGCGTTGAATACGCCGGCTTGTTGTTCATCGGAAACGGATTCAGGCGTCGTCAGATTCAGAATTGGTTCGCCCTTGTTGCGGAGCGGAACACCCTGAAATGTCGTCGGCAGCATGCCGCTGCCCCAAAGCACGGAACCACCGCGAGGACCTCGTGGACCACTTTGCAGGACGACGAACCCCGGCAGGTCGGAGCATTCACTGCCCAGACCATAGGTCAGCCAGGAACCGAGACTTGGTCGGCCGAACTGACCGCTGCCCGTGTTCATGAACAGCTTGGCCGGTGCGTGATTGAAGAGGTCTGTCTTGCAGGTCTTGATAAACGTCAGCTTGTCTGCAATGCTCGCCGTATAAGGCAGCAAATCGCTGAACCATGCTCCACACTCACCGTACTGACGAAAGCGACGTTTTGTTCCCAGCAGATTTGTTCGATGGCTGCTGGCCATAAAGGCGAAGCGTTTCCCTTCGAGATAGCTCTGTGGCATCGGTTCGCCGTTGAGCTTATTCAACATCGGCTTATGGTCGAACATGTCGAGTTGTGACGGTCCACCTGCCATGAACATGTAGATGACGCGTTTGGCCCGAGCCGGAAACATCGTCTCCTTCGGCGCGAGCATACTTTTCTGAAGCTCAGACGCTGCGGCATCATTTGAGTCCGTCAACAGGTTGGCCAGGGCGATGGAACCCAGCCCAACGCGACAGTCGCTGAAGAAATGTCGTCGCGTTTGTTCTCGCAGGATGTGGTGATCGTTCATGCGTTATTCTCGCGTCACAGTTTCATCAAGATTCAAAAGGACACGCGCCGCGCTGAGTGTGTCCAGTTGCTTCAGCACTGCCAGCTCATTTTCCGAAGGTGCTCTGGAGGTGCAGCGTCGGAATGCTGTCTCCAGTCCCTCCTTCTGAATAAGCTTGTCCATGGCCTGCGCGAACTCAAAGAAGGCGGCATCATTCATCAGAGCGAGTGCCTGCAGAGGAGTGTTACTGCGAACTCGGCGAGTACAGGTGCTGTAGCCGTCCGGAGCATCGAACACGTTCAGAGACGGCGGAGGCGTGGCGCGGTATACAAACGTATAGAGTCCTCTGCGATAGCGGTCTTCGCCTTCACTGACATTCCATGCTCGATTGGATTGCCCTAGTCCCATGACTCCCTGAGGAATCGGCGGAAACACGGGAGGTCCACCGACTTTTGAAGACAACAATCCGCAGGAGGCAAGACAGACATCTCGTACGATCTCCGCGTCCAGTCGGAGACGCCTTTGCCGGGCAAGAAGTTCGTTGGTGCGATCCTTTTCTCGAATTTCGAGTCGATCGTTGGAGCTTTGGCGATACACATGAGAAGTGATGATCAGGCGATGCAGCTCTTTCAGGCTCCAGCCGCGATCAATAAACTCGACGGCCAGCCAATCCAGTAATTCAGGATGCGAAGGCGCTGAACCCTGCAGACCGAAATCATTTTCGGTTTCAACGATGCCGCGACCAAAGTACTGCTGCCAGACTCGGTTGACAACAACGCGAGCCGTCAACGGATTCTGGCGAGAAACGATCCACTTCGCGAGGTCCAGACGATCAGTCTTCTCGCCGGGCTCATCCAATCTATGAAGGGCGGACGGAGTGCCACAAGTGACTTCCTCGGCGGGACGAGTAAAGTCACCTTGTACAAAAACGGTTGTTTTTCGAGGTGTTGCCAGTTCCCTCAGAATCAGGGTCGTTGTGTTTTTCTCCAGTTGCTTTTCAACTTGCTGCAATTGCGTTTGGAGCTCCTGAAACGAGGAGTCATTTTTCCCGGGGCCTTCGGCGTACAGGCTACGGCGTTGAGTGTCGTTACGTTTGCCGACTTCCACATCAAGAATCTTCTTTAAGTCCGGTGGAAGTGCGTCTCTTTGCTCTTTGGTAAGCGATGTTTCCCATGTTGACAGCCATTCGTTCGCGGCTTTCACGAGTTTATCGATCTTCGCCCCCAACTGTTTTCGTTGCTGCTGGAGTGCCGGTGCATCAATGCCGTCTTCATAAACTGTCAGGCTTGGTTCTTCCTGATTGTTGAAGAAGGCAAAGAACTGGTAGTACTCAGCCTGCGTGATCGGGTCAAACTTATGATTGTGACATTGAGCACAGCCGATAGTCAGACCCAGCCAGACGGATCCAGTGGTCGCGACTCGATCAAACACGCTGTCGATGCGAAACTGCTCGGGGTCAATTCCGCCTTCCTGATTAATCTGAGTGTTTCGATGGAATCCGGTGGCGATTTGTTGAGAGATCGTGGCGTTGGGAAGCAAGTCGCCAGCCAATTGTTCGACAGTGAATTGGTCGAACGGCATGTCATTATTGAGGGCACCGATTACCCAGTCGCGGTACTTCCAGATCTGCCGCGGAGCATCGACAGAGTATCCATTGCTGTCTGCATAGCGAGCCTGATCGAGCCACCAGCGTCCCCATCGTTCGCCATAAGCGGAGCTCTGCAGTAGCCGATCGATCAGACTCTGGTAGGCCTGGTCTGGATCTTTATCGAAGGCCGCGACGAATTGATCGATCTCCGCCAGCGAAGGAGGCAAGCCGGTCAGGTCCAATGAAACTCGCCGCAGCAGGGTGATCCGGTCGGCTTCGGGAGATGCGGCGAGACCTGAATCAGTTAGTCTTGCCGAGATGAATCTATCAATCGGGTGTGTGACGGGTGACGAATCTTGAGTCACCGGAATCTGTGGAGGTTCGGTCTTTGTCGGGCTGATGAACGACCAGTGCTTTTCGTATTGCGCTCCTTGGGCGATCCACTTCTTCAGTATCTCAACTTGCTGCTGAGACAGTTCCTTTCCCAACTCCGCGGGCGGCATCACCAAAGCGTGATCAGCGGAAGTGATTCGGTGAATGAGTTCGCTCTGATCGGGTTCACCGGGTTTGATCGCGACTGTTCCGGATTCCAAAACCGCCTGCGATCCCTCTTGTGAATCGAGACGTAAGCCCGCTTCTCTTTTCGTCTGATCGAAACCGTGACAGGCGAAGCACTTTTCTGCCAGGATTGGCCTGACGTCGCGGTTATACTGCACATCCTCGGGGTAACACAGTGAGGGGAACGCGAATGACGAGAAGAGAACCATCCCACAAAAGAATTTCATGCGGGCTGCATTGAGGTAAATCGCCGGAGCCATGGGATTGCTCTCGAGAATTGATGACACGGTGGAAGTACACGCCTCCGTCTGAGCTTTTTTGTGCGACTGAGGGCTTCCCTCTTTTGTGATCTCAGGTCTCAAATCGCTTGTTGCACAGCTCTGTATGAGTGGCTAATTCTCGTAAATCCTCGCTGCCGAACCCGCTACTTGTCAATCAGCAAAGAACGAACGAAGCCATGAAGCTCCGAGAATGTTCCAAAGCCTGCGTTTTTCCGCAAAGGTAGCGGCCGCCGCAAATCTGATCGAGTCGTATGCTTCAATGACTATGCACATCCCCTTTTGGGGGATTTGTTAGCTTTTCGCTCTTTTCTGCATCGGTCAGTTCATCCCATTCTTCAAGGCACGGTGGGCAGCAGAACGCGACTTTCTTTCCATTGAAGTCTTTCACCAGTGAAGCTTCAACCTCTTTCGGCTCAATCTGATTTCCCATTATGGGGCATACTGTGTTCACGAATTCCGAGGCCGCAGGGGCAGAAGTGGTAATTTCAACTCCTGTTTCGGAACATCCCGTGAGAACCATGGAACCCGAAACGAGGACAGCCTGAACGATATACTTCATCTTGGATCTCTCATCGAGAATGGTTTTGGAAGTCTGCACCGAAGTGTTAGGTTAACTCCGCAAAGTGTAGATCTCTGTTGCTGAGTTTCCATCACTTCCGTTCTGATCGACAGCGTTTCCCAATCATGCTTTGTCTGTCTTTTTCGACGCTGGCTCGACAACCACTGTTCCAGCGACTGCAGGTGGTAGAACGGCCATTGCAGTAATGACTTTGAAGCACAGCGTTGCCAGTGGTGGGACCGTGATGGCAATGCTCTGAGCACGCCCGTGAGCAGATTCTGCTTTGGAGTAAACTCCCCCCTGGTTCCCAATTCCAGCGCCGCCGTACCAGGCTGCGTCGCTGTTGAAGATTTCTTTGTAGAAACCGGGACGAGGAACCCCGAGGCGGTACTGCTCACGTGGGGCGGGTGTCAAATTGCTGACCACAACAATGATTTCTGTTGCATCCTGTGTTTGACGCAGAAAGGCAATCACAACGTTGGTCTGATCATCACCGACGATCCATTCAAACCCCTGCGGTACAACATCAGCATCATGGAGGGCCGGTTCGCTGGAGTAGAGTCGATTTAGAAAACACATAAAGCGACGTATAACGTCAAGGGTCTCAAAACTTAGGAGAGCCCAGTCGACTTCTGCGTCGTGATTCCACTCCGTCCATTGACCGACTTCGGTGCTCATGAACTGAAGTTTCTTGCCTGGCGCCATGTATTGCCCAGCCAACAACAAACGCAGATTTGCAAACTTCTGCCAGGTATCGCCGGACATCTGAGACAAAAGCGAATGTTTCCCATGAACGACTTCATCATGGGAAAGTGGCAGCACAAAGTTTTCCGAGAATGCATAGATGCTGCGGAACGTCAGATCGTTCAGGTGGTAACCTCGGAAGATGGGATCGCGACGCATAAATCGCAACGTATCGTTCATCCAGCCCATGTCCCACTTCATCGTGAAGCCAAGCCCACCCGTATAGCATGGCCGTGAAACACCAGGCCACGCCGTGGATTCCTCTGCGATCGTCATCACTCCCGGGAAATCGGCATGCATCAGGGTGTTGAATCGACGAAGGAAGTCGATGGCTTCCAGGTTCTCACGGCCTCCGTACTGATTGGGAATCCACTGACCAGAGTCGCGTGAATAATCCAGATACAACATTGAGGCGACTGCATCCACACGAATGCCATCGATATGGTAAACGTCGCACCAGAACCTTGCACTGGAAATCAGAAACTCGGTGACCTCGCGGCGACCGTAGTTAAAAATCAGTGTATTCCAGTCAGGATGAAATCCAAGTCGCGGGTCAGCATGCTCGTAAAGGCATGTGCCATCAAACATCGCGAGGCCGTGCACGTCGGTCGGGAAGTGGCCAGGCACCCAGTCAATCAGTACGCCAACGCCTCGCTGATGCATATGATCCACGAAGTACTGGAAGTCATGCGGTGAGCCGAATCGTGATGTGGGAGCAAAGTACCCTGTGGCCTGGTATCCCCATGAACCATCGAAGGGGTGTTCGGTAACTGGCATGAGCTGGATATGGGAATAGCCCATTTCGACGACATAGTCGGCCAGCGAATGTGCGAGTTCACGATAGTTGAAGAACGTGCGGCCATCGCGAGGGCGTTTCCAGGAACCAAGGTGGACTTCGTAGATGGAAACCGGAGCACGCAACCAGTCTGTTTCCGCTCGGCGTTTCAACCACGCCGCGTCGTGCCACTGAAAGTCACGCAGGCTCCAGACGATGGATGCCGTGTGAGGGCGTTTTTCCGAATAAAAGGCAACTGGGTCAGCCTTCTCCAGCAGATGTCCGCTTTGAGTTCGAACCGCATATTTATATCGAGTTCCGGGAATGACTCCACGGATCGTTCCACTCCAGACTCCGGTATCGCTGGAGTTCAGCCAGTCGCGTCCCGACGTCCATCCATTGCCATCACTGATGACAGAGACTTCGCGGGCATTGGGAGCCCAGACTGCAAACCTGACACCTCCAGGTACCAGGTGCGCACCGCAGTAGCGGTAAAGTGAGGAGGCATCGGCAGGCAGATCAAACGAGTTGACACCCCGCGAACTTCCGGTCGGCTGCAACGAAGTCGTTTCCGTCTGCATGGCGTTTCACAACACTCCGAATATCATCCGGTAAAGATTCCCTGCCGGATTCTTACCGATTTCCGGCCACTCGGGAACGCACTTGGCGAAGCTTCGTGAACAACTGAGAATAACGAGGGCTGAAATCGCTGGTCTCTGCCGCCCCTGCGGGCGAACGATTGTCTGCCGGTGATGACGTCGCTTCCGGCAGGACTGCGGATTCTGCTGGCATAATACCTTTTTCTGCGGTTGATGTTTGAGCGACAGGCTGAGTCAGGATTGCAGCATCGGTTGACGTACCTATGACTGCAGGCAGAACAGGTTCCACCGCCGAGAGCGACTCCAGCCGGTTTCTTGCAGTAGACACGAGACTTTCAAGCGATCCGTCAGAGTTTCTGTCCTCATATCCGTATGGAGTCTGTAATGTTGCGGCATCACCAGGCAAGGAGGCTCGCCCGGTTTGCTGAAAACGCGTGACTTCATCTCTGAGAGACGCCAATGTATCGGCAAGCGGCCCGGCATCATCAGTGCTCAGGGTGTCCCCTCGAAGATCCCACTCCAGAGTACGAACTTCATCAGGCAGTGAAAAGAATTTGGGAGCCGATCGATCCGGTTCCCGATTACTGGATCCGGTGTTATTACGGTCCGTCGAAGGCAGGCCATTGCGTGCAAGTCTTGCAGCCTCGAAGTTCAGTGAAACTTGTTCAGGCTCAGAAGACGCTTCAGTTGTTGGGGTCGGCAGGGCGTTCTCAGTCTCGTCGGCAGGCTGAGAATTGAAGATGAGTTGTCCGTCATGCCAGCCGTTCACCTGAAATTGTTCCGTGATGCCCGGATAGCCCGGCGTCAGCGATGCATTCAGGGTTGCAAAAGAGTCCGTGACATCGAACGCGTCGACAGAGGGGATCGCGGAGGCCGATTCTGCGAGGCTTGCCAAGAGGCTTGATCGAATAGCATTCTGAATCACTTGTCGATTTGCGTCTGAAATGACATTGTCATCAAGCGATTCGAAGGCGTCGATTTGCTGTGGGTTTTGCGTAACATCAGGCATTGGTGCCGGAGGTTGAGAATGGATTGCAACAGCAGGATTGTTATTGCCCGGCATTTCCATCGTTGATGCGCTCTGTCCGAACACGTTTGCCGGGCGATATGTCACGAAATCGCCCCGCTCTGTTTCCGATAGGTGCGATTTCAGCAGCAGCATAACTTCAGGGTCGCTTGCCCGGCTGACCGGGATCCGGTCGAAGGTCAGTGCGTTCTGCGCGGAATCTTTTGTCAGCCATTCGTCGTGTTCACCAAATTCGTTGTCCGTCACACGTCTCATGTCTGACGCTGAGGAGACCGCATAGGCTCCGGGTGGGACTTCACGACCAAGTGCAATCCAGGTATAGCGATCGAAAACCGGAAGCCGACTTGAGAGATCCGTCCCCATCGCACTGCGAATCATTTGTTCCTGAGTATCAACACGAATGGCAGACGACACTGGCGGATTGACAGCTTCACTTATGTTGCTCGGGAAGTGAACTGTGTGCGATGGAATTGCAATGTGAGTTTTCAGCTTTGTCGAATCAGGATAAGAAGCCTGGCCATCGGCATCAAGTTGCTTATGGTCTGCATCTGAAGCAACCGGTGAGGTCGAAGTCGACAAATCCTCTGTGGCATCAACTTCTTTTGTAATGTTTTGGTAGAGACCTTCTTCCGATAGCTCGTCGAACTTCTCTCGAAGAGCTGGTTCGGTATTCTCAGGGGTGATGTTCGCAAAGTCGTCCATTTCGATCGCGTCGATTGCTTCCAGAGCATCAGGCTGATAGCGATGGCCGACCTCAAAACTTTGATTTTCGCGGAATCCTGCTTCGAAGATTGCAGGACTGGCCTGCCGAACTACCTGAGGCGAGATGTCTCTTGCGGGCCCGTTACTCCTGGGTAATTGCGAAATCTCAACCTCGGCGGATTCAACAGATTGGGAAGTCGTCTGTGAGAATACAGTTCGGCTCGAAGGTCCCGCGCCGAATTCGATCGCACCCGGAACGCCAAATTCAAAAACTCCCGATGCGATATGAGTTACCCTGGATGCAACATGCGTCGTTTCGGCCATGTTTGACCGAGCCGGGAACTCATATGACGATTCTGACAGATCACCCAGATGGTCAGACACCATCGGCGACGTATTCCATGCATACGCCAGGTGTTGCAGACGTGTCAGCGCCGTGCGAACGCAGTCCTCGTCGGCGACTTTTGAAGATCGCTCTACCGCAACCACCAGCGACTCATCGGCCAGCAAAGTCAGGCATCGAGGTAATCCATCGCTCGCGACAGCAATCAGATCCAGTGCCTGAGCACTGAAAACGTCTTTCAGCTTTCCGCCAACGACAGAGAGATGGCGATTCAGACATTCGAGCGATTCTTTGGACGACAATGGCTCCAGAAACGCATGGCAGCGAACTCGACGGCTGAAATCTGCGTGCGCGGGGCGAGCCAGTTCCTCTTCAAGGTTCAGCGGTCCGGCGATCAGGCATCGTACCAGCGCGCGGCCGTTCCATTCTTCTTCGGTGAAGGCGCGAAGTTCGTTCAGAACCGGAACAGAGAGAAGTTGAGCATCATCGACCAGAAGGAGAATTGGTCCCCAGAACTCAGTTGTTTTTCGCATCTGCTCGATGACCGTCCAGCGACTGCGAACAGTGATGGTCGAGGCAGATTCAGATGAACCCTCTCCGGCTCGTAAAAGAGACGCCGCCTGGAGGGTTTGCAGGACTTCGCCTGGTGTTTCAAGGCCCGCGCCTGAGCACAGGATGGCTCGCCCTTCATGAGCGAGCTGGATCTGCAGATGTTTTAGCAGCGATGTTTTTCCAACACCCGCCGGGCCTGTCAGAACTGCGATACCCAGATCAGAACGCAGGGCATGAAGTAGCTGTGGAAGAATGGTGCGGATGGACTCGGAGATAAAGAAGGCTCGAGTCAGATCAGCACACTGAAAGGGCTGGCGATGGAATCCAAAATTTGTTTCGTACATTTTCGGTGCGCGCCCACGAATGAGACTAACTTCGACATGGTATCCCGCGAACACTTGGCCTCAGACTTCATTGTTCAGAGAGTAATCGCTCCGTCCGTGGCCAACACACTGATCGGCAAAAACTGCCGGTCTCGCATCTTGCGAGCTCCCTCGTCTTCATCGAACGAGCCCAGTCGCTTTCTTTAGCGTAACCGGACTTCTCGGAATATCTCCGCCAAATCCCCGAGCTAAACGACCTTGAGCTTACTTGCCATCGGTACACTTTCGAGAATCAGCGACAGATGTTCCGTTCGAACGGCAAGAGCTAAATTACCAGTTGAGCCTGAGGCGCTATCCGATTCGTTCTGTCAAATCGGCTAGCGCCTCAGGCTCAAAATGAAATGATGTATGCAGGGAACTCGGAAAGAAGTTATATGCAATCAGAATCTCAGTCAAAGCCAGCCCGCGTCCATATTGTGGGGCGAAAGAACTCCGGGAAGACAACCCTGGTTTGTGAGCTGGTCCGTGAATTCAAATCGCGTGGGATTCGCGTCGCGACGATTAAGCATACGCATCACCACCACGAGCTTGATACGCCGGGCAAGGATTCTCATTTGCATCGCGAAGCAGGCGCGGCAGGAGTGGGGATTTTGTCGCCGCAAATGACAGCTATGTTTGTCCCCTCGGATCGTGAACTACGTGGAGAGCGACGGTACGAACAGTTTGAATCTCTGTTTGCCGACAGCCGGTTGATACTCGTCGAAGGTGATCTCCAATCCACAGCTCACCGTGTCGAAGTCTGGCGGAGCGTTGTCAGTGAAGAACCGTACGCTGCTAAAGACTTGGCGATAAGTGCTGTTATCTCCGATGATTCTGTGTGTGGGCTTTCTTGTCCGGTCTGGCCGAGAAACAGCGTCAGAAACGTCGCTGATAGGATTCTGGATCTAATGCAGTTCGGAATTCCCTCACACTGATCCAAACACTGCTGGGATCGGAATTCCTCGCCGACGGTTGCGTTCGCGGGCGAGGCACGCCAACATGGCGGAGTGGACGTGCCGGAGCGGCGCTCCCTGAAACAATTAGAGACTTCATTCAGTGGCAGTGGAGAGAGTCATGTCGAAATGGCAAATTGGTGTTTTTGCTTCGATTGATGCTGGTTTGGGCGTTCATCTTGAGGTTGCCCGTGAGCTGGGAGTTCCGACGATTCAGGTTCACGCGCCGCACGCGGGAACTCGGAATCCTGCGGCAGCTGCTGCGTTCCTGAAAAAGTGTTCGGACGCGGGCATTGCAATCACTGCTGTTTTTGGTGGATTTGAAGGCGAAAGTTACGCTGACATCGCGACGACTGCAAAGACCGTCGGACTCGTTCCGGAAGCCACACGCGCTGCACGTGTTCAGGAGATGAAAGAAATCAGCGACTTCACGAAGTTGCTGGGATGTAAGACGGTTGCTCTGCACATTGGCTTCGTGCCGGAAGATTCGGCGTCAGCCAGCTACAAAGATCTGATCACAGTGACTCGGGATCTGCTCGACCACATCAAAGCCAATGGTCAGAATCTGCATCTGGAAACGGGTCAGGAATCCGCCGATCACCTGTTGCATTTCATCAGTGATGTTCAGCGCGACAACCTGTTCATTAACTTTGACCCGGCCAACATGATTTTGTACGGGACTGGTGAGCCGATTGCCGCATTGAAGAAGGTGGGGCATCTTGTTCGCAGTATTCACTGCAAGGATGCCACGTGGGCACCTGTTGCAGTTCGTGGGACCGGTTGGGGGCAGGAAGTTCCGCTGGGCGACGGCGATGTTGGGATGGAAAACTATCTGCGGACTTTGCTGGCGATTGGTTACACAGGTCCACTGACGATTGAACGCGAGATTCCTCAGGATCCCGTGCGTCAGAAGGCTGACATTGGTCAGGCCGTTAAGATTCTGACAACACTGAGAGAGAAGATTCTGGGGACATGAGCTTAGTGAAATGCCGGCCATCACGACCGGAATATTCTGAGGGCGAAGTAAAAGAGTTGTTTCCATGGCGCGTTGTGATCAGGGATATCTCTGCGATGTTTGCGGGGATGAAGTAGAGAACATTCGCGAGAGTGATCTGTACCTGCGATTTGTGATCGGGGAAATCGCCGCAAAGTCATTGCTGGCAGCGCCGGAGAGACATCTGCGATGTAATCCGGTGACAGCTCAGTTTATTGACCATCCGGATTTTGAACCTGTCGTGGTTGAGGGTGATTTTGATCGTCGATTATTCGACGCGGAGTACTCACAACAAAGAGCAGAACTGGTCACTCGTGGATGGCTGAGGCTTCAGGAGCTGTTTGAGCAGGCTCAGACAGTTCCACTGCCCGAATATCCTCTTCCCGAGTTTCGACAACGAGTCTGAAAGTACCGCACTTCGGCAAATCCTATGGCTGACAGCCTTCAACGTATTCTGTTGCTCGACGCCGAAATGTCGTTTCGCGGTTCGTCCCTTCTGACGCTTCGGCTCGCCCATGGGCTGGAGAAACGTGAATTTGACACAGCTCTCGTGTGCACCAGCTGCGAGGGATTGAATGAGTCGTTGCTGCATGGCGTCAGAATGCACACGATCCAGGGATATAACGTTCCGGTCTGGGGACATCTGGTTCTCAGAACACTGTATAGAGATTTGAAGGAACAGCGACCGGATGTGATTCATCTGCAGGATTCCCGTTTACTTCCTCAGGGAATCCGGCTGGCTCGCAAATTGAATCGACCGCTCGTTGTCAGTCTCGGTGATCAGACTGACGCGGCGTCGCTGATACTGAAATCAAAAACGCCGGAGCTGAAGGCCATTATCAGTGTCAGCGAAAGCGTACAGGCGCAGATTCCGGAATCACCGTTGCTCGATGGCGTAGAGCGGCGAGTGATTCTGCCGGGTGTAGCAGTGCCGGAAAATTCGACCGTCGATCTTCCTCTGGATGATGACCGTCCGCCCGTGATTGGAATGGCGGGGCCTTTGGAGATCGTAAAAGGAGCAGCCTTTTTTCTGCGAGCCTGTCATCGCGTGATCGAAGCCGGGCACAATATTCGGATGGTGATTGCAGGGAGTGGCCCGGAAGAACGCAGCCTGCGGCAGTTGGCGTCATCTCTTGAGCTGTCGCGGCGACTGACATTCGTGGACGGTGGTGTCTCCATGGCCGGGTATATCTCTGCCATTGATATCTTCTGTTTACCATCGCTGCAGCAGGGATTGGGAGTCATGATGCTGGAAGCCATGGCTCTGGGACGCCCGGTGATCGCATCGGGAGTTGGCGGCGTCGTCAGTGTCATCCAGGACAACGTGACCGGCTTGATTGTACCGCCTTCTGATAGTCGCAGCCTTGCTGATCGAATCATCGAACTACTTCAGAATCGAGAGCGAGCCCGCACGATTGCGGCGGCTGGGCAGCAGTTGATTCGAGATCGTTTCAACGAAACTCGTATGCTGGATGAAGTGATTCAGTTGTATCGTGAGGTGCAGGCGAGTTCTCCTCATATGCAGGAATCACAACCTGTTGTTGGCCGCATGACGGGAACGTGGCACTAATGATGAATGTTTACAAGGTCTCTCAAAAGTTGGTGTCACGCCCGTTGAAGGACATTCCTGCAGCCGTCTTCACGCAGTTGGAGCAGTTGAAACGGCCGGTGCCACGAGGTGATATTGCGATCACAGTCGGCAGCCGAGGCATCTGCAATCTGCCCGTGATTGTCAAAGCCTGTGGCCAATGGCTCAAAGATCATGGCGCCCTGCCCTTCATCGTTCCTGCGATGGGTTCCCATAATGGGGCCACTGCTGAGGGTCAGCGGGCGATGGTTGAGTCGCTGGGGATTACGGAAGCGGCTATGGGCATGCCAATTCGCAGTAGTATGGAAGTCGCTGAGATTGGTCAGGTGAGAACCGGTTCTGTGTTTATGGATCGTCATTGTCTGGAATCTGACGGCGTACTTGTGTTGAACCGAATTAAGCTGCACACCTGCTTTGCCGGCCCGATTCAAAGTGGTTTGACCAAGATGATGGTTGTCGGGATGGGGAAGATTCGCTCGGCACGTACGTTTCACTCCGCTCGCGCTGGTGCGATGAAAGACATGCTGCTGGAGATGGGACAGTTTGTTCTGGATTCGGGGAAGATCTTTGCGGGTGTCGGGATCCTTGAGGATGGTTACGATGAGACCGCCGAGATTCATGCCATTGCTCCTCAGGATATTTTGCGGCGCGAGGCGGAACTCCTTGAACATCATCGCAGCTATTTTCCGCGCCTGCCGGTTGAAGATCTGAATGTGCTGGTGGTTGATTCAATCGGCAAGACCTACAGCGGAACGGGGATGGATACGAATGTCATCGGACGTCGGGGGCTTCCGGGATTTGAAGACCTCACAACGCCTCGTATTCGCACGATTGCAGCGCTATCGCTTTCTGCATCAAGTCAGGGGAACGCGATTGGTGTTGGAAATGCAGACTTCATTACTCAACGATTGAGGTCTGCAATCGATGAGCATAAAACGTTGATCAATACTCTGACGACCGGTGATATGGATCGAGCGAAGATCCCTGCGACGGTCGGAGATGATGAAACATTGATGCGAATGGTTGCCGATCGTTACGGTGATCGGCGCTGGATGTTCATTCCGAATACGCTGCATCTTGATTCGTTGTATGTCAGTGAAGACCTGCGCGAAGAACTATTGCAGAATCCGAAATGCCGCGTCGCCGATCATCCCTTGCCGCTGACTTTTCGAGATGGTCGGCATCAACTTTCTTTTGCCTTGGAGTAACAGATGAATCCGCTGCTGGCGCAGATTCCGAGATGGGAGGCACTCAGAGATGCGGCTCGGCAGGTCCGCGAAAAGGCCTGGGCACCGTACTCGAAGTATCGTGTCGGAGCGGCTGCGCTTACAGACTCGGGAGTGATCTTCACTGGATGCAATGTCGAGAATGCATCTTATGGTTTGACGATTTGTGCGGAGCGAGTGGCGATTTGTTCGGCTGTTGCTCAGGGCCATCGGAGATTTCGAGCCATCTGCATTTCGCTGACCGGTGTGCCTGTACCGTGTGGGGCGTGCCGTCAGTTTCTGATGGAGTTCAGTGCCGAACTGCCTGTTCTCCTTGATAATCTCGATTCTATGGAGGACTCAGACCCGGAAGTGGTACTCCTGAGCGATCTTTTGCCTCGAGCCTTTCGTCTGGATCATGGGAGTCTGTAAGATCCGCCAATCTTCATCGGACTCATGAGAGTCAATCACTGATGAAGCCGCCTGTATTTGTCCGGCGGGCTTATAGGCCATTTCAGACCGTAGTTCGCATATGTCAAATCGAGAAGCCAAGTCACAAGCCCGGCAATGGGTTGAGTCGCCGGTGATCCTTGCTGAAGATCTTCGCCGCCGGCTGGACTACATAAAGGCGAACGTGTTCGAAGCCACTGATTCCGAGTCCGACTCCAGCAGAAATGAATCTGTTGTTGTTCCGGAGATGGCTGCAGAGGTCCTCGCAATTCTTGAAGCGGACGACAGTGCGCTCTGGGAGTACCGACGGCTTGTTCCGGAGACTCGTGTCAAATACAGAATGCTGCAGCCTTTGATTGAAGTGCTGCGAGAGGTCGTTAAAACGAGAACTTCTCTTCAGTTCTCCGGCGTTCAGGAGATTGAAGACGCTGTGATCGCCGTGGGGCAATGGGCGAAAAGGCAGGCGTTTCGAGCGGCCGAGATTCCGCTTCGCAGTGATCTATTGCGAACAACGATTGAGCAACTCGGCGATGAATTGATTGTTCGAACTGATCAGGATGGGAGCATCAAACTGCGCGGAACAGTTAACATTCCCATGTTCCTCGCGTTCTGGCGTGCCCCCAAACATCGCCTCAGTAATGAAGCCTTTTTAGAAATCGACCCAGGCAGTAAGCACACGTATCTTGAACGGCATAGGACTCGACTTTGCTCCCAGCTACAGGATATCCTGCTGGAACTTGTCGTCGATGGGAATGGGGTACGACTTCAGCGTTGCCGGAAATAGGACGGAGTTGGATACGATTGCTGTCGATGGATAAGGGCTCAGTAACAGTCTGCTGAAATCAGGGAATTCATCGAAAAGCCTGTAAAAGGTACGAACAATTCGTATTGTGGTTGAGTGAGGTTCCATGTGAACGGCCCATGCTCCCCAAGTTATGGATTGGAGCTGCATGTGCGCGAACTATCGTAATAGTGACACACTGCGCAGAGAGAGTGTCAGGGCCCGTGGCTAATGAACGTTGTGTGAGTCGCAGTTAGCTGTTTTTTGTGGATGGCAGCGGGGAATCCGCCGGAGAAAAATCGGAGAAAATCGTCTTCATTCCGGAATGTCATGGAGATGACAGGCAAGTTGGTGGCGAGCAGAGTGCCTTGCTGCGTAAAGTTTTGTGACCTGTTGGTCAGCACTGGAAATAAATAGCAATTTGTTTCAGGCGAAACTGAACCATGAAGTATCTGAAGAAGTCCTTCGCAGCGTGTTCCAAGCGAGCCTCGCTGATTCTGTGTGTCTCAGCAATCTGCATGGGGCTCAGTCAGTCGCAAGCGACGGCACAAGATTCGGCTGCACCGTCAAACCAAACGGACAAGGTTGGTAGAATCGCCGATGGGTCACTGGGAGATGTTACGGGTGAAGCCACTTCTTCGACTCCGCCGACGGAAGCCAAATCATTCACCAAAAACGTGTCTGATGAACTTGTGCGGCTGGGTATTCCTCAGCCGCTGCCGTTTTTATGGGATCTGGCGGTTCAGGGCGGACTGTTTATGATCCCGATTGCGTTATGCTCATCGTTGTTGTCGCCTATGCCATTGAGCGAAGAATCGGTCTCCGGAGAAATTTGATCATTCCCCCGGGTTATTGGTGGGATTACAAAAATTGAATCAGCAAAGCAGTGGTATTGATCCACGACTCGCTTACGACGTTTGTCTGGAATATCGTTCCCCATTAGCTCGTGTTCTGCAGGCGGCGATTTTGAAAGTCGGAAGGCCTCAGGCAGAACTGGAGAAAGCTGTTGAAGATGCGGTTAGCCGGGAAGCTGACCAGATGGCTCAGAATATTCGCCCAATCAACGTGGCTGTTAGCATCTCACCGATGCTCGGACTTCGGGAACTGTGCAGGGAATGATCATGGCTTTTATGGTCATCAGCACGTCGACGTCGACTGGCGCAGCGAAAGGACAGGAACTTGCACAGGGGATCTACACCGCTTTGATCACAACGTTTGCGGGACTTTGTGTTGCCATACCTGCAATCGTGATTGCCAACATGCTTGAAGGGCGCATTGAACGACTGTTGAGAGGGATGGAAGATGTCTTCAACGAGATCGTGCCGTTGTTTGAGCGATTTGAAGGCAAATGGAGAGTGACCAGAAAAAGTGACGCATCCGGCGTACTGCTCAAGGGGACCGGTCCACGTCCTGAACCGCCACCTGCTCAAAAGAGCAACAGCGGAGAGATGACTTCGACGCTTGATGATCGCAGCGGCATTCGAACGGTGACGGCCTCGTCAGCATCCGGAGTCAGGGAGAAGTCGTAGCAATGCGGTTTCGCTATAAAAATCGACAGGGAGCCAGCAAGCGTTTGATCGACATGACGCCAATGATCGACTGCGTCTTTCAGTTGCTTCTATTCTTTATGGTGGCAAGTCGATTCGAAGAAGAGTCCAAAGCTTCAGGCGAAGGGGCGCTCGATGCAACTCTGCCGGATGCCGTTGCCGCTATGCCGATGGTCATGCGACCACGCGAAATGGTTATCAACATCAACGTCGATGGGCACTACTATGTGGCGGGTGAACTGCATAACGAAGCGCAATTGGCGGAACGGCTGCAACGGGCCGGAACGAATAATCCGGGAAATCAGCCGGTCGTGATTCGTGGTGACGAGCGATCTGACTGGAAACATATCGCGCGCGTCATGAGTCTCTGCAACAAAGCCGGAATTCGTGACTATCGAGTGGCTGTGATTCCGCCGGAGGTCGCCGAGGAGGGGCCCGAGCAGTGAGAGATCTTGTTCAGCTTTCGAATGAAGAATTGAACGAGCTGACAACTGCTCAGCGACTGCGAATGTTCGTCGCGATCGGTGTTTCTGTCGCCTGTGGAATTGTCTCTTTGCAGGGGATGGCGGCCGTTTTTACCGACGCCAGTGTTGTTCCTCTGCCCGGTATGCAGCATTTGGGAGGGCAAATCGCCTGGGCATTCGCGCTAATCGCAATGTTGCTGCTGGTTACCTTTCTGGTTCGAGGAGTGATTAAACGCCGATTGCAGTGGGCAATCGCTCTGAGCCTGCTGATTCATTTTCTCCTGTGTTTGTCGATGACAACCGTTGATTTTCGTGGGCCTCTACCGACCCCTGCTCAGGCTGCGGATTTGTCTGAGATTCCTCGTGAAGAATTCACTTTGCCGGATTACGCCACCAGTGATGTCCCGGATCCTGCTGCAGCCTGGCGACAGCAGAATGAGACTGAGACACCTGATCGGGAGCTCGAGCCTGAGCGTACAGAAATGATGATCGCTGAAGCGGAAAAAGCGGAGGCAGAGGCTGTTGAAATATCGAAGGCTGCAGAAGAAGCGGAGACACTGGAACGTCGTGAGAAAGTTGAGCTTACTGCTGATGCTGCAGAGCAAATGGAACGTCAAGTGACTACAGGCGCAGTTGAAGAACCGCAAGCCGTCTCGTCTCCGGATGTGGCAGCGGCAGCCTCCGCTGAAGAAATGAAGCTGGAGGATCAGGTCGAACAGAATAAGTCAGCGGCAGAGATTCCAGTTACAGAACGGAAGTTGGACGATAGTGATTCACCAGAAATGCCGATTGAGGCGGCTCAGATTCGCGCGAATCGCAGTGAAGCTGCGGTGACCCCGGAAACGGTGGCAACCGCAACTTCTGAACGGGAGGCTGCCGAAGCCGAGGCTGTTGAATCAAGGCTCGAAGAGATCGAAGTTGCATCAAAAGAGGCGGCTCAATCGACATTGAAAGAGCGAAATACAGAAATCAGTCGCCAGGCGTCGGCTAATCCGGCGTCGGACGCGGAATCAACCATGCAGCCCGACGTGGCATCTCCGTCTGTTGAGCCGAACGTCAGAGCCGAGGTTCCATCTCGATCTGTGCGTGCTGTAGAGGCTGCTGGAGGGGCTCCGGCTGATGGCGGAGTCGCTGTGATGGCACGCTCGACTGCGTCGGCCGCGCAGGCTGCATCAAGTAGTGCTCCTGCAGAGAGTGTTGAGGTGTCGTCGACTGGTGAAGTCTCCTCGCCGACCTTTGCGGAATCCGCTAACGCACGATCCGGCCGGCGTACTTCCGCAGCAAAAATACCTGGCGGGACGATGGCCCCGGGCGAACTTGAATCTTCGACTGGGCCCACGGGTTCTGGTTTGGCCGACAATTCGCCATCGGGAGTGAAGGTCGCCAAATCGCAGTCTGTGGGAGCGGCTAAGCCAGGGCTGGGTACGGAAGCAGGCTTGTCGATTGATCCCGGACGGCGTTCAGGTTCCCGTGCGGATGCTGTTGGAACTGCGGCGAGTGAAAGCGGGGTGAGCGGTATCGGAGTGGGGGCTAAACCCTCGGCCGAAGGAATGATTGCCGGACCGGCACGAACTTCGACGGGCCGCCGGAGCAGTGGATTACCCACCGGGAAAGCAACCGGTGAGCCCGGAGCGTTAGTTCAAAGTCGAACTGGATCCAAGGGAGACGGAGTACCTGCGACTGCAGCATCGGGACCGATGAAAGCGGCAACAGGAGGCATTGATGGAGCACGTGGGACCGAGCCCAATGCACGTCTTTCTGCGACTGATGGCTTTGCCGACGGAAGTCGTCCCGGTCTGGCACGATCGAAATCCATGGGGGCTTTGCCCGGGCTGACCGACGGAGCTGTTGCCGCGGAACAAAGTGGTGCTCTTGTTCTTGCTGGCCCGCAGTCGGCTTCAGCGGGACTTGCGGCCGTCGCTGGACCTCGTACTCGTGCGTTGCCTCGACGATCTGCAGGATTGCCGGGAGTAAGCGGACCAGCTCCGGCGTCTACCGGAACTGGCGCTGCTGGAGATCCTTCGTTGACTTCTCGAATGACTCCTTCGACTGGTCGCAAGGGTGTTGGGGCTGATCGGCCGTCGTTGGCATCGGTCGAGGCAATTGCCGGATTGGCAAAACGGTCGGTTCAGGGACGTGGCAGTTCACCGGAAGCATCGATTCCTGAGAGCCTTTCGATGCGAACAACTGATGCCCGACGCGAAGCTGCGAGGACGCTTGGAGGCTCAGAGGATTCTGAAGAGGCTGTTGAGCGAGGGTTGCAGTGGCTTGCCCGCAATCAGTATCCGGATGGCCGTTGGAGCATTGATGATTTTCCCGGTGAGACGTCTGAGTCGCTCGGTGAAGGCAGCTTCGTCTCCAACAGTGCGGCGACAGGTTTGAGCCTGCTGGCGTTTCTGGGAGCAGGATATACTCATCAGTCCGGAAAGCATCAGGAAGTCGTCTCGCGAGGAATGAAGTGGCTGGTGGAACATCAAAAGCCGGACGGAGATCTCTTCGCTGATGAAACCGAATTTGTCTGGTTTTATAGCCACGGAATCGCGTCGATCGCGCTTTGTGAAGCCTATGGACTGACGAAGGATCCCCAATTACGGGCTCCAGCTCAGAGGGCTCTGGACTTCATCGTTGAGTCGCAGCATGAAGAGTTTGGTGGATGGAGATACCGTCCTCAGTTTGAATCTGACACGTCCGTTTCCGGCTGGCAGTTGATGGCTCTGAAGAGCGGTGAAATGGCGGGACTGAATGTGCCCAAAGAAGCTTACTCGGGAGTGAGTCGCTGGCTTGATTCCGTGGAAAGCAAATCGGCAGCCGGGCAGTTTCGTTATCATCCCACAAAAGAAGTCAGCCCCGCCATGACCGCAGAGGGCTTGCTGATGCGACAATATCTGGGAGCTAAACGAGATGATGCACAGCTGATCGCCGGTTCAAATTATCTGCGAACTCGCCTGCCGGATTTTGGACAGCGTGACGCTTATTATTGGTACTATGCCACGCAGGTGATGTTTCACATGCAGGGTGATCACTGGAACGAGTGGAACAATAGTTTAAGAGATCTGCTCGTAACGACTCAAAGTCGAGATGGCGCAGTGAGTGGGAGCTGGGATCCCGTTCGACCCTCGCCCGACAAATGGGCTAATGGTGGTGGTCGTCATTATCTGACATGTTTGAATTTGCTGATGCTGGAAGTCTATTACCGGCATTTACCGCTTTACCTGGAACTCGAAAAGTAATCACGATGTCCGGTAAAGCCTCTGTTATCGATCAGCCTGCTACGTTAGTTGATCGCCGTCGCCGAGTTGGAATCATCGCTTTGGCGTGTGGGCTCTTGTCCGCCTTCGGTCTTTGGGGTGGCTATCAGGATTCTGCCTGGCCTGCGGCCTGTCTTCGCATCGGAATCGTCCTCGGAGCACTTTGGCTGTGTCTTCCAGTGAGCCGACGACCAACGGTCTGGAATGGACTGGGACGAGGACGTCTGGCGGTGCTTGTGCTGATGGCCGTTTTCGTCAACAGGATCAAAGTGCTCTTCCCAATTCTTTTGGTAATTGGCATTGTGATCTGGATCGTTCGCCCAAAGAAACGGCGATAGAACGACGGCCATCGCCGACGATGATCTTTGGTATCGCCCACAAAAGACAAACAGCCCGGCATTCGCGAGGAATGCGGGCTGTTTGTCCCGAAACAGGAGTCACGGGTGTTCGGGAGGTTGTTTTCCGGGGGGGTATCAGAAAATCGCGTTTGTGAGCGGTGCGTTTGCGAGCGGTGCGTTTTGAGTCGCGGTTTCGAACGCAGAGGTCGCTGAGGAACGCAGAGGCAAGCGTGTTTGGCTTTCCTCTGCGATTCCTCTTTGTGGACTCAGTGACCTCTGTGGTAAAACAAATCGTTCAGCTTGTCGTGACAACACGGAGGGCTGACGCCCTGCCGCTCGCCTTTAGTAAGAGCTGTTGTTGTAAGAGCTGTAGCTGCCTTTTTCACCCTGAGCTGGGCTGTTGCAGGTGATGTCGCAGCTGTTGTCGCACTCATCCTGGAAGTCCAGATTTGTGCTGCCGACAACTTCGCCCTTCTTGCCGCTGCCCAGCGTGTAGTAGTAGGTCTGGTTGATGCTGCCCACAGCAGAGCCCAGGTCTTCCAGTTCTTCGTTGACGCCGTAGGACAGTTCTGTCAGGCCGACGATCATGCCGAGCACACAGATGGTGCCGACGAGGACCAGTTCAGCAGAAACTACGAAGCCGTTTTCATCGTTCTTCAGGGCAGTGATCAGGTTCATTGAAAATACTCCCGGTTATTGATTGGTTATTTGGAATAAGAGATTTGGGATTTGAGATTTCAAATTTGAGGTCTGAAAAGTCAGTGTTCTGTATCGAGTGTTTCTCGTTTCTCGCCGCTAGCCGCTCGCTGCTTACTTCTCACCCTGAGCTGGGGAGTCGCAGTTGATGTCGCAGCTGTTGTCGCACTCATCCTGGAAGTCGAGATTTGTGCTGCCGACCACTTCGCCTTTCTTGCCGCTGGCGAGTGTGTAGTAGTAGGTCTGGTTGATATTTCCGATGGCTGAACCGACGTCTTCAAGTTCCTGATTGACGTTGAAGCTCAGTTCGCTCAGTCCGACGATCATGCCGAGGACGCAGATGGTTCCGACCAGAACCAGTTCCGCAGAAACTACAAAGCCGTTTTCGTCGTTCTTCAGTGCATTCAGAATGTTCATCGTTCGTCTCCTGTGTCGTTGTTGTGAAACTCAGTTTCGGGTGAGTCTCACACTTGTCTGTCTTAGCTGGTCACTTTGATCAGCGTTGATGCAGGAGATGTAAAGCAGGCTGTATGCCAAACATG
This sequence comes from Planctomycetaceae bacterium, assembly GCA_046349735.1. Lineage (GTDB taxonomy): Bacteria > Planctomycetota > Planctomycetia > Planctomycetales > Planctomycetaceae > SXXK01. Next base: position 260,812 of record JAXMBU010000002.1, read on the forward strand.
ATTGGCGCGCAAAGAAAAATATTCTGCATCGGCTTTTGAGTGCCATAAGGCCATTAATAGTAACGGGTTACGTAAATCTGTTTCGGCGGAACGGATGTTTACATTCTGTTAATGGTCCGCCGGAGCAAAGATGCCGAAAGTCAACATGGGTCGGCAGGGTTTCCACGGGCGATGATGTCAACTCGTGTGTGCGCAACCACTTGAGGCGAGGGCAACAGACGTGCATCAAATGTTGATTCAATGCCATGCCCCACCTAATCGTCATAATGAATTCGTCAGGCGGTTCATGCGAGCCGTCGTTGACCATCTTTGCGCCAGCGGTTAGCATCCCAAAGCCGAGCGGGATAGCGGTACCAGTGAATGGTGAGTGCCTGTCAGGGAGGACGAGATGGCGGAAAGTACTTCGCGAGTGGAGTCGAAGCTGTTTGTGCTCGACACAAACGTCATCCTTCACGACGCCGGCTGTCTGCGAAACTTCGAAGAGCATGACGTTGCCGTCCCGATCACAGTTCTTGAAGAATTGGATCGCTTTAAGAAGGGCAACGAAGACATCAACTTTCAGGCGAGAGCGTTCCTGAGACGCCTCGACGAACTGACCGGGGATGTCCTTTCCTCGGATGGCACTTCGCTGGGCCCAGGACTTGGCTCTGTTCGTGTTGTGATTAAAGCTTCACACCAACAGCGACTCAAAGAAGCATTTCTTGAAGACTGTCCGGATCACAGAATTCTGGACGTTGCTCTGACGCTTCAGCAGGATGAATCTCCGCGGCCCGTTGTTCTTGTCACCAAAGACACGAACCTGCGAATGAAGGCGAAGTCACTGGGCCTGACAGCTCAGGACTACAGCACCGACAAAGTGGAGAGCATGGACAAGCTCTACACCGGGAAGCGGCTGGTCGAAGGTCTGGGCAGTGGAGTGCTGGATGAATTTTTCACCGGAAATGGCCATGTTCCTGCCGAACATCTGACCGCTGTTTCTGATCCGATTGCCAACGAGAATTTCGTCCTTCGAAACGGTTCGAAGTCGGTACTCGCAACCTACAAACCTCATGAAAAATCTTTTGTCCGAATCGACCGGATCTCTGCATCGTGGGTTCATCCAAGAAACTCGGAACAATCCTTTGCTCTGCAGGCCTTGCTGGATGACAACATCAAGCTCGTCACCTTGACGGGCAAAGCCGGATCGGGAAAAACACTTCTCGCACTGGCGGCCGCATTGGAGCGAAAGAGCCATTACCGTCAGATCCTGTTGGCTCGTCCTGCTGTACCGCTCAGCAATCGAGACCTTGGATTTCTACCGGGCGATATTCAGGCCAAGCTTGATCCGTACATGCAGCCGCTCTACGACAATATAGCCGTTATGCAACAACCGTTAGCGGGAAACTCCGGCACTCACGGTGCACCCAAAGTTCAGGATCTGATGGCTCAGAATCATCTGGAAGTCACACCGCTGGCCTATATCCGTGGCCGCAGTTTGCAGCGAGTCTTTTTCATCGTCGACGAAGCTCAGA
>JAXMBU010000003.1:0-232517 GCA_046349735.1 Planctomycetaceae bacterium
TTTGCGTCGGGGTGGAACGAAACATCTTCAGGAAAGTATTCCGGACTTCCATAGATCGACATCAGCGAATTCGGGTCATCAACCTCAACAACATTGACGGACCAAACCTCGCGGTCCCTTATTTTCGATTTAAATGCAATAGCGCGGCTGTCGACAGACCAACCGAAGTTCCAGTAAACCATGTTATACAGTCCTGTTTGATGCTCCTGAAGCAGCATTCTTCGTTTCCCCGAGGCCACATCCAGCAGCGTGATATTGTTGCCCCGTGCGAATGCCAAAGTACGCCCATCCGGAGACCATTGAGCTCCCCAGCCCGATCGCTCTACAACCTCACGTTTCGTGCCATCCGACTTCATCTTCATCACTCCCGTGGAGGGCTGACTGAAAACGACTTCGTTGGCATCCGCTGACAGACTGGGCATGCAGCCCAAGCCAAGATCTTTGACGTTCGAGCCGTCAGCATTCATCAGCAGCACTCGAGATGTCTCAACGCCACCCTGCGACGTATCGCCGATCAGTTGCTTGCCATCGGCCGACCATTCGAAAGATCCCAGTTGAGTAAAACCCGGGCGAGGTTTTGCCAGAAGGCGCAACTCCGTGCCGTCCGACTTCATTGTGTACAGATTGATTTGCGATTTAACGTTCGGGTCGGGCTTGAGAGTCAGCCGTTCGGCTCGCAGCGTGAACGATTTCCAGACAACGCTGGTTTCACCGGGCCCGCTGCACATCGTGTGAAAATGCAGTCCATCAGCCACCGAAGAGCGGTCGGAAATCTCTTCGGTCTCGAGCAATCGATAAACCGGTGAGTCATTTTCCGCGAACAGATAATGCAACGTCGTACCTCGCCGCGCCATACGCAGTCGACCGGCAGTCGCTTCGGCTTTCCTGGGTGGACGAGCCGAGAATGAGCGACCTCCGTCCTGGTGAACCTCGGACAGTGATGAATGCAGCTCCTGTCGTTGCAGCTCATCGCGAATTCGCAGGATGCGACACTGCTGCTGCTTGTCATCGTCCAATTCCACCACCAGCATGACGCAGCCAAACTGATCGCCCACGGCTTTGAAGTCGTCGAAGCCTATTTCCATATCGAAATTACCGTGGATCATGAACGGCAGATGGACGTGAGTGTCAAACCATGGACCGCCCCCCGGACGAACGATCTGCAGGCCATCTCGATCAGTCGCCACTGTGTCATTTGGCTGATTCCGGCCCACATTAAAAAAGCGAACCGGGATTTGTGATGATGCAAACTGGTATGTAAACACGTCCGGAAGATTTACAAGATCCGCATCAAGCTCGGCAGGACGTTTGTCGGCAAGCTCCTGGGCTGTTACTTCCGGCAACTTCGTCGGCCAGTTTCCTCGCATCACCACGTTGCGAACTCGAGCTTCCGTCTGGTCCGCGTAATGAAACAAACCAAACACACGATCATTCGCCGTATCGATCATAGTTCTGCAAATCAGTTGCCCGTTCAATTCCAGTGTCACAGTCTGCCCATCCAGAGCGACTCTCATCTGGTTCCAATTGCCGGACTTGAGTTCTATCGGTGACGTTGAATTATCGCGAGGCAGGATGTCCGACAAGTTGTCTGGCCCAAGCTCCGTTTGATCAAACGGGCCATCGGTCACCCAGTGAATACGAACTCCGTCTGGTTGCAGATGAAACGCCATTCGATCGAGTGCTGGATGAACCTCGGTCCTTCCAGGCTCATAGAAGAACTCAAACTCCATCGAACCGACGGAATCCAGTGGCCGCTGATAAGCGAGAAGGCTTTCACAATAAGATCCCTGCTGAGCGCCGCCGTGGCCAAGAATCTGACTGTACGATTCATCGTCCGCGAAATGCTCCCACACCGCTCCCGGAAACCCGGCTGAGACTTCATAGTACGGATACCAGCCGCGGAGATCTGTCGCGGTCGACAGTTTCACAACGTCCGGAATTACGGGATTTCCGATGATCCGAATATCGCGAGCCGCACTGTGCATGCGCCACCAGTTTCGGACGGCAAACCATGGATCCGGTAACACGGCGAATTGTTCCGTGTACGCCGTGAGACCATTCAAACTGGTTGTGCATGTGTTACTTTGAATGACACTGCGTTGACGAATCCATTCATCAAAGCCTGAGAAGTTCAGCGTGCTGTCAACTCGACTGGCACTATTACGAAACGTTCCAACCCAAAGATGTGACTTGTCGCCGTCATTACCGACAAAAGTCCCGGCCGCCATCGTTTGAGTCGTGAAGGCCGTTACATCACACTGCACTTCATAGTTTCCGGTTAGCGGACTGCGAAAGAAGAGATAGTCATCATCGTGCCCGCTGATCTTGTAAACCTGGGAACCAGCTCGTGCCCAACGCGAGCCAGCAAAGCCTTGTCCGCGACTCAGCGCGCGGCGACGACTGATAGGCACCCATTGCGACAATTCTGTTTCACTGACGTCGGTCACCACGGGCGTTGCTGATTCGCGATGTCCTTTCTCGCCTGCCAGTGAGGCGATCTGAGTATGCCATTTCAGCTCATTCGGCAGGAAATCCAGCTGAGTTCTTTGTGCAAACAGGAATGACAACAGTTCATCGAGTCCCGGCGCGGCCTGCTGGCGAACGACATGACGATAGACGACAAGCATCTCCGGCCACATCTCGGCAGCGTTTCTGGGAGATGACTGCCTGACGAGCTGAAGCAGTCGATCGGAAGACTTCGCAACGGCGTCAGTGTTTCCCAGTTCGAGATGCAGCAGTGTCAGCAGGGCCGTTCTTGCTCGTTGCTGTTCGTTGTTGGATCCCTCGGGGATTGCTTCGACCCGCTGAATGAGTGCTTCCAAACTATTCAACTTGCGGGCAGCATTCAGAAGATCAAAGACCGGCGACGCAATACGCCCGCCGGAAATATGTTCAGGTGAGGTATCAACTCGGTTCGCAGGTGCGGGATTTGTCTGAGTAAACTCGCCATGCATGCGAATGGTGGCATGCGACTCCGACGGCAGCACCCAGCTGAGCAGTTGCTGGTATTTTTCCTGATCGGGCAATGTTGATGCATACTGGCGAACGGCAGCGGCGTTGTCGGAAACGATTGCTTCGTCAAATAGCATCGCGAGAGGTGCTGGCCTTCGTTCCTGATCCAGCGTGCCCTGTTCCGCAGAAAAAGCATAGGAGCGGGAACTCGTGCAAACCAGGAAGAGGAAGAATGGCAGGAGTTGTTTTATCGTCATGGGGCTTCCTGATCAGTCTTCGTTAAACACTTCGAACGTTCCTGCTGTAGTGCGTATGGAACCGGGCCTCTCGCGGAGCGAGATGCGTATATTGTTTTTGTTGATCGCCTGATGACGACACTTTGTCCAATGGAACGCCATGGTCTTGTCGATTGCCGTCCGAGAATCCCGCCGGCAGAATGGGCGCAATCGGTTGAGATGGTCAGAATAATACCGAGAGCCGGATCGAACCGCCTCCGAATGGTCGGATGTGATCACGGTTCCAGCGACAATGGTCAGAATATCCAGCCGATTTCACACCTGAACTCTGAAACGGAGGGTCTTGAGAATGGTTCGTTCATTCGGGTTAAGCCTGTCATTTCTGGCGATCGCGGCATTTGGTGTTGGTTCGAAACCGGTCGGTGCTGCCGATCCCATTGAGCCTACAAAAGCTGTTGTCCCCACGAAACCCATCGCTCTGATCTCTGGCGATAACTTAAAGCAGCATTGGTACACATGGCTGACGGATGATCGCCACGAGGATCCACGTGGGGTCTTCAAAATGCAGCCGGACGGGACACTGCGGATCTCCGGCGATGGATTTGGTGGCCTGATCACTCACAAAGAATACGCAGACTACTATCTCTACATGGAGTATCGGTGGGGCATGGCCACCTGGCGTAATCGAGTCAAAGCGGCGCGCGATGGCGGAATTCTGCTGCACTGCCAGGGACCGGATGGAAACTTCGGCGGAACTAAAGACGCTCCCGGCCCATGGATGAACTCGGTCGAGTGCCAGATCATCGAAGGTGGCGTCGGTGACATCCTTGTGCTGCAGGGAATGGACGAAGCTGGCAACATTCTGCACGCCGAAGCAACCTGCGCGATCTCTCGCGACCGTGATGGTGAAGCGGTCTGGACTCCTGACGGCAAAAAGGAACGTTTCACGGCAGGAAGAATTAACTGGTTCGGCCGAGATCCGGACTGGAAAGATGAAATCAACTTCCGCGGTGCAAAAGATGTAGAGAGCCCCGGTCAGGAATGGACAACTCTCGAATGCTTCGTCAAAGGTGATACGCTGACTTATCGCGTGAACGGAGTAGTCGTCAATCGTGCAGAGAACGTACAACCGCGACAAGGCAGGATTCTGCTGCAAACGGAGGGCGCGGAAATGTTCGTTCGCAAAATGGAACTACGACCATTGCCGAAAGAGATCCCGTGATCTCTTTCGACTCCATAGATTGGCCGTCCGGCTGCGATCCGGGTTGTTATGAACGCGTATCATAACCCGACACGTCAGTGAGGGAATGAGCTTCAGTAGCTTCCGAGCGTCTGTGATTCTCTCGCAGACACGTCGCACCACGACTGTTCATGCTGATATACTCCCGCAAACAACGGCGGCCCGTGCCGTTCCGCTTACGGAGAGATGACGCAGCAAAGCTGACTGAAGTCAGCTCTACCATTCAAACGAAAAACTCACATCATGTCGCCGCCACAGCCGGCTCTGTCACGATCACATCTCCCGACGGAATCGATGAAATAGCCTGACGAGGAATGCGGCAGATAATCTGCACGCGAGTCGATGTCTCATCGGTATAGGTACGGCTCAATTCCTGTGCGTGTTGAGTCAACCAGGCGAACAGCTTGCCATTCGCAACACTCGCTTCGATCTGTATATCGACGAAACCGCCCGATAATCGCTCGGCCACAACTGCAGCCAGTTTTTCGATTCCATCTCCGGTCGCCGCACTGATCGTCACGGTGTCGTCATAATGTCGACGCAGGACATCGATGATCGAAGGATCTGCAACCCGGTCGACCTTATTCAGCACCAGCAACACATTCTTCGCTTCAATGCCAATCTCTTTCAGGACTTCATACACGGTATGAATCTGACGTTCGGCTTCCGGACTGCTGGCGTCGACCACATGAAGCAACAGATCGGCTCTGCGAGCTTCCTCCAGAGTTGAACGGAATGATGCCACCAGATGATGCGGCAGATTACGAACGAATCCGACCGTGTCACTCAGCAGAACGTCGCCAAAATTTGGCAACTTCCAGCGGCGAGTTCTGGTGTCGAGCGTTGCGAACAACTTGTCTTCGACCAGCACATCCGCACCGGTCACAGCTCGCATCAACGTACTCTTGCCGGCATTCGTATAGCCTACCAGCGACACTGTTGGTTGCTCATGTCGCAAAGAGACCGTGCGAATCCGACGGTCCTCAACTTCCTTGAGTTTACTCTTGAGCTCCGAGATCCGTTTATCGATCAGACGACGGTCCGTTTCCAGCTGCTTTTCACCCGGACCACGACCTGCTCCCAAACCACCGGTGCCGCCACCGCCCACGCGTTCAAGGTGAGTCCACATGCGTTTCAGGCGAGTTCGAAAATACATCAGCTGAGCCATCTCGACCTGCAGCATCGCCTCATGAGTTTGAGCGTGCGTCGCAAAGATGTCGAGAATCACTTCGCTGCGATCGACGATCGGCTTCTGCAGTGACTGCTCAAGTGCGCGACCCTGTGAAGGACTGAGATTGTTATCGAAGATCACCATCTGAGCATCAGTGGTTTCGATCAGCTGCTTCAGCTCTTCCAGCTTACCTCGGCCGATACAAACAGACGGATGAGGCGTCTCGCGAAACTGAACCATTTCACCGACGACTTCAACCCCGGCCGTCTTGACCAGTCCCTTTAGCTCGTCCAGCGCGTCGTAGCGTCCGAAACCGTCATCCGGATGGAAGACGCCCACAAGAATGGCTCGCTGACTGCCGACTTTCAGAGTTTCACGTTTTGGATCACCCAACTGAACTGGTCCTTCGATCTGGATTTTGAATTAAGAATTACACAATGTCTTCGCAGGCCAGGCCTGCTGTTTCACGAATCAAGCGGTTTCAATGGTCCGTGACAGACAAGCCACGTCCGAAAAAGGCACGGAACAAGTGATCAGATTCCCCCATTCCGGGTATCTGGGTTCATTTTTCCACTTGTTCCCTCTGTCACTGTAGGGCAGTGTTTGCCGGGAGTCGAGGCCATGACGGGTTACCCCGAGTATTAATTTTTGACCTGGAGGGCCGGAATTTCAAAATTCCACACTTAACTCGGCGGGGGAAAGTTGCCATGATTTCCCTTTCCGATTTTGGCTGGCTGAGCTGTTCCCGTTGAGGAGCACCTCAGTCATTTCTTTTTTAGGCTGCCGAACAACGCGAATTTCGTTGTTCCGGATTTTGATGCGGCACCATGAAGCATCTGACTTCCCTCCTGGATTTAACCTCCGAAGAACTCACAGCAATCCTCGACAAGGCTGCGGAACTCAAAGCAAAGTTTCGCATCGGCGATCGCCCACAACTTTATCCCGGTCGAGTACTCGCACAACTGTTTGAGAAACCTTCGCTGAGAACTCGCAACAGCTTCGAAGCCGCCATGATTCAACTGGGTGGCTCGGGAATCTTTCTGACCACGGCCGAAGCCGGCCTGAATGGTCGCGAAAGTCTGCCCGATGTCGCGAAGGTTCTAAGCTCCTTCAGTGACATCATTACGATGCGAACATTTTCGCAGAAGCTGATCGAAGACGTCGCTCGGTATTCATCTTGCCCTGTCATCAACGGACTGTCTGACGAACGTCATCCGTGTCAGGCAATGACAGACCTGCTGACGATTCGTGAAACATTCGGACATCTGAAAGATCTGCATCTGGTGTTTGTTGGCGATGGCAACAATGTGTCGATGTCACTGGCGATTGCATCCGCTATGACAGGAATGCGATTAACACTGGCAGCTCCCAAAGGGTTTGAGTTCGAAGCGGGCTTTATGAAATTGCTGGCTGAGAAATTTCCAGCCCATCGCGTGACACAGTCGAACGATCCTAAGTTCGCCGTGAAGTCTGCAGATCTTGTCTATACGGACGTCTGGGCCAGTATGGGCCAGGAAGACGATGCAGAGCGTCGCAAGAAAGCCTTTGCTGGTTTTCAGGTCAACGAAGCGCTGATGGCGGCCGCTCCCAAGTCAGCCCGGTTCATGCATGACCTGCCGGCCAAGCGAGGCCTTGAAGTGACCGACGGCGTAATGGACGGCGATCAGAGCATCGTCTTCCAGCAAGCGGAGAACCGCATGCATCTGGCCAAAGGGCTTTTCGTTTGGTTGCTGGAAAACAAGTAACGCCTCGCGACCATGATGAGTCAGTGGGCGGTACGGCGCTAGCCGCCGGTGCCTTTCATCCTTTGCCAGGAAGTCGCCGGTGGCTAGCGTCACACGTGGCTTCAAGGCACTGGTCTGAAAACACCGCGGACCCTTAACGCTCGATCGACTTCCGTTTGGCAACGTGATCGTCGTAACTGCGAAAAGCTTCCCTCGCATCATTGAAATTCAAATAGGTCATCACGGCCCAGCCGAAGCAGTCCAGCCACTCTTCTTCGACATGATACTCATCCGGTGACAGTACAGACGTCCTGCGATGTTCAATGCGGTTGGGGTCGCTCAGGAAGAATCTTCCCATGTAGAGGATTTCCCACAGTGCCGCCATGGTGTCTTTCGGGACTTGTCCCGATGACCAGGATGGCCCGAGCGCCTTAATGCAAGCCATCACCTGCCTGAAGTTCTCTGGATTCAACGCTCCGTTCCAATGGCGGAGCGAAAATATAAATCCATTCTGCATTCGCTCGTCTGAGTCGTCTTCGCAGCGTGCAGAGTGGACCATCAGCAGTTCGGTCGCCTCAGCTTCCGAAAGTTCCGGCAGCTCCTCATGCGGAAGTCCCATAGATCGCACTCCATTCCGGGCGATGTAAGCAACAATGTGTTCTCCAGGGAATTACATGTCCGTTGGCGTGGACTTAGTGAGCGGAAAGGCGATAGCCACCGGTGATGGTCGAAGAATTACAGGAAAACACTGGCGGCTATCGCCGTGGCGCTAACAAAACAGTCCCGAAGTCCACGCCATTGGAACTAGATCGCACTGGCAGGATCACCGTCAGCTGACGCTTCAAAGCGCTCATCAAGCAGTTCGTCCGAGTTCGCTACGAAGTCCGCATTGTTGGCATCGCTGTCGCCGGAAGCCGACGACGAGTGATCCTCCAGCTCGGGCTTCATCGTGTCGAATGCCACTTTGTGCCCCGGCAACCAGAGCGGTTCCACATTCTTCTTCTGGAACAGATGCGCGATATGCTCGTGGCAGGTGAAGAACAGAACCTGCTGACCGTCTTTTGCAACATCCAGCAAACAGTCGGCAGCCGCTTCGGTACGCTCCTGGTCGAAGTTGACGAAGAGGTCATCCATCACGAGCGGCAACTCAACGCCGCGTCGAGCGAACTCCCGAACCAGTGCGAAGCGGATCGCAAGGAATAACTGTTCTCTGGTACCTCCGCTGAGCTGTTCGACTCGGAATGTCTGACCGTACTCATCATCGATGCACAGATAGTCTTCGCCGAGCGGAGCCCAGATGCGATGATAGCGTCCGGACGTCATTCGATGCATATACTGTGACGCCGTGATCAGTGTGCCGGAGATGTTCTCCTGCTCAAACCGCCGACGAATCTGGATCACTGCTTCATGCTCGATTTGCAGCGAAAACCACTCTTCCGTCGCGCGGTAAATTTCTGAGGCCAGCTGTGACTTACGGAAGAATTCTTCATGGGAATCACGCCCAGACTCCAGCAGGCGAATCTCCTGCTTCAGGCTGCCCAGTTCTTCATGATTCCGATTCAGCTTGTGCTCAACATCCGTCAGCTCCGCTGTTCGCAGTTGAATCGTTTCTTTTGCGCGCGGAGGATCGAAGCGGAACAGATCGTCCTCCACGATCGCCAGTTCGGTCTCGGCCGACGCGGCATCGGCAAGTTCGTCATTCGCCTTTTTCAGCTGATTCTCCATCTGAACTCGGCGAGTCTCCACTTCCTGTTGACGAACAAGTTCCTCGCGAGATGCCACGCCCGATCGTGCCAGAATCGCACTGCGGCGCAGTTCGGCCGCTTCCATCTGATGTTGAGCATGAATCGCATCACGTTGACGAGCATCCGCGTCGGTGATCAATCGTTCTTTCTCGGAACGATCTCGTTCATGTGACTTGAGTTGCAGTTGCCACGCGGTCAGAACTTCGAGAGGACGCACGAAGTTCATCTTCTTCGCGTTCGTCAATCGACCGCCCAGCTGTTCGACTCGCAGACGCATCGCTTCAAACATGCGACGCAGGCCTTCCACTTCCGGCGCGGAGTTTCGCCACTGAGTCAGCAGTTCGCGAACATCCTGAATCTTACGCCACCAGTCAAACGCCTGTTCGACGTGAATTGTCTCATCCATGCCAACCTGAGTCAGCAGGCGGCACCATTCCTGGCGTTGCAGGTTCAGATCCTGCTGAGCACCCCGGAACCGATCTCGCAGCATCTTCAATCGCATCCGCCGCGCGGCCGCTCGCATCTGTTTTTTCTGCAACACTTCCAGTTCCGCGATTCGCTGAGAACAATCGCCGATGCGGTCGACCATTTCGGCTGTCGATGATTTCCAGTTGTCGGCGTTTTCTGATCGATGCTTACCGTAACGATCGGCAACGGCCATCCGCTGAATTCGATCCTGCAGAAGTCGCAACTGACGATCGGCCTGACGAGCTTCGTCGGCGATGTCATCCAGCTTGACGCCCACGGTCGCGTCGAAGTTATTTCGCAGACCGTTCCTAACGCCCCACCACATGATGCCAGCAAAGCCAAACGCAGCGGCCGCCAGGGCTCCGCCCAGTGAACGCTGAGCTTCTCCGCCCAGCGAGAATGTCGCCATCCCAAAGACGCACAACGCCGCTCCGATCCAGCCCATCGTTGTGATGGTCTTATCAACCCACTCCGGAATGGATTCGTTCAGATCAACGCGATCTATTACGCGTCGCACGGTCTGAATCTTCAGAGCAAGCTGTTCTTCCTGCAAACGCAGACGGCCAAGATTCTCCAGCTCTTTCAGCCGGGCTTGTTCAATCTCAATGGCTTCATTGACTGGAATGCCGATTTCATCCAGCTGAGCATTCAGCTCGACCAGCTCCTTCTGGCTGCGTTTAGTCATGCTGCGATTCCAGCGACGCAGTTTGCCTCGTCGCTGGAGGGCATCATGATACTTCCGCGCGGCTTCCAGCAGTCTGTTGTGCGCGGCTGGAGAAGTATCAACCGCGTTGAGCCGGTCGATGCTCCAGCCAGGGCCCATTTGTGTCAGTTGATGATTGAGTTCTCGTCGGAGCTCAGAAGATCGATCTTCGGCCGTGCGAATCTGTTCTTCAATTTGTCGCAGCCAGTCGGCCTGATCAACCAGGCTTTGGATCGCATAGCGTTCTTTATCGAACTGCTGATCCATCTGGATGCGTTCTGCCTGGCCTCGAAACTGAGCCGACTGTTCATTCAGCTTATCGCGGCGGCTGCTGGCTTCCTGAAGGTCCTTTTCAGCGGTTGCGAACTGCTTCAAAGCCTCAGTGGGATTCGTCGGAATGACCGGCAGCTTCGCCAGCTCTTCCTGCAAATCGCGAATTCGCTTCCATGGCTTGTGGCAGGTCTGCAAAAATCGAAGGCCGCGAAGTTCGTTGCGGATTGCATCTTCACGTTGCTGCAGCTCATCGATCTCCGTCGTCAGTTCACGACGACGACGAGTCAGCTTGGCGTGCTTATCCCGAGCAACACCGGCATTCTTTCGTCCGGCCGTCAGCTTGGCGTAGCGATCAAATAACTGAGGAATCTTTCCCGACCGATTGTCTTCGCCAAACATCAAAGTCTGACGTTCACGAACATCGCCCAGCGCATCCAGAATCTGCCGTCCCTGATGCCCCAGAGACAGTCCGTAGATATATTCGGCGACCTGATTCGTACCGAGCGTAGCCAACTGCTGCAATTCTCGGACACGCCGACGGCAAAGATGTCCGTATAGACTTCTTCGCTGGTTCCGGACAATAGATTGGAAACCGCCTGTTCTTTGTCGATGCCTTCCGGACCGCCGGAAAGACGCAGCTTCCCGCGTCCTTCGAACTCTGCTCGACGATGAATTCGCCACGTACGGCCGCCATGCTCACACCGCAACGCACCACGCCAGGGCTGTTCAGCATCCGGTCGATGCCACGCGGGTTCCGTTGAAAGCGGTTCGTAGCCATACAACGTGGAGCGAATGAATCGCATCAGCGTTGTCTTGCCGGCTTCGTTCGGACCGTAAATTACGTTCAGGCCTTTCGGATCCAGACGCAGCAGCAGGCTCCGCCAGATTCGAAAACGGTCGATATCGATTTCCGTCAGCCTCATGCCGAAGTCCCCTGCAAGACTGCAACGCGTCCAGTAATGTGCTGATCCTGATTAGTCATCGGAGTCCTCGTCTTCCACGGAATCCGCATCTGTCAGGTCAGTCACTTCTTCGTCTGTTTCTTCCGCTACTGGTTCATCCAGAAACGAATCATCCGGATCGCCTTCTGCAAACACACCATCGATTCCAAAATTCGGCGCGAACCACGCCGCGCCATCAGTGCGCATGCGGGCCAGAATCTGTTCCGGATCCACGGATGGAAGCAATGAGGTCAATCGTTGCTTCCAGCCAACGGTCAGTTCTTCATTGCCATCAATCATCGCCTGCAATGTCTCATCAGAGAGTTGCTTTGATCGAGTCACGAAGGTTTGAAACTGATCCGCGAGACTTGTCGGTGGATCGCCTGCAGGCCAGCCGTTGGGAAGAGTACGGATATCGTGCAGCAGCCGAATGGTTCGTCCCGCATGACGCAACTCATCGAGTTCAACTGCGGCGGCAACGTCAAGATCACTGCGAGTGAGTTCCTGCAAAGCCGGCAGTACGCCTCGTAAAACCCAATTCACGGACCAAATACGATCAGCCGCACTGGGTTTAAGTTCCATTAAGCAGGTCTTCATCTGCTGCAGCATGGCCGACAAAGTTGTGTGCGGACGGACATTGACTTCAATCGTTTTCCAGTCGACGCAACTTGTATCGACCGACGTGATGCGAACTTCGCCATTGGCGTCGATCTCAACCAGCGAACAAGCTCCGCCAGCAGCTTCCAGCTGACTGCGAGCCTGCGTTGTCCCTGGACAATGTACAACTCCGTCTTCACGCCACAATGTGGTACGAGCCATCTCGCCGGTCAGCGCGAGATAATTCAGGTGGCCTTCTCTCAGCATTTCGTCGGTGTATTTGATGAAATCCGGATCCAGCGAGGGATGCTCATCCGCAGGGCCGGCTTCCAGGCTGTCCAGTGATCGCTGAACTTGACGGCGACGGCTGTCAGCAATTCGCCTCGGCTTTTCACCACTTTCGGAATCAATCGAACGCCAGACACGAGTGGATTCGTCATCGTCGCCTGTGTCCAGATTTGAGCCCGGAGCATCGATCTGTTCGCCGGAAACGACATTCTGCATTGTGGAAGCGAGAGCTTCGTCTGAGGCCGAGGCGGCCATGGAAGCCATGCGGCGGGCTTCTTCGAACTTGGCTTTGCTGACGACACCGATGCGAAACGGCTGAACTCCACCACCGCCACGAGCAATCACGCGAATACCGAAATCGTCGACTTCTCCAAACCACATTGACGCTGAAACCGTCGTCGCGAGCTGATCTTTAATAAACAGCTCCATCGGTTCTGGACTTGAGCTGTAACAGACGGTTACGTTCTCGGGCAGTTCCGGAATGGCTCGCCAGGCTTCCGGCGGATCGGCATCGCCGGGCAATACAAAGACGTGGATGTTTTGTTCGTCGAGCCGATTAAATCCCTTGAGCAGGCGAAGTCTCGCGCGAAGACTGCGATCGGCCTCAATAAAGATGTTGCCCGAGAGCAGCAGAAAGTCCACGTCGCGCTTGATGCAGGCTTCGATAACTTCATCAAAGGCATACAGCGTTGCGTCTTCGAATGCGAAGCGAAGCTCGTCGGTCAACTTCTCCGTCGTTTGCACACTGACGGGAACATCCAGACGGACATTAGCGGCATGAATAAATCGTTGTGGCTCAAACGCCATCGTTCAGAGTCCCTTCCGACATACGATTTGGTGCCGTGGCTTCCCAGGGCGACAAATGACTCCTTCAGAAGCAAAACGCTTCTGACCCACTCCGATCAACGTTCCGAATCACAGAAAACACAACACTCACAGTAAGCGGAACGGCGCTAGCCGCCGGTGAGCGTCTGAAACAGGAGACACCCGTGGGCAGCGCCATTCGGCTCACGAACATGATGTATTGTCTGATAATCCAGACGAATGGCACCTCACGGGGATTCGGTAAGCTGCCAGTCGCTGAGAAGTCTAATAAACCTGCGAAGCTGGGGAAAGCCTTCTCGTTGAGCAGTTCCGGCAGTTTTCTCCTGAAGATTGAGGTTCGGAGCAGGATTGAGTCCGCGCCAGCTAGACTGGCCGCCGAGATTTAGCACCTCCAAGGTTGCTTTGCCTCAGGGTGTTGCCGAGTCCTTAAGAGTCTGAGACAGTTTCAGAAAAAACGCCAGGCAAATAGCCGCAACACCGAATTCCTCCCCATGCAGACTCGAAAATTCATTCTCGGCGCAACCACGTGGTTATCGCTGCTTGTCGGTGGTGTTCTGGCGGTCCACAGCCAGTTCGCGGCCAGTGGGCGCGGGGCGTCAGAGACCGTCGCAGGGATTGCAGGCTGGCTGGCCGGTGCACCGCAGGAGTATTCCGCAGTGTCCGCCGAATACCTGCTTTTGGCTCCCGGCGATCCGATTTTCTTAAAGACTAATGACGGCGGCTTTCGCCAGGTCGGTCGCGTTCGCAACAACTTTGCACCGCCCCCGAAAGACTCGCGCAGGCCGGTCTCGGCCGTTGTCGAGGCGTACACTCAGAAGGCAACGGTCGTTCTTTACGACTCCGCCGTCGACGAAGCCTTTCCGCTTGGTTATCAACTGGAATATCACACGACGCCAACAGCACTGGATTGGGTCGCCACAACACTAATTACTTCGGAGCGACAGCAGCAGATTGCTGAGATCATCGCGAAGGACTGGGAAAAACATCGCGAACAGGTCATGCTGAAGCTTCAGCCGGTTTTGGAAACCGGCATTGGAAAATGTGTGGAGGCCATTGAGGCTGAATTGCCAACTGCCCTGAATGCTCACCGCAGCGACTTCGCAAAACTGGCGGATCGCTATCAGGTCGAGATCATCCGAAACCAGGTCGTCCCGCTCGTGCGCACTGAGATCCTTCCGATTGTCCAGGAGGAAATACGCCCGTTGGCGACCGAACTAGGGAAGGATCTGTGGAATCGAGTTTCTCTGTTTTCATTTACGTGGCGATATCTCTACGACGTGTCGCCTCTTCCCGAAAAGAACGCTGTCAAGCTGGAGTTCGATCGCTTCATGAAGGAAGAGGTTACTCCTGCCCTGGAATCGCGGTCGAATGAGTTTGTTGCCGTGACGGAACGGATCCTGGGAAGAATCAGCCGCAACGAAAAAATTCGATCTGTCGTCCGCGAGAATCTGAAGAAGGTCGCGACGGACAAGGAGCTCCAGTCAATCGTGTGGGCGATCGTTCAGGATGCCGTCATCAACAATCAGACTTTGCGAACCACCATGCGCGACTACTGGGCCAGTGAGGAGGTCCAGAGCGCGATGAATACCGCAACAGCCAATTTTGAATCGACTGCAAGGACAATTGGAGACACAATCTTTGGCAGTCGCGAAGGCGGCGTGACACCGGAGTTTGCTCGCGTCCTGCGGACTCAGATCCTGATGAAAGACCGCCGCTGGTTCGTGATTACTGCGAAACCAACAACCCCCGCACTTTTGCCGCGTCCCGAAGTGGGAGGGCTCGTCATGGTTGCGGCGACGCAACCAATGCCGTTCCCACTTGAGTTCGAAGGGACAGAGCAAAGCCCTCTGTCTGTGTATCAGGCGGAAGATCAAAAAACAGTGGATCCCGCGCCGCCGGTCGTGAAGCCATAGAATATATCCAAAGAGATATCAAAATATCCCATTTGCGACACAATGAAGCCCACGGGGCACGGCGAATCCCCCGTTTACTGCAACAAGAAATCCCACAAACCAATATCATATATAAACTTACGTCGCAGCAATAAAAATATTTTCCAAACTGGCACAGAGCCTGCTTTGTCACATCTCATCAAACAACACGACAACGAGATGGAATCAACAACAGGAGAATCTGATCATGGCCAGCAAATCGCTCTTCAAATCAATCGTTGGATTATTGGCTCCCAAAACTGATGCCGTTAATGAAGCGGGCGGAACAGCCTATGAGTTCTCCGCAAAGCACAAGCTGGCTCAGTATGCCGCAACCGGATGCCTGAACAACACGTTCTACGTTTCCGCCGAAGACCAGCTCGCAACGATTCTGGAACTGTGCGGGGCCAATGAGCCGGAGTACATCGCTCAGGTCGCGTTGTTCGCACGAGCAAAGGGTTATATGAAGGATATGCCTGCCCTTCTTTGTGCTGTGCTTTCGGTTCGCTCTCCGGGTTTGCTGGCCGAGATCTTTGATAGAGTGATCGACTCGCCGAAGATGCTGCGAAACTTCGTACAGATTATGCGATCCGGAGTTGTTGGACGAAAGAGCCTTGGAACGCTGCCAAAGCGATTGATCCTCCAGTGGCTGGAGAATCGCACGGACGAACAGCTATTCTCGGGTTCTGTTGGTAACGATCCGTCGCTGGCGGATGTGATCAAGATGGTGCATCCGAAACCAAAGGATGCTTCGCGAGAAGCTTTGTATGCCTATCTGATCGGTCGCACTTTCAAGGTGGAATCTCTTCCCGAGATCGTAAAGCAGTATGAAACGTTCAAGCGAAACACGAATCCAGGCAAGGTCAAGGCGCCAGACGTTCCGTTCCAAATGTTGACGGCTCTTCCTTTGACAAAGAAAGACTGGCAGCAGATTGCCCGGAATGCATCATGGACGATGACTCGTATGAACCTTAACACGTTCGTGCGACAGGGTGTGTTTGAAGACAAGGACCTGGTCGGAGCTATTGCCAACCGGCTGAAGAATGCGAACCTGATTGAGAAGGCCAAGGTCTTCCCCTATCAGTTGCTGACAGCCTGGATCAGCATTACCGACGAAGTTCCTCGACCAGTCAAGGATGCTTTGCAGGATGCGATGGAAATCGCGATTCGCAATGTGCCTCAGATCAATGGGCAGGTTTATGTGTTCCCGGACGTGTCCGGATCGATGCATTCTCCTGTGACGGGTTATCGAGCAGGTTCAACAACGGCCGCGAAGTGTATCGACGTGGCAGCACTGGTGGCCGCCGCAGTGATGCGGAGCAATCCGGACACGATTGTTGTTCCGTTCAGTGACCGCGTGACACCGTGCAAATTGAATCCTCGGGATACGGTGATGACAAACGCTGAAAAGCTGATGAAGTTGCCATCCGGAGGAACGAAATTCGCAGCCTGCCGTTGAAGCACCTGAACGAAACGAAGGCCAAGGGAGATTTGATCATCTACGTTTCCGATAACGAATCGTGGATTGATTCCAATCGACACTATGGCTACGGAACTCAGGCGACTGAAACGATGAAAGAATGGATGGCGTTCAAGCAACGCAATCCACAAGCGAAGGATTCTGCATCGATATCCAGCCTAACGGGACGACTCAGGGCAAGGAACGATCAGACATCATCAACGTCGGAGGATTCAGTGACCATGTGTTTCAACTGATTGCGGACGTCGCTGGCGGACGCTTTTCGGAGAACCACTGGGTCAATGAAATTTCTCAGATGAGAATTTGAGAGTCACGGAGTTTTCAGTGTTCAGTTGACAGTGTTCAGTAAACGCAGCGGCAGAACTTCTGCCGCTACTGAACACTGCAGACTGAACACTGTTAACTCAGATTGAAACACAGACTCCGAATGCCGATGGGACTACATGGGATCAGGGGTTGCGGGTTCGAATCCTGCTCGGCCATGCAAATGGTCGGTAGCTCAATTGGATAGAGCACCTGAAAAACGTCTCGTCAAAACCTTGTCGGATCTGCTTTCGAATTTGAAATCTAAAATTTCAAATCTCAGATTTGAAATGCGACTTTCTGAATCCTGCCAACTGAAGACTGAAAACTGAACACTCTTCTCAAACATCGCCCGAATGCCAGTAGGACTACATTTAACCGTTGCGGCGCAGGTTCGAATCCTGCCGGAGTGCGAAAGCATTCTGTAGCTCAGTCCGGTAGAGCAAACGACGTCTTACGAACTCCTTGTCGAGCGATGTTTGAGGAGAGTTGCCAATGTATTTGAAATTTCAAATTTGAAATCTCAAATTCTTCGCGACTGTCTACTGACGACCGAATACTAATTCCGAAACCTCAAAGATCGAATGCTGTTGGGATTACATTTTGTCAATGTTGCACATCTCAACGATCCCTTGTCGACCTTTGGGATTTTCTTTTGTGAGCATCAGCCGGGGAATGCCATCGGGAATACATTGGCAACCAGCGGGTTCAAACCCCGCCCCGCGAAAGCGGAGAATTCTCGATACTTCTTGTCCCCGGCTGACTTCTCTTCTGACTTTTCCGAAAACTGAACACTGAAAACCGAAAACCTGCTTCGAAACACCGCATCACGAATGCAGATGGAACTACAAGGCTGTAACCCTCGAGGTCGTGGGCTCTGAATCCCACCGGCTCCATTCCCTGAAGCAAGCCATAACTCGCTTCAGCACCGGGGCCGTAGCTCAGTCCGGGAGAGCGCGCAACGTTTCATCAATTCTTGTCGTGATCGGCGTTTTCTGTAGCCATCTCGCTCCGTCGAGATGAGCCTTGTCGAGTGCAAGTTGTATTACCAAAGCGGACCGCAATTTTCGTAAAGCACGGACGAGGCTGTGGTGAGGATCAACCATAGATTCTTGACTCGCGTGCACACAGCAAGGCTCGTCTCGAGGGAGCGAGACGGCTACTTAGATTGCAGGATCAGAGAGGAAAGATTGCGAGGAATTAGACGTTGATCCAGCCTCACGATCTTTTAGTTTGGCCCGTCAGTCGTGTCTCCAGAATCGTCCTCTGCGATTCTTCTCTGTGATCCCTGTGCCCTCTGTGGTAAACCTGCCACCAAGAACCTAGAACCAAGAACCAAGAACCAAGAACCAAGAACGATGCTCGGAGGGCTGACGCCCTGCCGCTCGCCATAAGGAAGAATGATCATGGCTTACGAACTCATCAGCACCGGCGAAGCCACTGCGATTTTGCCGACGACCGATTCAAACACAAAACCGATCACAGTCATCGGAACGCATGCGATTCGCAGCACATTTGATGAAGGCTGCCTGAAGCAGGCTGTGAACTCGCGGCTTGCGCCAGGAGTCACTGACCTCGTGCTGAATCCGGATGCTCACAGCGGTTACGGAGCTCCTGTTGGTTGCGTGATGGTTTCGCCAACACATATCTATCCCGGCCCGGTTGGTGTCGACATTAAATGTTCAATGAGCCTGTTGCAGTTGAGCGTTCCGGCTGAAGAAATTAACGATCGACGTGTCCGACGAGCACTCATCAATGCGATCTGTGAGCGAACTCCGACTGGAGCGGGCCGTGGTCAGCAGAGTGCTCCGAAATCTCGACGAGTCGACGAGACACTTGGTCGCCAGTTGATGCTGGAAGGGGCTTCGGAGTCGGTTTGTAATCAGCTCGGGATTCCCCCGGAATGGGCTGAACGCTGTGAAGACTCTTTCCACGTTGGCCACGATGAGACTCGTGATGCTCTGGGAGCACGTCTGGATCGTCATATGGAGGTCGGGATCTTTCGCCACAAGTTTCCAGGCAAGATGAAGCAGCTTGGATCGTACGGTGGAGGGAACCATTTCGGCGAATGTGAAGTCGTTCATCTGGAAGACAACGAGCGTGCTCGCAAGGCCGCTGAAGTCTTCGGAATGAAGGATAACCACGTCGCGTTTTTGTCACACTGTGGATCACGCGGCATCGGCCATAACCTGGCGGATGGTCAGTTTAAATCTCTGCAGTCGAAGTTCGCGAAGTGGGATATTCCGTTGCCAGGTAACGATCGAGAACTCGTGTATGCACCTCTGGGAACAGAGGAAGCCAACGCGTATCTGGATGACATGGCCCTGGGAGCAAACTTCGCGACGGCCAACCATATGTTGATTAACGCCTTGGTGCTGGAAGCGTTTCAGGAGATTATTCCTGGAACCACGGGACAGCTCGTGTACTTCATCAGCCACAATATCGCTCGCAAGGAAGTTGTGAACAACAACGTCGCCTGGGTTCACCGCAAAGGTGCGACTCGAGCGTTTCCGGCCGGGCATCATTCGCTGAAAGGGACTCGTTACGAAAGCACCGGACATCCGATTCTGTTGCCAGGGAATCCTCAGGCAGGATCGAGCGTCATGGTCGCCGACGAAGGAGCCAGCATCAGCTGTTACAGCGTTAACCACGGTGCCGGTCGAGCACTCGGGCGCAAACGTGCGATTCGAGAACTGGACCAGAGGTCGATTGATCAGTCGTTTGAAGAGCACGACATATTGAGCAACTGCCGTCAGTATCCGAAAGACGAAGCTCCGGCCGCATACAAGGATTTCAATGAAGTTCTGCGGTCGGTCAAGTCTGCCGGCCTGGCGACAGAAGTCGCAAGATTGAAGGCTCGCTTCGTGATCAAAGACGGCGATCAGGCGGATGATTGATATCGCCGCTATTTTCTTATGGCCGGTCGGAGACGCGTTATGGCGGGTCTCTGACCGACCCCCGTGTTATGGCCGGTCTCCGACCGAGCCATCCCCGTTTGACCGTAGGTCTCCTTCGCACCCTGGCGGCGAACAAAGTGGAGACCTTCGGTCAGCGACCGTGCGAGGTCAGAGACCTGCGCACAACTCAAAACCGCAGAATTCACGCAGCATTCCCGCATGACCAAACCAGCAGGTTAAGGATCTCAAGATATTGCACCATGCGAAGAGTTTGATCGGCGGATGATCCGGGATTGCGTAGAGCGGCGGTGGACAACTCGATCAGAGCGAATGGATCGAGCGATTTGTTTTTGAGCAGTCGCGATTCCGCCAGTTGCAGCATCTTTGGGGATGCATTCTGTTCACTCATCCATGCAATCAATTGCGTGCCAAGATGATCAAAGGCCGGGTGAGCGCCGATTCGACGAAACCAGTAGGACGCATTGCCAGCATCGGGCTCGCGGCGATGCATGATGCCGTGCCAGTAGTCTGCGGTTCTTGGTGAACCCTTGCCTTCCATGGTCTGGGAGATTTCATGCGACTCGTCCAGAAAATCCCACAGCAACAGCAAACCCGATTCAACACAGCGTCTATTTCTGTGATCTGTTGTCAGTGAAGAGACTACTCTTTCGATCGCGACCGTTAATGAATCTCGATGGATCACTGTTCGACCGGGACCGGCCAGAGGAAAACGTTCCATCGCAGAAGCTTTGGAAATTGCCGCGCAGCGTGGAGAGTTCTGCACGACGAAATCAAGAAGTCCGGCTTTAGAAGCAACAAGTTCGTCGGGCACGGTGGGCAGATAAAACAGATCGTGGTGCAACGGTCTTCGAACAAGTGAGTGCAGACTCTGGGGCAACTGCGACAGCAAAGTGGCTGGAATCGGCTCTTCGGAGAACACGATCATAGAAGACTGCCCCGCGTTATCGACCTGAACAGTCAGCAGTTTCAGCATCGCATTGATTGCCTGAGCATCCTCGTTGCCCGTGAAGGCAATTCCGTCGCTGTGCTTAGAAGATGACGTGAGTCCCTGCCAGGCTGCCAGTGACATGTCGGCTGTACCGAACTCCGAAGTGTTAAGCGAAGAGACGGTAATATTGTCGGCGACATTGATTGACGAGCGAACCGATTGAGGAACGAGAAGTTGCATGGACGGATCTTCTTGATTTTCCAGCAGGATGGGCATTCCTGCCCGTCGAAACGCTTTCGGACAAGAATGTCCAACCTACATTTTGGAGTTTGACAACACATTCGTGAGCGGCATGGCGTTAGCCACCGGTGATTGTCCCGAAAATACAAAAAGACATCGGCGGCTAGCGCCGGACCGCTAAGATGTCTGGGCAGCACCTCCAAGATAACCTTCTGCAAGCCTTTGAAACAGTACCACCTGCTGCCGCTCCCATTCGCTGGACTGAGTCAATTCCTTAGCCATCAATTGAGCGACCGTCGGGGCACATTCCACGGCGGCCGCGGCATCGAGGAACAACGCTCGCGTCCTTCGCGCGAGGACATCTTCGACAGTGACCGCCATTTCTTGACGTGCGGCCCAGACGACTTCTGCGGCCAGATAGGGAAGTCGAGGATGCAACGGATTCATCAAGGCTGGCTGCTCTTTCGACAACTCCTGAATCTTGCTCGCATCACTGCCATAGATCCGCAGATGTGAAGCGGCAAAGGCCGCCGCAGGGGATTGTTCCGCTCCATGAAGTTTGAGATCTCCGGTGACGGAACGCTTTCGAGACAGCTCACCAATTTGCTCCGCGCGATTGATGAGATCTTCTCCCATTTGACGGTACGTGGTCCACTTTCCGCCAATCACGGTGATCAGACCGGTGTCGGATGTGTGGATGATATGTTCACGGGAAAGACTGGCGGTGGATTGAGATCCCGAAGCGGCTCCGACCAACGGACGCAAACCGGAAAACATCGATCGTACGTCCGATTCAGCAGGACTGCGTTGCAGGTATCGCTCGGCATGAGACAACAGATAATCGATCTCAGAACGTCCGGGCCGAGGATCTCGTTGCACTTCTTTCACGGCGAGATCGGTTGTGCCCAGCAACACTTTGCCGTGCCACGGAATCGCAAAGAGAACTCGCCCATCATCCGTTTCCGGAATCATCAACGCCGCCGAACCGGGCAGAAAATCGGCATCGAGCACCAGATGAGATCCCTGGCTCGGTGCAATCTTTGGTGGATCATTTTTTGCGTTCGCCGTGGCGGAAGAATGTGCGGCCTTCGAATCATCCAGCCGAAGAATCGACTCGGCGAAGACTCCCGTCGCGTTCAGGACAACTCGACCTGCCAGCGAATACTCCTGTCCCGTGAACTGGTCTCGTACGACGACACCAGTAATTCGCGAGCTCGCATGAATCAGTCGTTCCACTTTCATGTAGTTGGCCAGTACGGCTCGATTCGATGCGGCCGTTTTCGCGAGCGTAGTGGCCAGTCGAGTATCATCGAACTGACCATCGGCATAACGCACTCCGCCGTGCAGACCGTGACTTCGCAGGTTAGGCAGTTGCTGGAGAGTTTCGTCGACCGACAAACGGCAAGCTCGACCATCAAAGAGTTGCCCGGCCAGCAGGTCATACATTCTCAGACCAGCATAGTAGAACGTGCGAGCACCACGGCGATATGTCGGCAGGACGAAGTCGAGCGAATGAACGATGTGAGGAGCGTTTCGAAGCAGCCTTTGACGCTCAATCAGGGAATGGCGAACCATGCCAATCTGCCCCTGCCGCAGATACCGAACACCTCCATGAATCAGCTTGGTCGAACGGCTGGACGTGCCCTGAGCAAAATCGTGCGATTCAACCAACACCGTACGATGACCTCGCGATGCCGCCTCCAGCGCAGCACCAAGCCCAGTGGCTCCACCGCCGATGATAATGACATCCCATGGACCGCCGCGTTCATCCAAAGCCGCGATCATCTCTTTACGATTCATAGGGATCGATCCATCAATTTCTCTGATCCATCAGCGTGTGCCAGGCTCCCAGTTGCGGGATCTTTCCAGAGCCTTTTTCCAGCCCCAGCGAAGCGCTTCAACTTTTGATTTCGGCATGGACGGCTCGAATGTGCGATCGACCTGCCATTGAGAAGCCAGTTGATCTCGATTTTTCCAGAAGCCCGTCGCGAGCCCGGCAAGGAACGCGGCGCCCAGAGCAGTCGTCTCGAACACTTTCGGGCGGACTACGGGAACACCGAGCATATCGGCCTGGAATTGCATCAGCAGATTATTCGTCGCCGCGCCTCCGTCCACTCGGAGCGATGTAATCTTCATCCCGGCATCGGCTCGCATAGCATCCAGCACATCGGCCACTTGATACGCGATTGACTCCAGAGCGGCCCGGGCCATGTGTCCGCCGGTGGCTCCGCGAGTCAACCCGGCGACAATTCCGCGAGCGTACGGATCCCAATGCGGAGCTCCGAGACCTGCGAACGCCGGCACCAGATAGACTCCGCCATTGTCCGGAACCGTCAACGCCAGCTGTTCGACTTCCGGTGATGTGCGAATAATCTTCAAGCCATCACGCAGCCATTGCACGACGGCTCCGGCGATGAACACACTGCCTTCCAGAGCGTATTCCGTCTCCTTGCCGATCTTCCAGCCAATCGTCGTGAGCAGATTATTCTTTGAAGCTCGCAGCTTTGTCCCGGTATTCATCAGCATGAAACAGCCGGTTCCATAAGTATTCTTGACCATCCCTGGTTTCGTACACATCTGGCCCAAAACAATGCGGCCTGCTGATCACCCGCGATTCCAGCAATAGGAATCGGTGCACCGAAATAGAGCTCGTCGTTTCACCGTAAACTTCGCTGGAAGAACAAATCGTTTGAAGCACGCTGCGAGGAATCTTCAGAGCTTTCAGCAGATCATCGTCCCACTCGGCACGATGAATGTCGCAGATCATCGTACGTGAGGCGTTCGTCACATCGGTGACATGCACCGTACCGCCGGTCAGTTTCCAGACCAGCCACGAATCGATCGAACGCCAGATCGCCGGCTTTAGCAAGTTCGCGAGCACCGGGAACGTTACCACATCCACGCGATCTTGGTGCCGGAGAAATACGCGTCAATCACGAGCCCGGTACGTTCGCGAATGTCAGACGCTCGCTTACTTTTCTTCAAACGATCGCAAAGACCAGCGGTGCGACGGTCCTGCCATGTACATTGCGGCCAGAACGCTGACCAGCGCGACGATTCCAGAACCGTGGTCTCATCGTTGATTTTAATGCCGATGCCTGCGACATCCGCAGCCGAAAGTTTGGCCTTCTTCAACGCGGCCTTAGCAACCGCCAGTTGAGTCGCCCAGATCTCCTGGATCATGCTCCTGACCAGCCGGATTGTGGAAAGAACTGAGTAAATCTTTTGAGCCACTGCCAGAATACGAACCATCAAACACGATCGCTCGTGAAACTAGGAAGTCTTTGATCCAGAGCAAGAATACAGGAAGTGGTACGGTGGATCCTCAAACAAATCAATTGAACAGCCAGAGGAATTGGATCGTACACCACCGACCACATGTGAAGCCGCCTAATATTGCTTGGCACAGCAACGCATTTGTCAATCCTGAGTGTTTTGTAGGCGTGACAAGCGGAGCGAGGTACACCAATTGGCAACAAAAATGGTGTGCCCGCGCGCTGCTTGTCACACCTACAGGCTGTCCCATCCCGGAAACATGCGCAGCCGTATTGTTTGGAAACCGACGCCACTGAGCAAGGTTTCGTGAAGCGGACTTCAGAATTGTTCCAACAGTATTCTTGTTACTTTGATCTGTCAGATTGGGTCAACATTTTCCAGCAGTGTGTGGTATTCCAAAATCGTCTGCCGATCATTCTTGTCGGTTTTGAAACCTTGCCAGATCATACGGCCCGAATAAGAAAGCAGGCATCAATTGACATGCCGCTGATCCAACGTCGTGAAATCGGAGTGAAATTCCTGCTGGAAGCCCTGATCGGGATTGAGATGCCCGGTTTTTTAAGAACGATCGCGTGGTTAGAGTTGTTGACGACAACGTCGACGTACCAAAAAGCCATGACGAACGCGCAGGCCGAGTTTCCCCGCCGCCCGCCAGAGTAAATCGGACCAATTTTCCGGAGGATACCCATGGCAATCGCGCGACTCTGTACTTCCTAATTTTAGTGGTGCAGGTGATCGTCAAAAAGGGAGCTTTCCGGGAAAGCTGCAAGCTGAGCATCGGTCCGCTGAAATCCGATCGGCCTTAAGCGAGATTTTCTCAGACGCGTATCGCAGGAAGCCCTGCAGATCCATGAACGGGCCAGGGGGTTTGATGAGACAGGTCGATCGAATTTCTGGCTCGGTGGTGTTGCCATCGCACGATCACAACACCCTGCGAATGGTGTGAGTTTACTCCAACATGCCCTGCTCCGTTTTCCTCACAATCTGCGGATGATGCAACGGCAGAAGAACATCCGGAGCGTCAGGGATTCTTCTGGCAGCAATCCTGTCTCTTTACTGGGTGGTAAACTTGTTTCGCCTGTCAGGATCTCTTCGTGCAGGTTGCGCTCACCTCAACCGACTGAATGAAATTCAAACTGTTGTGACAACCGGAAAGCAATATCGACGGAGGAGCAAAATCGCAGATTGTCGTTCAACTGCTCATTGCGATTGCACGGCAAGATCATGTCTCTGCGGAGCTTCGCATGCGCGAAATTCTGGCTCTGGCGGCAGGATCGCCCGGGGTGGCCATGGAACGGCATACGGAAGCCGTGGCTGTCTGGGCAGGAGGCGACTTTGACGCCACACGTGAATTGGCTCGCGAACTGGCCGTCCTGCTGCAACAGGATGTCTGGTCCGGAAGATTTCAACGCAGCGAGCGATGGAAGCGACAGATCATTGCAAGAAGATTTCTTCTGGATGAAGCCATCAACTCCGGGACAAAGTTTGTTGATGCAGCGGTTGAGCAGCCGTCATTAAAAACATGGGTGCCCGTCAGTCGCATGACATCGGAAACTCGAGGCGCCGGGTACCCGATTCCGACTTGGAGTGCCAGTCCAGGTCAGGCGAGGCACGTGGCGGGCCATGATCATGATTATCTCT
Source organism: Planctomycetaceae bacterium (assembly GCA_046349735.1). Classification (GTDB taxonomy): domain Bacteria; phylum Planctomycetota; class Planctomycetia; order Planctomycetales; family Planctomycetaceae; genus SXXK01. The sequence goes on from JAXMBU010000003.1 coordinate 25,881, forward strand.
ATTTTTCATCGCCGCTCACGGGAGAGTTTTCTGTCGAGGCGGATTTGGCAACATTCGAATTCCGAGATATTCATTTGGCGTTCGGCAATTATTGGGCGGGCTCCAGTTCGGAACGGAACAGTGTGGTCAATGCAAGCTTTCGCTATGACGGTGCGGCCCTGCCGATTGAGCCGCCATTGACACGGATGTTTGATTCAATGCGAGTTCGGATGATCATTGATCCCACAACGCGAACAACAATAACAAATGGAAGAAAAATCTATCAGCGGCAACACGACGTCAACGACGATCCCTGGATGTCAATTCACAGCTGGTGGCTGACCAACGGGTCCGTGAGAAACCTGCGAGTACTCGGTGATCCTGTCATTCCCGACGAAGTGAAACTGATCACGCCGGATCTCGCAGGCTGGCTGGCCTACTTCGATGAATCTGTCGGCCGGCAGGGCTCGGACTGGTTCGCCATTGATATGCGACGACCTGGTGTCAGGCCTGATCGAGACTCACTTGAGCTGTTCAGTCGGCTTCGAAGTGATCGAGCTGGCACGTTCAGCCAGAGCCTGTTGCGTTATCACCGGCCGATGGTTGAAGACGGGACAATCGAATACGAATTCTTCTATCAACCCGGATTGTCACTGGTGCATCCGGCGCTGGATCGCTTGTCGCTGATTCTGAATCCAGGCAGCGTCGATGTGCACTGGGTGACCGATGGACGTCATGATCCGTCGACGCTGAGCCCAGACAACCTCAACTCGGAGCCACAAAATCAGAAACACAATGGCCCGCTACCGTTTAAGCCCAACGAATGGAACTCACTGGCACTGACTGTCCGAGGCGACACAGTCGATGTGGCGTTGAATGGCACTCCAGTGTTTTCGCGGGAACTCGAACCGACCAACCTGCGAACGTTCGGCTTGTTTCATTATGCCGACCAGACAGAAGCTCGAGTCCGCAATATTCGCTGGCGTGGAGACTGGCCTAAAACACTGTCTGCCCCCGTGAAGCAGCAACTGGCCTCCAGCGAAGTCGAAGAACTGCTCGGCACAGCTGACGCCCTGCCGCTCGTTTTTGAACACGACTTTCGCAACGGTGTGCCTTCGGGATTGTTTTCTGTGGTAGGCGACAAATGGGAAGAGAATCTTACGCAGGTCGAGAACGGCATCCTGCTCACTCGTCCAACCGGCGAATATGTTAACTATGCCATTGTGTCGCCTGTATTACTCAGCGGTGATTTCGATGTGACGGCCAGTTTCGAAGACTTCGTGGTTCAAACAGCTATCGATGGTGGCGAAAGCAACATCCAGCTGGCTGTGACTCTGGATGATGACCGATCTCGGGAGTGTTTCCTGTTTCGAAAAGTGTATGGCGTTCCTCATGGCACACGGGAGCAACTGATACAGGCGGCGATCTTCGAGAAGCGCGGAGGAGAAACTCAGTTCCTGTTCTTCAGTAATCCGGCAGAGGAGTCAATCTCGGGCCGAATGCGGCTCGTTCGGAGCGGAGCTAAGTTGTCATACTTGTATTCGGAAGATGAATCGCCGGAGTTTCGTTTGATTCATACCGAGACGATTTCAGAGGCTGATGCAACAGTCAAACTTGTCGTTGGCCAGCACAAAGCCGGATATTCGCAGGTTGTGTGGAGGAACCTCACCGTTCGATCGCAGTCCGCGTTTGGAGGCCCGGAAAAAGCAGCGAAGACCGTTGCTCAACTTGATAAGGAACGATCCGAATTGCCAGCAGAACGTGCCTACGATTTCGCTACTCCGAAGCCAGCGTCAGGCACGGAACAACTTAATGGCTTCGCGATTTGGGGCCATCCCAATGCCACTTACACAAGCGATCAGCAAGGCCTGACGATCACCGTTCCGGGCAGCGATAACTGGCAGGCAGCGGGCCTGGTACCTCAGGTCGCTCTGGAGGGCGATTTTGATATTTCACTCGAGCTGGATGTTCTGCACATGGAGCCTTCAAAACTTCACGATGAATCGGTTGTGTTGTTGCAGGCCGAGTTCAACGACAAACGCAAATCAAACAGCGAAGTCAAGTTTTCGATTCACCACGGTGGCGACACGAAGGCCGAGACACAGCAGCGACGCATCCGTGGGGACGGTACGTTCAATTATCAGGAAATCGTGTCTCGCCCCGAAACCACAGCCCGCCTGCTCAGACTGGCTCGCCGCGGTGATGTGATCTATCAGATTTTTCAAAGCAAGCCCGACACGCCTGCGGAAGTTCTTGGGGCGATGAAGATGGGCACAGATCCGGTGCCGCTGGGGCTTCTGCGAGCACTCATTCACACTGGCGGGGACGGAAGAAATACGGCGATTCGATTCAAGACGTTTCGCATCCATGCAGAAAAGATTGTGGGGGGTTAGTGCTCTGTCAGAGCGAATAAGACAGAGTCTTCATTTCCACAGAGTCGCGACTCTGTTCTCTTCGAACTTGTTTCCCGCCGGCGTTGGAATGACGACGAACCGCAAAATCGGGGTTTGACAATCCATTGTCCCCCACTGAAGTTTGAGGTTGGGATTTCAAGACCGGCAGATTTCCGGAAGTGATTCCGGAGCTGTTCCTGACTGGACTACGCCATGTTCAAGGTTCCGTTTGAGGGTTCCGTATGGTGTGGTCGCAAAAACATCAGTTCCTCCAAACAACGAACAACCGTTTTGTGGCCTTTGCGATACATCCGTTTTCTCCGTGTTATCCGTGGTCAAAAATCAATGGCATTTTCACTACGGAAGACACGGAGAATCGCAGGCTGTAGTTCACCTTGAACCTGGCAAATGGGCGAGCCATGAATTCAGAACCGTGGCCCGGGAAACTGGAGAACTAAAAATCTTCAAAGAATCCATCGGTCACAGGAACGGGAAAGGCGTTAAGTCGATATCGGGCCTGATTAAGTCCGCTTTTCCGTGAGAGACGGAAGAGAGTGTCCCGATCCGGAAGCCCGGTTCTCATCATTGGTCGGTTAAATCACTCTGGTCGAAGGTATTCGAGGCCTGAAATCGCTTGCAGGTTTTCCTCGTAGACCTGCAACTCACCCCGTTTTGTGGTTGCTCCCCACAATTCGCTCAGGACAGGAATGATTTGGCGGCTTACTGTGAGACCCGGGCTTCGGCGGGAATCCTGAGACGTTGCGACGCCTGCAGGCAACGTTCAACAAAACAATCAAGGGAGTTTTCAAATGAGATCATTTGCCGTCTGTTTGTGTGCAGGTTTGGTTCTGTGTCTGGTCCATGTCTCCTCCGCAGGTCCACCCGGCGGTCAGGGAGGCAAAGGCGGCAATGGTCAAGGTTTTGAAGGGAATGGCGACGGACCTCCCGGAAAAGGAGGTCAAGGTTTCGGCGGAACTGGTGGCCACGGTGGTCAGAAAGGGCCTCCCGGTCAGGGCGGTCCTCAAGGACAAAAGGGTGGCGGCCCGGAAGCAATGCTGCAACAAATTATGTCGCTCGACGCGAACGGCGATGGCGCATTGACGCCCGCTGAAGTCACAGACCCTCGACTACAACAAATGCTGAAGCAGGCTGATGTTAACGGCAACGGCGAAGTGACTCGCAAGAACTGATTGCCCGGCGATGAGCAACTGAGAGGTGGCAGTCCACAAGGAGGAGGAGGCCCCGGTGGAGGTCGGCATGGCCCGCCTCGACCGGGCGAAATCCTGCGGAGTTTTTGTTCGGGAACAATTGCAGCTCAATGACGCTCAACGACAACAACTGGCGACACTGCAGGCTCAGGTCGACGCACAGCTGGCTCGAATACTGACCCCTCAACAACTTCAGCAATTGGCTGCCGGACCTCCAATGGGGAGGTCCAGGGGAGTGAACCGCAAGCTTTTAGTCAGAACGGAAACAATAACAGCAGCTCACGGTCGAAGAGTGGTCGCACGGGAAGGAATAACAAACAGTAATCCTTATCGTCAGTGGCACGTTTGCTCAAAATGACTCACCGGTCGCTGAGCCTCGGAGGCGGTCGGGTGTTGAAACTCTCAACCTGCAAAGAAATGGACGGCGAGTAACCCGATGCCTGAGTGAACCCAGCCGACGCCATGTCATGTTATACGTGTCGATTGACGAAATGGTCCGCAGTGCGTCTCATATGGCGCTGCTGGGCCGGGAATCTTCCCGGAGCCCCTAACGTCCTGCCTCACTTATCCTCCGGGAGCCAACCATGTCCGATTTCCAGGTCAGTCGTCGTTCTATGCTCCGCATGTCAGCCTCGGCGACCGCGGCCGGGTTGCTCTCTTCCGAAGTTCTGTTGCCGCAGCCGTGAATTCTTCAGGGCCTTTGCAGCACCGAATGATGCTCGACTCGGAGCGTTGAAAGATCTGAACGGTTATTTCCCGTTACGCCGTCCTGCAGCTCGGTGGATGCGTGGAATACTCGCAGGTGTCACTCGTCAGACAAAAGTGGCCTGCGGTTTGTGGCTGACGCGAGCGTCCCCGATCACGGCGACTGTTCATGGTCGAGTTTGAACGCGAGGATTGTACACGATTGATCGAGTTTTCTTCGAAAGCAGCCCGGGGCTGTTTGTTACAGGTAGCTTGTATCTGCCGAAGAATGCCACGGGAAAACTTCCGACCATTCTTTGTCCGCACGGGCACTGGGCCAATGGTCGCTTTCATGATCATGGAACGGACGAACTGAAACGACAACTGGCCAGTGGCGGAGAAGTCTCCGAAGTTGGTGGTCGACATCCGTTGCAGTCTCGCTGTGTCCAGTTGGCTCGCATGGGTTGCATGGTCTTCATCTATGACATGCTGGGTTACGCCGACGGAGGCAACCTGACCGAAGAGCTGGCTCATCGATTTTCCAAGCAGCGTCCTGAAATGAGTTCCCCGGAACATTGGGGCATCTTCAGTGCTCAGTCGGAACTGCGCTGCCTCAACATTCTTGGAATGCAGACCTGGAATTCCATTCGAGCTCTCGACTGGATCATGTCGCGTCCGGATTGCGACACGGATCGCATTGGTGTGACCGGAGCCAGCGGTGGTGGGACACAGACATTTCTTCTGACCGCGCTGGACGAACGGGTTAAAGCAGCGTTTCCGGCGGTGATGGTTTCGACTGCCATGCAGGGCGGATGCACGTGTGAAAACGCGTCTTATCTGCGAGTCAACACGGGGAACATCGAGTTCGCCGCGATGGCAGCTCCTCGTCCGATCGCCATGACCGGTGCCGACGACTGGACGGTGGAAATTGAAACGAAGGGTCTGCCGGAATTGAAGCAGCATTACGCAATGTTGGGAGTTCCCGACAACGTGAATGCGAAGTACATGAAGTTCCCGCACAACTATAATCTGCCCAGCCGCATGATGATGTACGAGTTCTTTAATCGAACTCTGAATCTCGGCGTCAAAGACATCGCCGAGCGTGAGTACGTCCCGTTGACTCGGGAAGAAGCGACTGTCTTCGATGCGACTCATCCAGCCCCGCCCAAAACAGAGGATGCCGAAGTCGCGATGTTGCGAGCGATGGATGCGGCGTCGAACAAACAGATTGCGGCTTTGACTCCGAAGGACGCAGCGGGATTGAAAGAGTATCGACGAGTCATCGGCGGTGCTCTGGAAGTCATGATCGGCCGAGCCTTCCCGGTGGCCGGCGCAACGGAGTTTGAGAAGACCGATGAAGTTTCCAAAGACGGTTACATTCAGTTCACGGGTAAGCTCAAGCTGAAGGCCCACGGTGAGGAACTGCCGACCGTTTATCTGTTGCCAACAAACTGGAACAAGCAGGTCGTGCTGTGGTTAGATGGTGAAGGCAAATCGAAGATGTTCTCTGGCGATGGTGCTCCTGTTGCCGCTGCAGCTCGCTTGCTGAAGGCGGGATTCGCATTGGGAAGCGTCGATCTGTATCTCACCGGTGAGTTCACAGAAGACGGCAAGCCAATTTCGCAGATGCCGATCGTAAAGAACACTCGCGAGTTCGCCGGGTTCACGTTGGGTTACAATCATCCGCTGTTTGCTCAGCGAGTTCATGACGTGATGACATTGACCTCATCAACAAAGCATCACCCGGAGAAGCCCGAGAAGATTCACGTCGTGGGTGTCAACGGAGCCGGTGCGATTGTGGCGGCCGCCTGTGCTCTGTCCGGTGATGCGGTGACCTCTGTCGCTCTTGATACGGCAGGATACCGGTTCGGAAAGATCACGGAGATTCGCGACGTTAACCTTCTGCCGGGAGCTGTCAAATACGGCGACGTCCCTGCGTTACTGGCGTTGTGTGCCCCAACGAAGTTAGCCGTTGCTGGTGAAACAGCGGAATCAACAGCAATGGCCGCAGCGGCGTTCAAGGCTGCGTCTGGATCGATTAAGTACCTGCCGGGGGCCGAAGCGATCGTGGACTGGTTGCTGGCAGAAGCGTGATGTACCGTCCGGCTGACACCGGCCGCTCGCCGAATCGCAGAACCGGTTTTGGCGAGCGGGATGCGTCAGCTTCCCGGTATGTGGTTCATACCCGATCAACTGGAGGTGAATCCGGGTGCGTCGTGACAGCTACGCACCCCGAGGCTAGTCGGAAAAGGTGTCAGTCGGAAAAGGTCAGTCGGAAAAGGTGTCAGGTCTCTTTCTTTGCCTTTCCCCTTGGTGGAGTTGTGGTTTCGATACCAAGACGAACAGCACTGCTTCTCGTCCAGTCTTCATCACCGAACGACAAGCCGCATGTGACACTGTGGCGAAGTGAGTGCAATTCTGACTCCGTCTCGACCTTGTTCACCCAGGAACGCCAGTTTCAAGTTTATGTCGCCGATGTTTGCATTGGCTGGTTGTTAAAGTGGCCGTCTCGCTCGGCCGAGACGAGTCCTTGCAGCCGGCCTGCGGCTGAGGAAACTCCGGACTGATCCGTAGCCCCACTTTATCAACACTGTTTGCAATTGGCCGCCTGTTTCGGCGACATAACGTGCATCATAAAAGGCTCATCTCGGCGGAGCGAGATGGCTACTTTGGTCGGCACACGTTCGGGCGGGCCGGAAAGTGGGTCAGGTCTTCTTCGTTCCCTGGTCTCGAAAGAGGGAGGCAATCAAGAAGCCCGCTCCATATCGGCTTTCGCAATGTCCCCTCGTAGCGTTGGCTTTAGCCAACGTGCGATTAAGGCTCGACCGATAATGTCGACCGAAGTCGACGCTACAAACGAAAGTTGCATGGAGTTTGCCGTTCGCGACGCCCGAACAACTCCCGCCCGTGGCCATGGTGCGGTTTTTGGGGCGTCATGCCTTGAGGATCGAATCGTTTCGGACTATGCCGCCCTCAGTTCAGAAAAAGGGTCGGGAACCAATAGTGCGCAGCACCCTTCCGGGCCATTTGGCTATTGGTTCCCGACCCCTTTTCTGAGCCACTCGCCCGACCCTTTCAAAACGTTCAATCGATCTCAAGGAATTGTTCAATGGCCCAGCAGTACATCATGACGATCGAGAATCTGACTCGCATGTATGACGAGAAGGAGATTCTGTCGGACATATGGCTGTCCTTTTATCCCGGCGCAAAAATCGGTGTCCTGGGAAACAACGGTTCCGGCAAGAGTACTCTTCTGCGGATTATGGCCGGAGAAGATAAAGACTTCATGGGGACGGTTCGTCCGGCGAAGGGAATCAAGATCGGTTACTTCGCTCAGGAACCTCGCCTGGATCCCACGAAGTCCGTGGGAGAATGCATCGAAGAGGCTGTCGCTGATTCGCGAGCGATTCTGGATCGCTTCAATGAACTCAGCATGAAGCTCTGCGAAGATCTGACGCCCGAACAGATGGAGAAGACTCTGGAAGATCAGGCGAAGGTTCAGGACCTGATTGACCACAACAATCTGTGGGAACTGGATCGAACTCTGGAGATTGCTGCTGATGCCATGATGCTGCCGCCGGCTGACGCTCGTGTCGAACATTTGTCGGGGGAGAAAAGCGTCGAGTTGCTTTGTGCCAGCTGCTGATGAATCCTGACATGATCCTTCTCGACGAACAGGCAACCATCTTGATGCCAACTCCGTCCAGTGGCTGGAACAGTTCCTGAAGAACTTCCCGGGGACAGTCGTCGCGGTGACCCACGATCGTTACTTCCTGGACAATGTCGCTGGCTGGATTCTGGAAATGGACCGCGGCAAGGGAATGCCGTTCGAAGGAAACTACACGGCGTGGCTGGAGCAGAAGCAGAAACGTCTGGAACTTGAAGAGCGACGTGAAAGCCGTCGACAGAAAGAACTGAAGCGAGAACTGGAATGGGTGCGAATGTCGCCCAAGGCTCAGGCCACCAAGAACAAAGCGCGTATGGAGCGTTACAACGAGCTGGTCGCTCGCGAATACGACGTGCGTGATGAAGCGGCTCAGATTCAGATCCCGACATCACGCAAGCTCGGTAAGCTGGTTGTGAAAGCCGAGAAGCTGAAGAAGAGCTTTGGAGACAAGCTGCTGTTTCAGGACCTGAATTTCGACCTTCCACCAGGCGGTATCGTGGGAATTGTCGGGCCGAACGGAGCTGGCAAGACCACGCTGTTCAAGCTGATCATGGGCACTGAAAAAGCCGACGCCGGGACTTTGCAGATTGGCGAAACGGTCCAGATTTCTTACGTCGATCAGTCACGTGATGAACTGGACGCCAAGAAGACCGTCTATCAGGAAATCTCCGGCGGTTACGATCTTCTGGAAGTGGGCACGGCCAAGATTCACGCTCGAGCGTACTGCGGTCGTTTCAACTTCAAGGGTTCTGATCAGCAGAAGTTTGTGGGCGACCTCTCCGGGGGAGAACGTAACCGCGTTCATCTGGCGAAGCTGCTCCGATCCGGCGGCAACCTGCTGCTGCTCGACGAACCTACAAACGACCTGGACGTGGATACTCTGCGAGCGTTGGAAGAAGGCCTGGCGGACTTCGGTGGTTGTGCGGTTGTCGTGAGCCACGACCGCTGGTTCCTGGACCGCATCGCGACTCACATTCTGGCCTTCGAAGGTGATGGCAACGTGGTCTGGTGCGAAGGCAACTATCGCATCTATGAACAACAGCGCCGAGAACGCCTGGGTGATGCCGCTGATCGCCCACCAGGCGGCCGCTTTAAGCCGCTGATTCGCTGAGGGCTGTCTCCTGATTTGCTCTTTTCTCGGAAGTCCAGCGGAATCCTCAGTCGATCTCGAGGTCGTCTGGAGTATTCGGCCTGCGCTGTGTAATTCGCTCTTCGCCTGTTGCTGCTGAGCAATCCGGGGAGGTACAATACTGAGCTGATCAGACTTCCCTCCGGGTCGACTCACGCTGCTTCAGACTTCTCCTTCCGATCATCCTGCCCACTCAGGAACATCGATCTGATGAATCGACTTCTGCCAATTCTGGTCCTGCTGGCGACAGCTCGTGTCGCCGCGGGACAACAGACGATTGATTTCGAAAAGATGATCCGCCCGATCCTGCAGAAGCATTGCAGTGAATGTCACGGCGCGAAAACTCAAAAGAGTGGATTGCGGCTGGATGCTCGCCATGGCTTCATCAAAGGCGGCGATGGCGGTCCGGTTGTGGTGACCGGCAAAAGCACAGAGAGCGAACTTGTTCGCAGGATCGTTTCCACAAGTTCCGACGACAAAATGCCTCCTGAAGGTCCGGGGCTTGCTCCCGAACAGATCTCGCTGATTCAACGTTGGATTGACGCTGGAGCCGAATGGCCTGAGACAGACTACGACCGTGAAGCCGCCATTGATCCTCGGCTGCGACATTGGTCATTTCAGCCTCTGCAGCCTGTCACTGTTCCTGAGGTTTCGGAAAGAGAAGCGGTTCCGGGCCGCCAGCTGAATGAGATCGATCGATTTATTATGGCGAAGCTCCAGAATCACGGATTGTCATTGAGTGCTCCGGCTGACCGCAGAACTCTGATTCGTCGAGCCACCTTCGATATGACGGGGCTCCCCGCGACGCCCGAACGGATTGCTCAATTCGTAAATGATCAGAGTCCTGATGCGTGGCCAGATCTTGTGGAGGAACTTCTTGCGAGTCCGCACTATGGCGAACGATGGGCTCAGCACTGGCTGGATGTTATTCGTTATGCGGATACGCATGGATTTGAAGTGAATACGCCGCGCGACAACGCCTGGCACTATCGAGACTACGTGATCCGCGCCCTGAACGAAGACAAACCTTACGATCAGTTCGTGCGTGAGCAGTTGGCCGGGGATGTTTTCAACGCGGATGCCGCGACGGGGTTTATGGTTGCTTCAGCCGTATTGCTACCCGGTCAGATTGGAGCGGACGATGTCTCAAAACGGCTGGCTCGTCAGGATGCACTGGATGAAATCATTGTCGGCACAAGCAGCACAATGCTGGGGCTGACGATTGGCTGTGCGAGATGCCATGATCATAAGTTCGATCCGATCACGTCCCGCGATTATTACTCGCTGCAGGCGTACTTCGCCGGTGTTGAATATGGCGATCGCCCGCTTCGTGATGCAGACTTTGAAGAAAAGAAATCACAAGCGGCTAAGCTGAATGCGAAGATCGCCGTACTGCAAAATCAGTTGCAGTCGTATGAACCTGTTGCACATGCCGGGCGAACACTGCTGATCGACGAAGAAAACAAAGCCGTTGTGACCTACTTGAAGCAGGAAAACGGACCGGGAACAAATCCGGCCGGAACGAAGTCCGGCTACAAGGACGAAACGGGAACCCTTTCTCGCCTCAGCAACATCAGTCAGGGACGATACACCTGGTGGAATAATGTGCCGGGCGAAGATGTGATGACCTACAATCCCGGAGTCGCCGGAAGATTTCAGTTGTGGCTTTCGTGGGGGGCTCATGGCAGTGGAGTTCACACCCGCGACGCTCGCTATGTGCTCGATCAGGACGGTGATCTTGCGACACGCGAAGATCAAACCGAGCTGGCTCGCATCGATCAGTACTATCTGGCCAATGTGACCGAGGGGCAGACCGAACAGGTTCCGCTCTGGAGCGGCCTGAAGTCGGTGGGCGAGGTTAACCTTTCGGAGGGTTCAAAGATCATTTTGCGAGGTGGTGACACCGGGACCGGAATCACTGCTGACGTGATCGTGCTGCAGGAAGTCTCAAGTGAAGGTAAGGCGTTGTTGACAGCCTTGCCCGTTCTCCGTGCACCGATCAGTCCGCTTCAAAACGTCGAACACTTCGCGCCAGTGATGGCTCGGTTTGTTCGCTTCACCACGTTCGAAACAATCAACAATAATCAGCACGAACCTTGCCTTGATGAGCTGGAGATCTATTCCGGGAAGGTTCCGGGCAGGAACCTGGCGTTGGCATCGGCTGGCGTGAAGCCAACATCGTCCGGCAATTACTCCGACATCGGCATTCATCAACTGCCGCACATCAATGATGGCCTTTACGGCAATGATCACAGCTGGATCTCGAATCAACAGGGGGGTGGCTGGGTTCAATTGGACCTGCAGGAACCAACAGAGATTGACCGAGTCGTATGGGGCCGCGATCGAGAAGGAAGATTCCCCGACCGCCTTCCTGTGCGATATGAGATCTCCACTTCGCTGGACGGGCAAATCTGGACCACGGTGGCTCGCCATGAAGATCGAGTTCCGATGGGAGCTCCCTTCGATGCCGTTCAAGCCCTCGTAAGAAGTCAACCTGCCGATGCGTCGGCAAATCTTTCCGAGCTGGTTTCTCAACTGGAGAATCTGCGGTCTCAAAAGAAGAATCTGGAAAATCCGACGATGGTGTTTGGCGGAACGTTTCGCGAACCCGATATGACGTTTGTTCTGCGGCGAGGTGACCCGGAACAAAAAATGGATCCAACAACTCCGGCGATTCCGGTGGTGTTTACGGCAACGAATGGCAGTACGGCAGAAGCGTCGGCCAACAGCATCACGTCACCCGGCCATTCGACACCTAGTCGTGCAGGCGAATTGACGGCCGAACAACAGCGCCGTCTGAGTTTAGCCAACTGGATTGCCTCACCAGATAATCCGCTGACGGCTCGAGTGATGGTGAATCGAATCTGGTTGAACCATTTTGGACGCGGACTCGTTGATACGCCCAGTGACTTTGGTGTGAACGGTGCGAAGCCATCCCATCCGGAATTGCTGGACTGGCTTGCGGCCGAGTTTATTCGCAGCGGCTGGTCGATTAAACATATTCATCGCCTGATTTTGAACTCGGCGACTTATCAGCAATCCAGTTTGATCAACAGCAAAGCCGCAGACATCGATCGCGACAACACACTGCTGTGGCGATTCACTTCACGACGCATGGAAAGTGAGTCAATTCGCGACTGCCTGTTGGCGGTCAGTGGTGAACTGAATCTGCAGATGGGCGGCCCGGGATTCAGTTTCTTCAAGACTCGCGGCGGACTGGACGGTTTTCCGCCGCTCGGGAGTTCACTCCCAACGAAATGCGCCCGCATGATTTATTCTCACAAGGTCCGCATGGAAGCAGGTGCCCGTGTTCGGTGCGTTTGATTGTCCTGATGCTGGCCAGTCGATTATAGCAGGGTATCCGCAGCGGTTCAGGCGTTGAATCATTCAGTAAGCCCGTTTGTGAACGATCGTGCGGAGAAGTTTGCAGCAGAATCTTCCGTAAGCGCGACAACCCAGGGCTTTGAAACCGATTCAGCCTGAAATCAGCCTGGGGCGTAAGCCTCAGAGACTGAAAAGATTGCTTCGGAAGCCGTTGTTCGGCAACGACACGGGCGCAACCAGCTTTTTTGTCAGGGATTCTTCAACAGCAGCGAATTCCTGTTTATTCCGTGACGTGATTTGATCCGGTTAGAATCACCTCACGGTAGAGCCTTTATGAAATTCAACGCCATTACCACGCATGCCGGACGCAGTTTGCTGCAGCGACGCGACTTCTTCGCACAGACGGCGTCGTCTCTGTCAGCCATCGCACTGGCAGATGTTGAATCAGCAAGGTCTGCTGGCGGTCGATGCGCATCTGCAGATTGATCCGTCGCGACCTCATGCAGCGCGACAGGGGCATTATGATGCGAAGGCGAAGAATGTTCTCGTCATTTTCTGCGCTGGGGCACCATTAACTGGAACTGGGACTACAAGCCGGAGCTGATCAAGCAGGATGGCAAGCCCATGCCCGGTGGTCCGGCGGTGACATTTCAGGGACCGACCGACCGCTGAAACCTCAGTATGAATTTCGTCCCTACGGACAAACAGGCAGATGGTGTCCGACATGATTCCACACACGGCTCCTTAGGTTGATGATTTCGCTTTCGTCGCGTTGACCAGTAAGACGAATACTCAAGCCCCTGCCGAGAATTTTCTCTCCACTGGCTTTGTGCAGGACGGCTTCCCCAGCATCGGTGCGTGGATCACTTACGCTCTGGGCAGCGACAATCAGGATCTGCCTTCTTTCGTTGCGATCCGGATCCGCGGTATCCCGCAGGCCAGTATCAACAATTGGGGGCCCGGCTGCGCGGCTGTTTTCAGGGAACAGCATTCAATTCCGGTCAGCCATTCAAATCTTAATCTGCTTCCTCAATCGGTAGCCGCCGGGCCGGCGCGCGTGCTGCGGAAGATTAATGAAAGGCCTCTGAAGAATCCGGGCGATTCGGATCTGGCGGCTCGCGGCGCAGCTGAACTGGCGGCAAAAATGCGGTTGTCAGTTCGAAGTCGATGATCATCAACGGAATGATATGTGCTGAAAATGTACGTAGATGATCCGAACGATCCGATCAAAACCGGGTATGCTCGCAACTGTATTCTGGCTCGTCGGTTGATCGAGAAGGGCGTGAGATTTGTGCAGCTCTTTAACGGAGCTTACGCCAGCAGGGCGACTGAACTGGGATGATCATGCATTGCGAGCAATACGACATTCATGGTCGCATCATGGATCAGCCATCGGCCGCGTTGATTCGAGATCTTCGTCAGCGAGGATTGCTGGAAGATACGCTGGTCGTCTGGTGCGGAATTCGGCCGCATGCCGATGTTTCAGAAAAGGTGCATTCGGGCGAGATCATAATCCGAATGGCTTTACAGCGGTGCTGACAGGAGCTGGTGTCAAGCGGCGTCAGTCATGGCGTGACGGACGAGCTGGGCTTCCGGCATGAGAACGTCCTTTCAGTTCATGATCTGAATGCGACGATTCTGCATTTGCTGGGCCTGGATCACACGAAGCTGACGTTTACTCACAACGGCCTTGATCGACGACTGACCGATGTGCATGGTCACGTGATTCGAGAGATTCTGGTGTGATTGCAATACCGACCTAGTGAGCGGTTCGGCGCTGTACCGGTGAATGTCTGCAGCCGGAACGAACTGGAACGCCTGTCAGGTGCAATGCCTGAAATGTCATTCTGACACTTCGGCCTCCTGTCAGGATTTCAAAACGGACGCAACCCGTATTCGCCTTATTCAGCTCCCTGCCGTCGAGAGCCGTTACAGCATCTCAGCGCCCACGCATCATCGTAGACCGTCAGTAGTTCGCCGGTTCTTCCTAAACCAGTCGCGATGTGCCCCAGAAGCTGGCTGAGATTGGCAGAACCCATGGAAAGAAGTCCTGCTGAGGAATCTGGAGCGTTTCGACGGCCGCTAACGAACTCGACTGGATTTGTCCGACGCTCAATTGCCGTCAGAGATTGATATCGGGCGGCGATCGCTGCCCTCCTCTGAGATCTCCAACAAGGATAGTTCTCTAAGGCTTTCAGCCCGATGGCTGAACCTGTTGCAAAAGTGATTCGAGATTGCCTGCAACTTGTAATCTGCGGCGGCGAGCAATATTGACCTTATCACCGGCCCAACCATGAACCGCCGAAGATTTGTACCGTGAAGCGACAACAGCGATGAATTCTGGAGCGACCATTTGAAGCCCAGAAACTGCAGTCGTCGGATTGCCGAGGTTGCGATGGATCTGGAGGTGTTCGAGGTAACACTTGCCGATGCGAGTGGTTCCGGAGTACTCCGAACCCGAAATGCACAAACGCCGCCGCGTTGATCAGGCGACAGCACTTCGCAAAACGAATCGGGAGCATTCATTGCACGGCAAATCTGGTGGACATCAGAAGCAGCCTCCCCGGCCGGCTTCCGCCAGAAAAAGGAGATCGGGCAGCAGCGGTTGGAATCTGCTGGCGACATTCGCGTGCTCAATCCGCGATGCTGCGTTTTCTGGCACGGGCGGGCTCGGACATGATTCAGGCCGAAGTCAGCAAAGGTGTCGAGAAAATCCATCGGACGCCGATCAGAAAACATACTGCGGATGCAGGACAGGAAATGCTGACAAATCAGCCGCAACTTGGACGAACAAAATGGGGCTTTCGGGGGATCTCCCTCGGGAATGCAGGGGTTTTGATCGTGTCGAGTCATAAATTGCAGATCCCGCATCGGCAAGAGGCAGCGAGGACTGGTTCGGTGAAGCAAAGTCGCTGCAATCCGTTTCTTCCGTAATATTTTGTGCCGCAGACGGTTTATGGCCGGTAAACTTGAGGAAAGACGGAACCTCTGAAAACTGCTTGCGCGTCAGTTCGATCGTGTACTGCTCGACCGTGCGGCGCCAGCACTTACCGCTCAGGATTTTTCACGTGGCAACAGTTTCCGACAAATCACAGCAAGGGTTACGCGAACCGGATGGTCATCAATATCCAGCTTGAACAGGCTCGCAGTCGCATTAAGGCGACGGACTTGCTGACCGCGTCAGTGCTCGCCGGCCTGCTGCTGATTGGTTACGTGTTCGCTTTTACAATCCTGGATCATTGGGTCATCGACGGCGGCTTCGGCCCCTGGACTCGCGCCGGGATGTTGATCGTCGTGGTCCTGCTATGTTCTGCCATTCTGATTCGATACGTTGCCCTGCCATGGTTTCGACGCATTCATCCGCTGTATGCCGCACGAATGCTGGACCAATCATCTCAGGGGCTGGAAGGAAGTCTGCTGGCGTTGATCGATCTGCAATCTGGTGGTCGCAAGAATGATACTCCGATTCAAAAGACTCTGGAGAAGCGAGCGGCCATCAAGCTGGCGGAAGTTCATGTTGATGAAGCCATTGATCGACGTACGCTGATCCGCCTTGGCACGACACTCTTTGTAATCACGTTGCTGACCTGTCTCTATGCAGTCTTTAGTCCGAAAGCGATCAGTCTGCTGAGACCTTTAACTCTGGCCGCAGCGAATGTGTCGACTCGCACTGTTGTCGAAACGGTTCTGCCCGGCAACAAACGAGTTCCCGCAGGAACTCGGATTGAGTTCGTCGCAGACATCGCTGGCGTGATCCCGGAAGATGTGCGAGTGCTCTATTCCACGGCGGATAAGCGTTACGTGGATGAACCATTGCAGATGCGAGCTACCGACGACGAACATCGTTTTCAGGTGCTGATGATTGGTGATGGAGATCGTGGAATACGACAGGACATCCGATATCGTATTGTTGCGGGAGATGCGTCGTCAGAGGAGTATTTGATCTCCGTTAATCAGCCGCCAACCGCTCAGGTGATTGAGGTCAAATACGTATATCCGACGTATATGCAACTGCCGGACCGAGTCGATACGTCGGGAGCTATCGATGCCTGGGAAAGTAGTGTCGTCACCATCAATGCTCAAAGCAGCGTGCCGGTAAAGACCGCCACCATACAGCTTTCCGATGATGCCGCTTTTACCGCTCACGGTGAAGAAGTCGCGATGGCCATCAAAGGCACCGCACTGACTGGGGAACTGAAACTGGACGTGCGCGCCGATCAGTCGGCACCGAAGTTCTACAGAATCACGGTGACTGATGACGAAGGAAACTCTGATCCGGAACCGGTTGTTTATCCACTGGAGATTCGTCGCGACCAGCCTCCGATAGTAAAACTGCTGGATCCTAATCGAGACCTTCAGGTCGCGGCAAATGCGATCGTGCCTCTCCTGGTGGAAGCGGAAGATCCGGACTTTCTGCTCCGTTCGGTGACATTGCACTATTCGATCAATGGCAAGCCGGTGCA
The DNA here is from genome assembly GCA_046349735.1 of Planctomycetaceae bacterium. Classification (GTDB taxonomy): domain Bacteria; phylum Planctomycetota; class Planctomycetia; order Planctomycetales; family Planctomycetaceae; genus SXXK01. The sequence continues at coordinate 42,728 of JAXMBU010000003.1, forward strand.
GCCGTCCGAGGTCCTGCTGGATACATCCGGAACTCCTCTGCCGAAAAAATGGAGTGACACGTGGGAGTTTCGACTTTCGACACTGAAACTCAATCCCGGCGATGTTGTGACGTATCATGTCCAGGCGCGAGATAACCGTCCGCCGTTGGGGAACCAGGGCCGCTCAGGCGACCTCAATCTGCAGATCACGGCGCCGCTCGCTGACGAGGAAGTTCAGAAGCAATTGGCTCAGGATCTGGAACTTCAGCAGCAGTTGAAGGATCGCCGAACGCCGGATGTTCCTCCTGCCGGTTCAGAAACAGATCCTGAAGAAATGAAATTGGCCGAATCGCCACCAGCAGAGGGAACCACGCCCGAAGAGATTCCGACAACGCCCGAAACTGATCCTGCTGAGCCAAAGACTGAGCAGCCAAACTCGAATCCACAGGGTTCAGGAAATCCGACAGAGCAGAAAAGTGGAACCGCAAAGAATCCGGGTGAAGGAAAGGCAACGGAGCAAAATCCGAGCGATCCTTCTCAGCCGGGAAAAGCAACCTCTTCATCTCAGCCAAATCGTCGTCGCGCCGATGACGAAGCGGCACTACAGCGTTTGATTGAGGAGATGAATCGCAAACGACAGGAGAATCCGGGCGATTCTGGTGACGGCTCCCCAGAATCACGTCCCGGCAAAACGAAAGCACCAGAATCTGAAAAGGATCCGGAAGAGTCTTCATCGAACAACACCGAGTCGCCGTCCGATCCGTCCGATTCAGAAAAGACGCCGGACGATTCCGGATCTAAGCCAGAAGGCGAGTCAGAGAATACGCCACGAGGATCCGAAAACGCTCCAGAGTCGACAGAGCCCTCAGATTCCGAGATGAAATCGGACGATCGTGAGTCGGACCCAAATTCGAAGTCGAGCACCGAAGAACCTCTTGAGAGTTCTTCGACGCCCGAAACATCGGAATCTTCTCAGCCTGGCCATGAGAGTTCGTCCATGAAGGAGCCGGACAAGGAACCGGGCGAATCAAAGTCTGGTGAAACTAAGTCTGGTGAAACCAAGTCGGGTGAAACCAAGTCTGGCGAATCCAAGTCTGGCGAATCCAAGTCCGGCGAATCCAAGTCCGGCGAAACCAAGTCCGGCGAAACCAAGTCCGGCGAAACCAAGTCTGGTGAATCCAAGTCTGGTGAAACCAAGTCTGGTGAAACCAAGTCTGGTGAAACCAAGTCTGGCGAAACCAAGTCTGGCGAATCCAAGTCCGGTGAATCCAAGTCCGGTGAATCCAAGTCCGGTGAATCCAAGTCCGGCGAATCCAAGTCCGGCGAATCCAAGTCTGGCGAAACCAAGTCTGGTGAAACCAAGTCTGGTGAAACCAAGTCTGGTGAAACCAAGTCTGGTGAAACCGTCTGGTGAAGCAAGTCTGGTGAAGCTTGGTCTGGTCGATCAAGTCCGGTGAAGATCCCGATCCCGGTGGTCCTGATCCCGTGAATCCGGTCTGGTGAAACCAAGTGCTGGTGAAACCAAGTCCGGCGAAACCAAGTCAGGTGAAACCAATCTGGTGGGCTCTGATCCTAAGGCCGACCAAGTCGTGAAACCAAGTCTGGTGAAACCAAGTCTGGTGAAACCAAGTCTGGTGAAACCAAGTCTGGTGAAACCAAGTCTGGTGAAACCAAGTCTGGTGAAACCAAGTCTGGTGAAACCAAGTCTGGTGAAACCAAGTCTGGTGAAACAAGTGCAATTGAAACCAAGTCTGGCGAAACCAAGTCTGGCGAAACCAAGTCTGGCGAATCAAGTCTGGCGAATCCAAGTCTGGCAAAGATCAAGTCTGGCGAATCCAAGGTCAAGCGAAGATCAGTCTGGCAAGATCCAAGTCCGGCAAGACCGAGTCCGGCGAATCCAAGTCCGGCGAATCCAAGTCCGGCGAATCCAAGTCCGGCGAATCCAAGTCTGGTGAAACCAAGTCTGGTGAAACCAAGTCCGGCGAATCCAAGTCCGGCGAATCCAAGTCCGGTGAATCCAAGTCCGGTGAATCCAAGTCCGGCGAATCCAAGTCCGACGGAATCCCAAGTGCGGCGAATCTAAGTCGGTGAATCCGTCTGGTGAATCCAAGTCTGGTGAATCCGATCACGGTGAATCCAAGTCTGGTGAATCAAGTCAGCGATCAAGTCTGGTGAATCCAAGTCTGGTGAATCCAAGTCTGGTGAATCCAAGTCTGGTGAATCCAAGTCTGGTGAATCCAAGTCTGGTGAATCCAAGTCTGGTGAATCCAAGTCTGGTGAATCCAAGTCCGGCGAATCCAAGTCCGGCGAATCCAAGTCCGGCGAATCCAAGTCTGGCGGGTAAAGTCTGGCGAATCAAGTCTGGCGAATCCAAGTCTGGCGAGGGTAAAGGTGGTGAAGGCAAGGGCGGAGAAGGAAAGCCGGGGAATGGCAAACCAGGTGAAGGCCAGGACGGTAAAGGCAAGCCGGAAGTGGTGGAAAGGGCAGTAATGGGGAAAGGACGGAGCGGTGGGGCGAGTGGACCTCCCGGAGATGGAAGAGCAACTTCGAGCGATTCCTCAGAAGCCGTTGCTGGTCAAGGTCAGCCCGTTGAAAAATCCAGCGAAGCCAGTGGTAACGGTCGAAGAAGCGGCTGACGCGGCTGGCTATCCGGGCGACTCGACGGGGCACTCGATCAGGAGAAATCGATCCGGCGCTATTGGAGGAGCTTGGCTGGACTGAAAACGAGCTGCGAGATTTTCATGAACGGCTTCAAAAGCAATTGGCCGAGCGAAAGTTGACGAGCTCAACAGCAGCGTGAAGGATCTGGCTCAGAAGAGCTTTGACGGGATATTGAAGCACTGCGGACGTAAAATCGACCGGGAACGCTCGACAGGGACGCACGGATAAGGACCGCGATCAACAGGATACGACAAACCGGCAAACTAACGTCCGAAACAGCTGGAAGAAAAGTTTCGCATGTATCAGCGATCGATGTCCGGTCAAAGAGGTGCCGAAGTCAAAAGTAAAACTCTGAGCCACCGTTTCTGGACCAGAGTGAATTCCTGTATCCTGCTGGCACTCTGTGGATCTTGCTTCCTGTACCGCAGGATCCTTCCTTCTGTCATCACTTCGGAACCCAGTGAACAATGCCGACCACGATCGCGTCTTTCGAAACTTACGACGTTCGCTTCCCAACATCGCAGCATCTGGATGGATCCGATGCAATGAATCCGGATCCCGACTATTCGGCTGCGTATGTGATCCTCCGGACAAGTTCTGCAGAGTTTTCCGGACACGGCATGACATTCACGATTGGTCGCGGTAACGAACTCTGCGTCGCGGCAATTCGGTACTCGGCGTGCTGAAAGGCGTCACCGTTGATCGCGCAGGGCGCAATGCGTCTATCGCAAACTGACGGGCGGCAGTCAGCTTGCGGTGGGTTGGGCCGGAAAGGCGTGATCCATCGGCCCGCGGCGGCCGTGATCCGATACGGTGTGGGATGCGGGCTCGCATTCAGAAGAAGCCGGTGTGGCGGGTGGTCTGCGATATGTCACCGGAACAGTTCGCGTCGTGCGTGGACTTCCGATATCTCACAGATGCCCTGACGAAGGGGCAAGCGATCGAATTGCTGGATAACGCCAGCTGGCGAAAAATCATGCGCATCGAAGAACTACACGCGGTTGGCTATCCCAGCTACACAACTTCGGCGAGCTGGCTTCCGGTCATGTCTGGCGAAGCCTGAAAGAAAAATGTGCGGACTGAAAGTCAAAACGGTCATTCCGAAATCCAAAGTCGGACGGCGAGATCTCAACGACGACCTCCGACGTTGCAGCGTGCTGCGTCGCGAAATGGGTGACGATGCGCACATGATGATTGATGCGAATCAGGTCTGGGATGTGCCACAGGCTATCGAGTGGATCAAACATCTGGCTCCGTTCCGTCCGTGGTTTGTGGAAGAGCCGACGTCTCCTGATGACATCCTTGGCCACCGCGCGATTGCTCAGGCCATCGCACCGATTCGAGTCGCCACTGGTGAGATGTGTCACAACCGAGTCATGTTCAAGCAATTCATGCAGTGCGGTGGACTCCAGGTTTGCCAGCTGGACTGTTGTCGTCTGGGCGGCGTGAATGAAATCATGGCCGTCATGTTGCTGGCCGCGCGTTTCAGCATTCCGGTTTGCCCACATGCCGGTGGCGTTGGACTCTGCGAATACGTTCAGCACGCCAGCATTATTGACTACGTCTGCGTGTCCGGCACGATGGAAGATCGCGTGACCGAGTACTCCGATCACCTGCATGAGCATGTCTGCGATCCGGTCATCATGAAACACGGCCGCTACATGCCACCGAACGCGGCCGGTTACAGCGTGAAGTTCACCGATGCCGCGTTGAACGAGTTCACGGTAAAGAATGCAGCCTCGTGAATCAGGGATTGTTCTGTGAGCGGTACGGCGCTAGCCGCCGGTGTCTTCTTGTCTTTGTGACGACAGTCACCGGTGGCTAGCGCCATTCCGCTCGCACGACAGTGAAAGGAATCGTCTCTGGACTTAGTCCTTTGAGCCGCCCGAAGACTTGGCGGAATCTCCACCCGATGACTTCCCGGAATCCGACGAGCCCGAAGAACCTTCATTGGCCTTCTTTGCGGCGTCCGCGCCCTTCTTGTAAGACTCGCTGCGATAGTCGGTCTGATAAAACCCTGTTCCCTTAAACAGAATTCCGCCGCCGGCGCTGATGATGCGTTCCGCTTTGGCCTTCTTGCACTTCGGGCACTTCTTTGTCGGCTCAGCCTTAATCGACTGGAACTCTTCCCATTTATTGTCGCAGGCGTGGCAGCGGTATTCGTAAGTTGGCATGACGTTGTGTCTCGTGACAATGTGATGCGGGCAATGGATTCAGGATTCGAAACGAACAGGTGGACTTACGTGAATCAAGCTTCCGGCGGCGCACAGGAAACAATGACTCGAGCTGGTCGAACGACGCGATCATGCAGTCGGTAGCCCATCTCGACCACCTGCAGAACTGTCATCGGCTCGTGATCCTTTGACGGAATCTGTGTCAGCGCTTCGTGAAGATTGGGGTCAAACGGTTTGCCCAGCGCATCGATGGGCTCGGCCGAATGAGCTTTCAGAATGTCGCGGAACTGATTAGCGACCATGCGAATGCCGTTCAGCAGATTCTGAAGATCGCCGGTCTGTTCCGCAGACAGAATGGCCCGATTAAGCCCATCCAGTCCGGGCAGGATATCTCGGACAAGGCGAAGGGATTCAAACTTTCGAGCATCGTCCTGTTCGCGATACGTTCTACGTCGGAAGTTCTCCATTTCCGCCTGTGTTCGCAGCAGCTTGTTCTGCAGATCGTCAATCTTTGCCTGCAGTTCTGTCGTATTCACCAGCGGCGACGACGTGTCTTCCGCCATCGCTTCCGCGAAGGCTTCCACTCCGGAGTTTCCGGTGCCTTCACTCTCTGGGACACCCGCATTGTTGGCCGGGTCAGGCTGACTCATAGCAAACCTCTGAAAGATATTTATTGAAGGCCAAGGCCGTTCGGTATCGTTGATCCACACCGTAAAGCCGACTTCAGTCGGCTTTATTGGTTAAACTCCCGGCCGAATGCTGGCTGAAGCCAGCACTACAAGCTGGACTGCTTCTAAGTTTCTTCTTCCGAATTTTCACCTGAGAAGAACGCTTTCACCTGCTCGAAGAAGGATTTTCTTTGTGGCATGACGTTCTTATGGTCCAGTTCTGCCAGTTTGCGCAGAAGGTCTTCCTGCTCCGCAGACAGTTTGCGAGGAATCTCGACCTGCACTTCGACCAGCAGATCGCCCACTCGTCCGTTCGCTCCGCGAGGATCCGGCATCCCCATTCCTCGCAAACGGTTCACTTCACCCGGCTGAGTGCCCGGCTTGATCTTCAGTGTTTCCCGCCCTTTGAGAGTGGGGATTTCAATTTCAGCTCCCAGCGACGCCTGAGCAATCGTGACCGGCAGGCGATAAGTCAGATCCTGACCATCACGTTGAAACAAGGGATGCTTTTTGACTTCGATATCGACGTAAAGATCGCCGCGCGGACCGCCATTGAGGCCGGCTTCTCCCTCGCCACGCAGACACAATTGCATGCCTGAATCAACACCGGCCGGAATCGTGACTTCACGCACAACTTCCTTCATGATCCGGCCCTGGCCGTTACACGATACGCAGGAATCTTTCACAACCGTACCGCGACCTCGACAGGCCGGGCAACTGGTCTGAAATCGAAAGAAACCCTGTGACTGAATCACCTGGCCATGACCACCGCAGGTCGAACACTTTGTTGGCGATGACCCTGGTTTACATCCCGAGCCCTGACAGGTGTCGCAGCCTTCGTGTCGAGTGATTCGGAGCTCTCTCTTGCAACCGTTGTATGCTTCCGGCAAATCGATGCGAACAGTGGCCTGCAACGATTCTCCTCGCGTTGCTCCGGCTCGACCGCCGCCACGACGGCCTCCGCCACTACCGCTTCCACCGAACTGGAATCCAAAGCCTTCGAACAGATCGCCGAACGCGCTTGAAGATGTCATTAACATCGTGAAATCCACCGCCACCACCCGCACCTTTGACGCCGGCGTGGCCATGGCAATCCTTAGCGAGCTCGTTTGTCGGCGTCGTTCAGAACTTCGAATGCCTCGGAGGCTTCTTTGAACTTCGCAACGGCATCCTCATCATCCGGATTGCGGTCCGGATGATACTTGAGGGCCAGTTTCTTGTAGGCCTTCTTCAGTTCTTCCGGTGACGCATTCTTCGCCACACCCAGAACTTCATAATAATCACGCTGCGCCGCCATCATGATGAGCCGAAGAAGGTTTCTGCTGACAGAGCTAAATGCCCTGAGAATTGACGTTTCAAAGTTGACTGAAAAAATCTAAACAAACGCATCCGGCACAAATGAAGACGGGACACCATCGCTGGTGCCCCGGTCTGATTTCTCGTATCACAGCAAGCCGCAGGCGACCGGTAAAATCGTGCCAGCGAAACTATCACCTGAGACCTGCCGTGAATGGTTCCTGCCTGTTCGCACAGAGACCGCGACGATGGCCTCGGAATTTCCGAGACCATCGTCAGCCGCTCATTATCGGATCACACCTTCGGATGCTGGCTTCTTTCCGCCTTCCGCATCCTCAGTCTTGGTCACCAGGACCTGAGTTGTCAGCATCAAACCTGCGATTGACGCTGCGTTCGACAGAGCGTTGCGAACAACCTTTGTTGGGTCAAGAATTCCGGCGGCCAGCATGTCAACGTAGGCATCCTTGGATGCATCGTAGCCCATGCTTCCCTGCAACTGACGCACTTCGTCGACGATCACAGCACCGTCTTTACCGCAGTTGGTTGCGATCATGCGAGCAGGAGCTTCCAGAGCTCGCGCCACGATGCCGACACCAATCGCTTCGTCGCCATTCGCCTTGACCTTGTTGACCGCATCGATTGCTCGCAGCAGTGCCACGCCACCGCCAGGAAGAATACCTTCTTCCACAGCAGCACGAGTTGCGTGCAGAGCGTCTTCCATACGTGCCTTGGTCTGCTTCATTTCTGCTTCAGTGGATGCACCGACAGAAATCACAGCGACACCACCAGTGAGCTTGGCAAGACGTTCCTGGAACTTCTCACGATCGTAGTCGCTGTCGGTCTTTTCGATGTGATCGCGGATCTGCTGAACGCGAGTCTTGATCGCAGCAGCCTTGCCTGCACCTTCGATGATGGTGCAGTTGTCCTTGGTCACTTCAACGCGACGAGCACTTCCGAGGTGTGCCAGTTCGACGGATTCCAGTTTGATCCCGAGATCTTCGGAGATCATCGTTCCGCCAGTCAGAACAGCCATGTCGCCCAGCATCGCCTTGCGACGATCGCCGAAGCCTGGAGCCTTCACCGCACAGATCTTCAGGATGCCACGCAGCTTGTTGACAACCAGAGCCGTCAGAGCTTCGCCATCAACGTCTTCAGCAACAACAAGCAACTGCTTGCCTGAGCGAGCGACCTTCTCGAGCAATGGCACGAAGTCACGAAGGCTGGAGATCTTCTTTTCAAACAGCAGAATCAGGCAGTCTTCCAGAACGCACTTCATGTCCTCGGCCTGAGTCACGAAGTAAGGGCTGATATAACCCTTATCGAACTGCATGCCTTCGGAGAACTCAAGAGTCGTGCTGTTGCCCTTGCCTTCTTCAACGGTAATGACGCCGTCTCGACCAACTCGCTCCATCGCGTTGGCAATCATTTCGCCAATCGCTTTGTCGTTGTTGGCAGAAATCGCACCGACCTGAGCAATCTGCTGCTTTGATTCAACGGGACGAGCGAGCTTCTCGATGCTCTTCAGAGCAGCTTCAACCGCGAGTTCAATGCCCTTACGGACGACTGTCGGGTTTGCACCGAAATGCCCGAAGACCTTCGCTGTAGATTGCTCGAGCCAGGATAATCGCGGTCGTAGTGCCATCACCAGCGGTGTCGCTGGTCTTGCTGGCGACTTCGTTCACCAGCTTGGCACCCATGTGCTCATAGAGATCTTCCAGCCGACTTCCTTGCTGACGGTCACACCGTCTTTGGTCACGACCGGATTTGCCCGAAACTCTTGTCAATGATCACATTGCGACCGGTTAGTCCCATTGTCACCGCAACAGCTTTGGCCAATGTTTCCACGCCGCGCAGCAGCTTGATGCGGGCTCGATCGTCAAATAAAAAGTTGCTGCCACTTCAAGAAGGCTCCTTCAGCGATCGAACGCTGCGATAATTAAATGTGTTCAGAAACAGGCGATGCGAACCACTATCCGGGCTCGATTATCCAGGGTTCGTGCTGCCGCCCGACCTGAAACGGGCCGGGCTCTCAGCAGCTGCAACAGATGGCTTCAGACCAGCTTCGCCAGGATATGCGCTCTCGCGAAGAATCTTGACTTCTTCGCCGTCGATCTCGATCTCTGTCCCGCCGTACTTTCCGAACAGAACCTGATCGCCAACCTTAACGCTGATCGGAGATCGCTCACCGCTCTCCAGCAACCGGCCTGGACCAACTGCAACAACAGTCCCGCGCTGCTGCTTTTCCTTGGCAGCGTCTGGCAGCACGATCCCGCCAGCGGTTGTTTCTTCAGCTTCGTTTGGGCGAACTACAACGCGATCGTCAAGTGGATTGATTTTCATATGAGACAACTCCGTGAAGGTCTGAGCCCGGCTCAGAGTGTTATTGAATTAAGTTTGATCAAAGAAATTCTGAATCAGCAAGGAACGAAGAGCGAGCCGAACCGAGTCCTCCGACCATAGACCGAGAACTCGTTCGAAACTCAATCGGGACTACATCATCCCAGGCATGCCCATTCCGCCAGCCTGCGGCGTACCGCCGCCCATGCCACCCATTCCGCCCATGCCGTCGTGGTGATGGTCGTCACAGTGGCCGTCTTCTGCCTTCTTAGGCTCGTTGACAACAATGCAGTCTGTGGTCATCAGCGAGGCCACACTGAATGCATTCTGCAGAGAAGTACGAACCACCTTCGTTGGGTCAATGACACCAAACTGAAGCTTGTCGCCGTACTTGTCATTCAGAGCGTCATAGCCGTAGCTGACTTTCTTCTCTTTCTTAACGCGATTGGCAACCACAGCGCCCGTCAAGGCCTGCGTTCGTAGTCGTTCGCAATGGCATTTCCAGAATGCCGCGAATCAGCTCAACGCCAAAGTCTTCGTCACCGCTTAACGCTCAAGCATCATCAAGAGCGGACGCACAACGCAGCAGAGCCACGCCACCGCCAGGAACGATACCTTCGATCGCCGCACGAGTTGCCGCGAGAGCATCCACGAACAGGTCTTTGCGTTCTTTCATCTCGGTCTCAGTGGCTGCTCCGACATTGATCTGAGCAACACCACCAGCCAGCTTTGCCAAACGCTCCTGCAGCTTTTCGCGATCGTATTCGCTGTCGATCGTCTCGATTTCGCGACGAATCTGTTCAGCACGACCGGCGATATCGCCCTTCTTGCCACCACCTTCGACGATGACAGTCTTGTTGGCGTCGATATGAACCTTCTTGGCCTTGCCCAGATCAGACAGCTGAATGTTTTCCAGCTTGATACCAAGATCTTTGAAGAAGGCCTTGCCGCCAGTCAGGATCGCCAAGTCTTCCATCATCGCCTTGCGACGATCGCCGTAACCCGGAGCCTTCACGGCAGCAACCTTCACGATGCCGCGCATCTTGTTGACAACCAAAGTCGCCAACGCTTCGCCTTCTATCTTCGGCAATAATCAGCAAAGGCACATTGCCCTTGGAGATTGCTTCCAACAGAGGAACCAGCTGCTTCGCACTGCTGATCTTTTCTTCATGCAGCAGGATACGACAGTTTTCCATCACAACTTCCTGCTCGTCTTCATCAGTGATGAAGTGTGGAGACAGGTAGCCACGATCGAACTGCATACCTTCTACAAGGTCGACTTCTGTGTTGACGTGTCGGCCTTCTTCGATGGTGATCACGCCGTCCTTGCCAACCTTCATCAGAGCGTCTGCAGGAACTCACCGATCTCCAGGCTGTTGTTGCCGTAAACGATTGTGGCGACCTTGGCGATTGACTCGCGATCAGTTGCTTTAACTGGCTTGGCCATCTTCTGCAAGAGCTTCGATGACAACAGCAACAGCCTTCTGAGCACCTCGGCTCAGAGCCATCGCGAGCACCGACCGCCAGATACTTCAGAGAAGCGCGTGGGCCAGCTGCAAGTACCGTTGCGGTTGTCGTTCCGTCACCAGCCACGTCGTTGGTTTTGGAAGCGGCTTCCTTCACCAGCTGAACAGCGACGTTCTCGTACGGATCCTCCAGTTCGATGTCTTCAGCGACAATTTTACCATCCTTCGTCACCTTTGGTGCCGCCCCAACCCTTGTCAAGGACCGCATTTCGTCCACGAGGACCCAAGGTGCTGGAAACTGCCTTCGACAGCTTCGAAACGCCGGAAAGCAGGCTTTTACGAGCCTCTTCGTCGAACGTTAGTAACTTAGCCACGGCTTCTCCTCAAATTTGTCAACGCAATCACGAATCAAAGCTCTTCAATCAAAACTCACTTCCGCACGGGCAAGATGGCACCGGTGACGAGAGTGGCAGAGAATTCAGAATGGGTCGCAAAGTTTGCAAACCCTGTGCCGCCAAGAAAATCAACAACGCAAATCAATACAAGATAATGACTTACGAATAATCAACATTGCTCGCCACGCATGGCAGCGGACTTTTGCCGTCGTTTTGGCAGCCCCATTTACGACTCAAGCGGTCAGCTGAGTCCCGAAGCTCCGGATCGACACACCGGGCATGCTTTTGCTCAAGCGTTCGGAATTCGCTGTATCAAATTGCGCCACGTGGAAAGGGAATTTCCACGAATCCCCATGCCGTGAAAACCTTTTTTTGCAAGAGACGTCTGCCGGGATCGTCCGCACTGAATTCTTCAGAAATCTGAAAATTGTCGCAAAATTAAACGAAAAAACACGTAAGAAGTGTCTCATAAGAGACGTAATTGTATCGGTGTTGCAAATTTTGCCGGTTTTTGCATGAGATTTGCTGGATGGAAGCGAACTACGGCAACTTGGGCAATGTCCTTTTTCAGATTCCACCGGACGCAAGGAAGAACGGTTCAACTCGCATTCGGAGTTTCTTTTCTGCACTCGCAAGGGAGCGTGCAAGATGCTTGTTCTCAGTCGCAAAGTTGGTGAGTCCATTGAAATAGCCGGCGGCATTCGTGTCACGGTTTCTGAAGTCAAAGGCGGTCGAGTTCGGCTGTCGATTCAGGCGCCACCCGAAGTTCGGGTGCTCCGTAAGGAGATTGCCGACTCCGGGGAGTCAGCTCGTTCGCGTTCGACAACCCCTGGATCGAATCAGTAAGCACTTCTGGTAACATCAAAGGCTCTGAACGCCAGTGAAGGTTCCATTGCGGAATCTTCGTTGACGTTCCGGGCTTTTTTTGTGTCTGGAATGCACCTGATGATCATTCGAAATCTTATAGAGTTTATTGTCATCATTGCTGTCTGGGCGTGCTTTCAGCAGCTACTGGATCACGATCTGCCTCACGCAGCGACGCTACCGCTCGCGATTCTTCTGAGTCTCGCCAAGACCACATTCTTTGGTATCGAAAACATCCGCCAGTTGTTCGAGGCGACTCGGTCCAATCAAGCTTATCACCGGTTCATGCTGTTGATGCTCATCAACATGACGCAGATCATATTGTCCTTCAGCCTGGACTTTCACTGTCTGCATCGGATCAATCCCGCCAGCTTCAGTGTTGAGCTGACAGGGGCGACGCAATTTGAAACGGTGTTTGAGTTTATTTACTACAGCACGCTGAATTTCACGTTCTTTGGTTATGGAGACGTAACGCCGCAAACAGTCCCGGCAAAGTTCATTACGATGACAGAAATCCTGCTGGCCTTTGTAACCGTGATCTTTCTGCTGTCGGACTTCATCAGTCTGAAAGAGTCATTAGGAAAAAACGCCAGGGAAACCTCAAGAGACGCTCGATCGATCGAGAATTGAAGCCAGCATCGCGTTTTCACGCCTGTATTGAATCGATTGCTCAGAATGCGATATCGGAAGGTCGTTCCGTGGAACATCAAAGCTCATCGAGTCCGGTTCATTGATGTATCGCAATTGCTGGAAAGGCAATTCCGGCGATCTCCGAAGCTTCCTTTAGCTTTGCTCGCACGTCTTCGGGCAACGGAATTCCATCGCGTTTCGCGGCGGCTGCGCTCTTCCATTCTCTCTCTCCGGGCAACAGTACCGACTCCACTCCATCCGCCGCAGGAGCCGCATGAATCTCATCAACCAGTGACTTCATCCGAGTGTTGAATTCTGCGCGATCTGTCATCGCATCCACATGAAAGACTGTGAAGGAAGCATTATGCCAGGAAGGTCGAGAAGCCGGATCGAACATCCAGCTGCCGACCTGCCACGTCATGGCTCCACCAGGAATCAACGCCGACATCACTTCGCACCATAGCCCCAAGCCATAACCTTTATGCCCTGCCATCGGAGCCAGCGCCGTGGAGTGAGGATACAACGTTCCATCAGTTGTGGGATGACCATCCGGGCCAATGAGCCATGTGTTCGGAATCTGTTCGCCACGTTGAATGGCGGCGTAGACTTTTCCACCTGCAACAGCAGCCGTGGCCATGTCGAGCAGAATGGGATCGCCTCCAGTCGGAATGGCGTAAGCCAACGGATTGCTTCCCAGAACAGCCTTCTTTGATCCCGGTGCAGCAACGCTGGGGATGTCGTTTCCGGTGACCATTGTGACAAAACCAGACCGGGCCGCCTGCCCTGCAAAATGTCCGGCAGCTCCAATGTGTCCAGTGTTCCGCAGGCTGACGAACGCAACACCGGTGGTCGCTGCTTTCCTGATCGCGGTCTGCATCGCGAAATGACAACCGACCTGCCCCAGCCCGGTGTCGCCATCGACCACGGCCCACGCTGGCCCTTCGCGTTCGATACGCGGCTGAGCTTTGGGTGAATAACCACCACCCTGCAACTTCTTAAGATAACCCGCCAGCAGTTTCGTCCCATGAGTAAACACGCCTAACGCATCCGTCGATACGAGTGCCTCGGCCGTGACTTGAGCGTCAGCATGATTCAGGCCAGCGCTGAGCAGCGCCGCCACCGTGAAATCGAAAAGAACGGACACCGGGACATTCGGAGATTTCTCTGGCATGAATCACGCTTAAACGAAAAGAACACTGGGAAAAACCGCCGAAACAGCCGTATTGACTCCATTTTGCGGGATCGAGGATACTGCGTTCTGGCTGAGGTCTGCGTCAAGCATAGATCGTCCTGACCCCAGGTCAATTTGTCCAATCAGATGGCCACAATCGAGTGCGTCTGCTGAAAGAGTCCCCATGTCGGCCATCCTGAAAAACTCCCAGCCCAACACACGACCGGAAACGTCCTGCTGTCCAGCTTGTGGTCACGTCACACCACTCGCCTCCAAAGCATGGAAGTTTGTGAACGCGCGAGGCGAAACGGAATGGCTGAAGTGCAATCATTGTCACTCGTATTTCATGGACCGCGAGTACAACCTTGAAAGCGAGATTGAGCATACTCAAAAGATGACCTGGGGCGACGCCGAACAGGGCACCGCACTGAATCATTTCAAGCAGCGGATGTATCAATCGATCCTTAGACAGTTAGTTAAACATATTCAGCCCGAAGGCCGCCGACTTCTTGATGTCGGCTGTTCCTTTGGGGGATTTCTGGAAACCGCGAGGTCCGCGGGGTTTGACGCTTGTGGATTCGATATTGTTCCTGAGGCTGTCGAGTACGTGCGACACCATGGAATGAAGGCACAATGTTGTGGAACGGTGTCCGAGTTTCATCTGGAGTCGGAGCCATTCGACGTTATTTCAGTGCTCGATGCGAATATCTATTGGCCGGATCAGCCCGGTGAACTTCGCGAGATCTTTCAGCGTCTGAAACCCGGCGGCATTCTGGTCATGCGGAATGTCGACAAATCCTGGATGGCTCGAATAGGTGCTTTTCTTCAGCATGTGTCACCAGTCCGAGGCGAAAGGATTCTGCGACGTGCTGTTAACGATCATCGCTTCTCGATGCCCACTCGCAGTTTTCTGACTCTGCTTCAGCAAACCGGCTTTCGCGTCATCAGCGCTTCGCCACGAGGGGCGGTTCACAGCGATGAAACAAGCTCAGCCGTGAAGCTGAGCTTTGCCGTCGGAACAGCCCTGTGGCATTCTCTGGGAATTTTCCTCGCCCCCGGTGCTGTCATCATTGCCGAAAAGCCCAGGTAATGCTGCCAGGTCAGTCAGCGACTCAGGATTCGCCTCAACTCGACAACAGAGTGATGAGCAAATGACTGTCACTTGTCGTTCGTGAAATGAACTCCCCACGCCAGAACACAGCCGCACTTTTCGGATCAGGAAACGCGTTCCAGCTTCGTCACGCGGCCCGTCGCGACCCACTCAGCAACGAAGATGTCGCCGTTCGGGGTAAAGCAGGCATCGTGAGGATGGACGAACTGACCGTCGAGCCATTGATCCGGTTTGCCTCGCAGGTTTTCGACTTCACTCAATCTTTCCACAGCACGGCCCAGGCGAGCAACCACTTCGTTCTTTTCATTGAGCAACGTGACGCACGACTTCAGTTCCGGAACGAGCATCAGATTTTTCCACGTATCAATGTTCGCAGGCAGTCCGAATCCTGTCAGCGTCTCTTTGTACTGACCGTCCATCGTGAAAATCTGCAGAGTGTCATGAGCTCGGTCAGTCACAACAATTGAGGGTTCACGTCCCGGCCGGTTGTCGACCCACAGACCGTGAGCCGTATTGAATTTTCCTTTGCCGTCACCAGCTCCTCCGAAGCTGCTGATCCACTTGGCATCTTTGTCATAGCGATGAATACAGAAGGTGCCGTATCCATCGACCAGCAGAAATCCTCCATCATCCAGAAACGCAAAGTTGGTCGGAAGAAATCCATTTCGAGTCCACGTCGGCTCAGTCGATGTATCCTCACCAGGTGCATAGAGCCCTGATTCCATCGGGGCTTTGCGGAACCAGACGATATCACCATTCAAAGTCAGCTTTGCAAAGGCTTTGACCTGCTGATACGCCGCCACATACAAGTACTCGGTGCCACCTTCGTCTCGAACTTCAATCCCGTGCCCGCCGCCCTGAAACTGAGCGCCGAAAGCTTTAATAAACTTGCCCGTTGGATCAAAAACAAAGATCGAAGGATGATCCTTTTGATCTCGTCGCCCTTCATGAATCACATACAAGTTGCCCGCTTTGTCGACGGCCACATTATGAGTCGTCTGCCACGTGTATTTGTCAGGCAACTGAGCAAACGCATGGTTGACTCGAAACTTGTGTTCACCTTCGCCGACGATCGTTTCTTTGTTGGTTCGACTGGCGGTCGCCACGGCCGGAGCTGACAGAATCGCAGCAGCCCCGAGAGCGGCGGAGGACATAAACTGGCGGCGAGATGCGGAAGGAGTCGTCATCGGTGGGATCCTGATGAAGAAGTGAGATGCAAACATCACCGCAGTCGGTACTTCTCAACGAGAAGGATCGCGGTGAGTCATCTGTTTACCATCGCCGCGACTTTAATTCCAGCCTGAGCGAAGGAACACGGGGGAGTTACAAGTTGCCGATCTCCGCAGATATTGCGCATCCAGCAAGAATTCGAAAACTGTCGCTACCGGCATGTATGGGGAGCTTCCGTCTTCACACATTCTTCGGTTCAGCTCTATCTGTAGTCGATTGCCGTGCCGCTACGTCCACTCCTCCAAATTACAACCTTCGCAAGGCAGGTTTTCTATTCGCAAGGGAAACATCATGGACAAAACACGAGTCGGCCAATGCCAGGATTCAAGGATTCATAGATCCCACTCAACAATTCGCTGTTTCGTGCAACCGAAGAGCGATTTAGCGTCCGGATTTTTGCATGACTTGAAATCCCAACTTGAAACTTCCTTGAGGGATTTTTCACAATCACTCGGCCCCTCCCTGACGCTTCGGGATGACAGAGCCAGAACTCATTTCGACACCGTTCGCCGTGTGGACAAAGCCGAGCGCGACGCTGAGTTGAAATCCTTGAGGAACTACGTACAAAGTGGGCTTCCACCGGCAAATGCCTAAGAGGCGAAATTCAGCGACACCCGCCTCGACCATCAACGTAAAACGACTCGCGCACGCGGAAGCGTAAAGTATGAGACCTGGCCTCTGTTTCTTGATCAATGCATTCTGTGTCAGCGTAATTCTGTCAGGTTGCGAATCGAATGACGAAGTTACTGATTCGAATGATGAGGTTACTGCTCGCAATGCCCCAACTCCTGTGGCATCCGCTCCGATCGTTATTGACGAACCGGTAACATCGGCTGAACAGCCAGCACCTGCTTCCATTCCAGTTGCTGCGGCAGAAGGCAGGTTTCCATTGGAACCAGACATGCTCAACCTTTCCTGGAAGGAACTGTCCGAGTATCCGAAGTTGCCAGTAGTATGCAATTTTGAGCATTCCGCCGGACAGACGCCGTTTCTGGCATTTGGATTCAGTGGAGCAAAGTTCCAGAGCGAATGCTGGAACTTCGCTTCCGGTACAAAAGTCGGTGAGATCTCCGATCCGGGCGGAATTTCAACATCACGATCATTGGCTCCCGACGGCAAACACATTGCATTTCTTGACAAAAGCAGACAATCCATAGAAGTCTGGTCCTACGAAACCGGCACGCGCCTTCAAACGATCCGTATTGAGGAGGGCGAGTCTCGGGTTACTGGTTTTCTGTTGCCCATGGCTGACAGGCTTATCACAGGATTGCAACGCAAAATTGGAGAATTCAAGTACGAGACGACTCTTAAACTATTCGATGTGGTGACAGGTCAACTTTTAAAGACCGTCTTACCAGTAGAGAATCCACCTTCGCCCTCCAGCTTCGCCATAAGCGATGGTGGTCGATACCTCGCGTACCTCACGCCGGAAGGTATGCTGCAAGTGTTTGAATCCGCGTCTCTTGACAAGATCGTCTCTATTCCCATCAGGCCGCCGGAGCGAGCGTTAAGCGGATGTGCGTTCAGTCCGGACGGGAAATCGCTTGCATGCATGATGTCGAATGCCACCGAGACGAAGATCTCCGTCGCTTCATTAATCGATGGGCAAGTGTCAGAAATACTTCTCGCAGAGAATTTGTCCGGCAACGCTGCTTATCTCGGTCCAGCGATTCAATGGCTTCCTGATCAGAGTGGTTGGGTCCTGAATGGACAGCGCATAGTTAACAGTCAACTCACGAGACAGGTTTGGGCCATCAACTTTCAGGGAAGCACGAGCGGAAATCGTCGAATGATTCTGCAGCAGTCGATTGTTGCGGCCGGAACTCTGAAGCGGTCAAAAAATGGACAGTATGAGCCTCCGGAACTCGTTCAAGCAACCTGGCCAAAGAATCAGATCGACACATCAATATCGAATCTAATTAATGACGATGGAAAGGCATCACAAATCGATGTTCGAGTCATCGTGAATACAGAGAAATCAAGGTTCGATGATTCTGAACAGACAACAGAAAACGTGAGGAAAACTATTCAGGATGCATTTGATGCGGCTGGCCTCGAGTCGCCGAATTTACATGGTCCGCTCGAACTTCATGCATTTTATTCCGAGGATCCCGGCCAGAAGCTGTATCGGAAGGGTATTACCTCTTTGCTGATTGCAGATCCCAAACTCGGAGGAAGGAGTTTCCTGTCGACATCTGCCAGAGTTCGATTCGAATTGCGGGCGTCAGGCAGAGAAGAACCAATCTGGAAGTCTGAACTTGTGTCCGACCCGATGGTACTTGTTATTGAAGGGACTTTAGACGAAAAGACTGTTCACGATTCTGCTCGTCAGCACCTCTATCAACTTCTTCGCGGGTACTCATATCCGTTTCACATCGATGATCAATTAACGCTGCCTGGTGTCAGCAGCTTTGATCTGTGAGTCAAGTGAAGAGAAGAGAACCGAGCTTGCGGGAGGCCACAGTTTGGTTGCTGGCTGTTCAAGACACTACGCAAGCGTTCATAGTCGCTGCATGGACCGAAACACTGCCATCTCGATAGAATTGCAGCCAGTTGCTACGTAGACTCGTCTTTATGCCCCACGATCGGAACTCAGCCGTGCAGTGTACCCTTGGAGCTTGGCACGCCTTGCTGCCGTGGATCGACAGCAACGGCCATGCGTAAGGCTCGTGCGGTTGACTTGAAGACGGCTTCGGAAATGTGATGGCTGTTGGTGCCGTGATGCAGCAACAGATGCAGATTCATCAGAGCATTGCTGCTGACGGCCGTCCAGAATTCCTGAACCAGTTGAGTATCAAACTGGCCGATCTTCTCTGTTGGGAACTCCACTCGATACACAAACGCCATCCGACCGCTCAAGTCGACGGCCGATGTGACCAGCGTCTCTTCCATCGGCAATGTCATGTGACCGTAGCGAGTGATCCCCTTCTTATCACCCAGTGCCTGATTCAGGCAGCGACCAAGACAGATCCCGACGTCTTCGACCGTGTGGTGATGGTCAACGTGCAGATCGCCGACGGCTTTGACCTTCAGATCGAAGAGCCCATGTCGAGCAAACAGGGTCAGCATGTGATCGAAGAAACCGACACCCGTGGAGATCTCATTCTGTCCGCTGCCATCGAGATCGACGGAAAGCTCAATCTGAGTTTCGGCGGTGTTGCGAGTAATCGATGCGGTTCTGGCCATGGTTTTGCGGCTGATCTTATTGGAATACGTAGCGTCGACTTCAGTCGACGTTGTTTTTGGTTGTGTAGCGTCGACTTCAGTCGACGACAGGGTTTTTGTTCATGACGCCACGTTGGCTGAAGCCAACGCTACGAAACTTGTCGTGCAACGTTGGCTGAAGCCAACGCTACGCCTGGGAACTACGACTGGGGCGACGTAAACACTCGCCGTTCGCTCTGAGCAATCTTGCGCTGTGAATGGCGATAATCGATCGACAAGTGGTTCAGCTTTTGACTCTGACACCACTTGACCATCGCAAGCTCGCTACAGACCTCACAATCGTTCACTCTTTCGGCGGGGTGATGCCGAAGTCTTCGATGGTGAGCAACGCGGAGAACGGAATTCCGCGAGCTTCGAAGGCCGCTCGTCCGCCCTGCAGACGATCCACAATGCCTACCGCATGGACCACTTTGCAGCCAAACTCTTCGACTCGATCCACCGCCTGCAAGGCACTGCCGCCGGTCGTCACAACGTCATCGACGATCACAACTTTGTCGCCAGGCTGAATTGGTCCTTCGATAAATCGCTGAGTTCCATGGCCTTTGGCTTCCTTGCGAACCATGAATCCCTGCAGCGATCGATTCTGAGAAGCCGCCGCGACCAGAACTCCACCGACAATCGGATCAGCCCCGATCGACATACCGCCGAATCCGCTGAACTCCACGTCCTTCATGAGTTCCAGCAGTCCGTAAGAAATCTGCATCAATCCTTCGGCGCTGAGTGTGACTTGTTTGCCGTCGAGGTAATAAGTCGACTTCTTGCCGGAAGCCAGAGTGAAGTCACCAAACTTGAGGGCTCGTTCCCGAACCAGTTCCATCAGACGCGTACGATTAAACATGAGTGTTCCAGAGCAGATGTTAGTTGATAGAAGTATATTCTTGCGGAGATTGCCTGGTTTAATTCGCCAGGCTTCAGCCAGGTTCCGCCACTGGGTTTATCCCGGTGGAAAAAGGCTGTTGCACTAGCTCGGTCCTCATTTCGGAGTTCGACATTGGTAGTGCAAAGGCCTGTGAACCACCGACGTAAAGTCGGTGGCGAAGGTTTCCGGCCTTGATCGAGGGGTGAGAGAAAGTGTGCGATGGTGGATTCGCTGACAGATCAGTTTGTCATTAAAAGAGTCCATCAGCGCTTCTTTCGACCACAATTTTCTGCAGGAATGGTACCGGTCAGGGATTCAACTTCAACCAGAAGGCCTCTGACATAGAAAAACGAGACAGACTTCTGCACACTATGGAGCTCTGAGAGCCTTTTTGACCTTCTTAGAAAACGCCGATCTCATGCACGCGACTGAATTCTTGTCCGCGAAATCGCCTACGCTGCCCACATCAGTGCTCGTGATGTTTGGCTCCGAGCGATACTTTCGCCAGGAAATCCTGCATCGGATCCCCGGGGCGAGCGGTGATGATGCGGAACTGAACCTAACGCGTCTTGTAGGCGACAAGGCCGAGATTCGCGATGTGATGGCGGAGCTGAAAACCGTTTCCATGTTCGGCGACCAGCGTATCGTCATGATCGAAGACGCCGATGAATTCGTCTCCAAACATCGTGCGGTGCTTGAGAAGTATGTGACTCAACCGGCCAAAGGATCGATGCTGATTCTGGATGTGAAGAGTTGGCCTAAGAATACGAAGCTGTTCAAGCTCGTTGAGCAGCATGGGATGGCACTGGAGTGCGCGGAACTCACCGGAGCTGCTCTTCAAAAATGGTTGCAGAAGCTTGCGAAAGATCAGTATGGTAAACAGCTGGATCGTGAATCTGCCGCGTTAATTATCGCCTTGGCCGGTGATGGACTGAATCTTCTGGAGCAGGAAGTTGCCAAGCTGGCGGCTCTGGTTGGAGATGTCGACACGATTACTCGCGAGGATGTCCCTAAAGTCGTTGGCGGCTGGAGAACCGAAACGACATGGGTGATGCTTGATGCCGTTCGAGACGGACACCCTGGGCACGCGATCGAGGCCCTGGATAAGCTGCTGAAGTCCGGCGAGGCTCCTCAGAAGGTGCTCGGCGGCGTTACGTTCGTCTTCAGAAAATTTGCAGAAGCGACCGAGCGAGCGCGAACCGGAACGCCGTTACGTGAAGCCATTGCGGCAGCCGGAGTTTTCTCCAATGCGATTGGTCAGGCCGAAGCGTATCTGCGACGAATTGGATTTGAACGAGCCAGCAGGATTCTGCAGTTGCTGGTGGAAGCCGATTCAGAAATGAAAGGCGGCAGTCGAGTTGATCCGGCTCTGCTGCTGGAACGATTGTTTGTGCGACTCGCCGGCGATGTCACCGTGACGGCCGCGAAGTAATGGTTGCGCAATCCTTTCATAATTACTCCGCAGCCCAACAGTGCAAGACATTGCCGCTGACCAGAATCGTTGCCATGCTCGGATTGCTGTTCGCCGGTCCTGCGTTTGGCAAAGCGGACGACACGAAGGCATTGTCGACAGAATTGGCCACTTCAACGATCTGCCAGAATCTTCAGAACGCGACGGTCCGAATCTTATCCAGCAATGACCGTTCTTCCGGAGTTATCGTTTCTGAAGCGGGCCACATTCTCACGGTCGCTCACGGCCTTCACGGAGACAGCACAAAGGCAATGATTGTCTTTCATGACGGATCAAAAGCAGCCGCAGAGATCTTACTTCGCGATAAATCTCTGGACGTAGCGGTGCTGAAACTGCTCGATGAGGCGGCAAGACCGAAACTCATTCCGATTTCGATTGCTCCGACAAACTCGCTTCAAAAAGAAGCGTTGGTCCTGGCCGCTGGCTATCCGGGGCGAGAACCTAATGGATTGCGTCCAGTGATTCGTCTTGGTGAGCTACTGGCTGTTGAACCATCCACTTTGCGTTCGTCCTGTACGTTAACGGCCGGGGATTCTGGTGGCCCGCTGGTCAATCATAAGGGACAACTGATCGGACTTCATCGACAGATTGGATTGGGCCGCGAGTCGAATCATCACCTTCCGTTGGAACGCATTGAGGAAGCCGTAAATTCTGCTGTAGACCTGCGAACACTGGCCGCTGCGGAGTCGTCAACACCGAACACATTGACGTCAACATTGCCAACGGCAAATCTCGCCGTGAAGGAGACGTTGCGATTCCGAACAGCAGAAATCCATCAGCCGATGCCTTCGCCGCAGGACGACGATGCACCTCAAGTGCTCGGCACCTTGCTGGATGCTGAGCATGTTGCGACGAAACTGAGTGAACTAGTCCCGAACAAATTGATCGATTGTCGATTCGACGGAGGCGATCACGGCGAGGCCGAGATAACAGCTTTTGATGTTGCGTTGGATCTCGCAGTTTTGAAACTGAAAAATCCTCGTTCAGCAGCGACTTCGCTGACAACGCAATCTGTGGATTCGGCCAAAGAGTTTTTGATGGTTTTTGCGGCGACTGTCCACGGAGAACCATTGCGAGTCGGTTTGATCACTCGCCGCCAACACAACGAACCAGGACTCAACGGGAAACTGGGAGCCGTTCTGGACGTCGATGAAACCTCGCGTGTTGTGCGAGTAAAAGATGTGGCGCCCAACAGTACCGCGTCTGAAGCAGGGCTGGTCAGGAATTGCCTGATCAATTCGATTAACGATAAGCCCATTGCGACGCTGGATGATGTCGGTGCATTGCTGATTAAGCATCAGCCTGGCGACTGGCTGCAGTTTGATTTTAGAATGGGCGATGAGTCCTCAACAACCTTCGCACAACTTCGGCATGATCCTGCGGAGCAATTCGAGCGCACGGAGTTTCTCGATGGGCGTTCGGGAATCGTCAATGAACGCCGAAGTGGGCTTGCCGATGTGATCCAGCACGACATTGAGCTGTCACCGAGCGATAGCGGTGGTCCGCTGGTCGACAGTCAGGGGATGGTCGTCGGCGTGAATATCGCTCGCCGTGCACGGGAATCCTCCCTTGCCCTTCCGATTGAATTGGTTCTGCAAATGCTGAAGAGTGAATAACTTCTGCTCGCCGCCGGCCCGTTGATTTATTGCCGCGATCAGTTTCGTAGGCTGGCGCGAGCACCAGCGAGTTCCGGCGACTCCTTGCTCCCGTTATGAACAGGCCGGAACTTGCTCCGCTCGGTCTGGCCTACATCCATTGGACCAATATTGACGTGGCACTGGACCCTCGATTCAGTCGCGTGATCAGCCGCCAGGCGTTAGCCACCAGTTGATTTTGCAGGGCTTCTGCAGCGAGAACCGGACGCTAACGCGTTCCGGCTGATGAGATCAACAGCCTGCCTTCACCGAGGTCCCCGTTGAAAAATGCAAATATTTCCAACGTTTTGGTGGTTGCGATGGCCTCAAATTCTGGTGACACTGTGGCTCCCATTGCACCACGGCCAATTACTGTCACCCTCAGCAAAGTGAATGCTCTCGATGAATCGATTCGTCGCCCTCTTGTCCCTGACCATTGCTGCGTTAATCCAAGCCCCGGTGAATGCTCAGCAGTTTACAAATCTGTTGCAGAACCAGTCGTTGTCGCAGTGGATGCTTCCCAACGGCAAAGACGTTGAGCAAGGCTGGAAGTTTGATGCGGATGGAACTCTGCATCTCCAGGGCAAAGGCGACAATATCATCACGCGAAACGAATACCAGGACTTTGAGCTGTGGTTTGAGTACCGAATCTCAGAGAAGGGCAACAGCGGGATTAAGTACCGAGTTCAGAAGTACGGCAATTCGCTGCTGGGGATTGAGTATCAGATTCAGGACGACGCAGCATTTCCGAAGCTGCCGCCAAAGCATTACACAGCATCTTTGTATGACATCATGGATCGTTCCAGTTCAATTCTTGAACGCAAATACGCACCGGCGGGAGAATTCAACGTAGGCCGAATTGTGGTCCAGAATCATCGAATTCGTCACTGGATGAACGGGAACCTGATCATTGATGAACTGGATTGTTCCCCGAAGTTTGCCGACGCGATTGCTCAAAGCAAGTTTAAGGATCAGGAAGGATTCGGAAGGAATCATTCTGGTCGCCTGATGCTGACCGATCACGGCAGCGAGGTTTGGTATCGGAATCTCTATATTCGCCCACTGTCCGGGGCCGTTTGCGCACCGCGGTAACCAGTGAGCGGGAAATAAGTGTCAGGTCTCTTTTGCCGGAACGGCCCGTCGGGTGCTTCGCACAAAAGAGACCTGACACTTATTTACCGCTCGATCCTAACTGGCATTCCGGGCCTAATTTGCGGGAGTTCTGGAATCTCTGCAGCCCGGCAGCCAAAAAAGCCGATTTCCATTTGCAGCATTTCGCGAACCATAGAGTTGCCGATGCTGTCAAAGGGCAGTATACTTCCGAGCCCAATCGCACGCGCAAGTGGCGAAATCGGCAGACGCGCTAGCTTCAGGAGCTAGTGGGGTAACTCCCATGGAGGTTCAAGTCCTCTCTTGCGCACTATCAGAAAGCGCTGCAGTGACCTTCACTGCAGCGATTTTTCTTATGCGCTTAATGGTGGGCCATTCGGCCATGGTTATTGGTTTCTGCCGCGCAGATCGTTGTAAAATCGGCTCCGGCGCGTCGCTCAGCCAGCGACCAGATCTCTCCATGATGTTACGATGACCGCTCTCTGAGCTGGAGCAGAACATGAAAGTGTTGATCGCTGAAGATGACCGGTTTACTCGCGGAGGACTTGTCGAAGTGCTGAAGGCGAAAGGTTATCGCGTCGTGGTGGCCGTGGATGGTTCGGAAGCGATCCAGCTGTTTCAGCAGCGGAAGTCCGGATTTCGTATGCCTCGATATCATGATGCCTGGTCGCAGTGGCTACAAGCGTGCCGAGCGATCCGTGCTCAGTCGCCGGATGTCGATCATCTTCATTAGCGCTAAGGCGGAAGAGTTCGACCGGCTGGTCGGGTTCGAACTGGGGCTGATGACTTCATTGTGAAGCCGTTCGGCGTGCGAGAAGTTGTCGCTCGAGTCCGCGCATTAGCTCGCCGCTGTTGTGCTCGCCAGCCCGATGCTCCTGCTGGTCCAGATGGGCGATCTGAAGATCAGCCCGGCCGAGTTGCGTGCTCGTCGCGGTGATCTTGTGATCGAACTGAGTCCTCGTGACGTTCGTATACTTCAGCTGCTGAATGAGCATGCCGGTAAAGCTTTGGATCGCAACACGATCTTTCGAGCGGAGCTGGGGGAAGATTATTTTTCCCAACAGCCGAACTCTGGATCAGCATGTTTCACAGCTAAGGAAACGCGTGTCGAATCTGATCCGGCCAATCCGCTGCTGATCAAGACGGTTCACGGAGTTGGTTACCGTTACGATCCACTGCCGCCGCCAGTAGCGAGCACGACTGCAGGAGAAGCCTGACGATGGCTCGGCGAGGTCTGCGATTTGAAACGGAAATCAGCTGGTTTGTCCTCGGCATCCTGGATATCGTCGCGGCTTTGGCTGACCTGAAGTTCAGTGCGGAAGGCCGAACTCAGGGGACCTTTAGCGGAAGCAATCCCGTTGCACAATAAATGGGTGCTGGCACGCTGGGGCGTTCAGGGCATGGCCATCTTTAAGCTGATCATGACCGCCCTGGTTGTCACGATTGCAGAGTTCGTCGGCAGAACTCGGCCGATCGTTGCTCGAGCCCTGTTATGGGGCGGCACTGCAGTGGTCGGAAGCGTCGTCGTTTACACCGTGCGGCTGCTGTTTCATCATCGGTAGCGTCGAGGCACCGAGTGTGCATTAACACCTTCTCGTGAAGTGGCACGGCGGACGCTATGGGCGCGAAACGGCGGAAGTTTACACAGATCTCGTTGCGGCAATGAGTCGCAGGACAAAACCTGTGAAGGCGAATATGTGCCCGATTACGATTACCACAGATTCGTGGAGCGCTGCAATTCCGGAGGTCGTTTTGTTCTGTTTTGCCTCGTTCACCACATCAATCTTACTATCATTGTGCCTGTAGCAAGTCATTGGCAGAATCGTTTGCACTCAATCATGATTCAGCCAGAGATTGAAAACTTCCCAAATATCTTAGGGATGCGCAGGCAGGATGACAGTCACCGTACCGGAGAATCAGCTCCCGCTGGAATTGTCGATTGAAGCGGCAGTGGAGGCCGCTTATGCCTCGACAATGGCGGAGGTTTCGTCGGACCTGCAACGTGGCTTGCCGGTTCACAGATTGAATGTGACAAGGACCTGATGCCATGGTTGTTTATCAGCGTTCGCAATCGCCTGCGACAGCACAACCTGCGATGCCTGTTCTCGGTATGGGCGTGTGCCTCACGAAGATAAGCAAAAAGTGCCTCTGGGGATCATCGCGACGATGATCGGTCAATTGCGAGATGCCGTACGAGGAGCCGTTGAGAAACGCGTCGTCGTGCTTCCCCATCTCGATCTGCTCGCCACAAGTCAAGGAGCTTTGACATCCGAAGCGAAGGAGGTCGTTGCATTACTCTACGAAAACCCGGAGCTAGTGGGGCTTGGATTTAAAGATCCATCGTTTCCCTTGCCGCGTGTCATCGAGAACCTTTTTCTCAGACGTTACAGCCTGCTGGGAATTGCTCGCGATCGCCTCGCTCAACTGATCACTCAGAAAGAGGCTCGTCGGTTTGGTCGCGGTTTCAATCCCTGGGGGCTCTATAAATACGTCTCGGGAATGAATGCCGCTCGGCTGCGTCGCATGTTGTCGACGCTCGAAGGTGAAGACTATCCTGAGAGTCCCGCTCGGGCCTATGGCCGAATTCGACAGGCAACTTCCGGAGGAAAACTGGAGATCCCCAACATCGATCTTCAGACTCAGCTGGGTGGATACGAGAAGGTCAAGAAGCGGCTTCGAAGTGAGATCCTTGATGTTCTGGAACGAAAAGATCGATCCACAAATCCCGATGACATCGCGCGTCTGGAATCTCTTATTCCGCGTGGCATGATCTTCTGGGGACCTCCTGGCACAGGGAAAACACTGTTTGCCAAGGCAATGGCCACAGCGATCGGAGCCGCCATTACGATCGTCTCCGGACCGGAGCTCAAGAGCCGCTGGGTGGGCGAGAGCGAAGAGAATCTCCGTCAGATCTTTCATCAGGCGCGGCAGTCAGCTCCGTCAATCATTGTCTTCGATGAACTGGACTCCTTTGCGGCTGCGCGAGGCACTTACACGGGGTCGGGCGTTGAACATTCGATGGTCAATCAGCTTCTGACGGAAATGGATGGTTTTCATAATGAGGAGCTGGTGTTTGTCGTCGGGACCACCAACTTCGTCGAAATTCTTGACCCCGCACTACTACGGCCGGGGCGGTTCGAGTTTCATCTGCACATACCCTATCCAGAGAAAGACGACCGACTGGCGATCCTTAAGATTTACAACGCCTCAATGAAGCTTGAAATGACGGACGAGGCGCTGGAGTTTGCCGTTCGCCGCACGGGCGATTTTGTCGAGGGAGCCGCAACAGGAACCCGATTCAGCGGTGACCATTTGAACGCACTCTGTCGCGCGATTGCACGAAACCGGCTGCGGCTTGATTTGACCGGGCCAACTCAACCGGAAGACATTGACCGCGCTCTGACAGAATGGATTGAACGTCCGAGCATGACTCCGACTGAAGAGCGTGTAGTGGCGACGCATGAAGCGGGACATGCGATTGTGAATATGTTCTGTAAACACGCTAAACCGATTGAGCGAATTTCCATTCGGGGCGATGCGGCAGGAGCTCTGGGTTTCGTGCAGTATCAGGACCCCGCTCATCGATACGTCGTGACTCGCGGTCAACTTCTGGATGATTTGTGTATCCTGATGGGCGGCCGAGAAGCAGAGCAGCTATTGCTTGATGATATTTCCATTGGCTCGGCCGGTGACCTTGAGCGTGCAACAGAAATTGCTCGTGCTCTTGTCGAGGATTTCGGTATGGGCGGCGAGGATGTCGGCGTCGTCAGTTTTGCGAGCAAGCACGATCGAAACGATGGTCGTCGAAGTGGACTGTCGGCGTCTCGTCTGGAAGCCATCGACAAGGCGATTTCGACACTACTTCACGATGCCCGCAATCGGGCCGCAATGCTATTGGATGAAAATAGACAGATTGTCGAGCTTCTGCGAGATGAACTGCTGGAGAAGAAGTCATTGGATGCGAAAGCGATTGGTTCGTTTATGAGCAAGAGAACAAGCGGTTCGGACGGACGCCAGTCATGACGGCTGATTCCACAGCATTGATCCAACATCACTGATGCGATCAGGTCCCCGGCAAAGAAAAAAACCTATCATGGCAGAAATGACAATTCGTCTGCAGACAGATCCTCAGACAGGAAAAAAGAATATCGTTGTCAGCCTGAAATCTGACGAGGACCTGCTGCCTCATGAACACGAACAGCAGCATCGTGCGCTGGTTGAAAAACTGATCGAAGGCGGAGTGCTCAAGGCGGCGGACGTCGGAAAGTTGATTGTCGAACGCGAGTCTGGAAACTCCGTGGAGAGAACGCAGCCTGAAGGTGAAGTGCAGGATCAGCGAGGTTCGCAGAGTGACGGGGCCTGACACGATCTTGCCAATTAGTACCTGAGACGAGTGCCGTACTTTGCCGCAAGTTTGGCGGATCTGCGCAGGCCGCGACAACCCTTGAGCGAAAACAGTCTGAGGCGTGGCAGGAGTGAAGATTCGAGAACCGCGAACATCGCTTCGTTTGAGCCGTGGTTTTCCTCAAAATGAAATTGACGAAGCTGACCCAGATTGGCACATTCGGCAATCGCGAGCAGCGTTTTCTCCGTGAGGTTGATTCCAGAAATTGTCAGGTTCTGCAGTGCCGGGAGCGAGCCAGACTGCAGCAGGGAAATGATTTCCGCTTCAACTCCTTCCATCGAAGGACCGTACATAAACCTCCGGTCGATCGCCAAATGAAGCAGATTGGGGAATATTGTGTTTTTGAGTTCCGCCAATGCTTCGGACGGAGGGCACATCCGATCAAGCCAAAGTTTCTTCAGTGATTTGTGGACTCCGCTGGCAACAAGCTCGGCAAAGTCTTCAGCACTGATCGACGATTCTTCAATTTTGATCGACTCGAGCTTCGTCAAAAATGGGCTTCGCAGAAGTAACGCCAGATGGCCGGGCTGCAGGTTCGAAAGCTTCAGTTCCCGAAGTGCCTGAAACGGAGCGTGAGCTGAAATCATTTGCATCAGTTCGCTGCCCTGCTCAGTCGAGCAAACACTGCGAAAACCTTTGAGATCCAGGGAACGACAGTTCTGCAGATTCCGGCCCTGAAAAACCCATTCCGCGGAGCCATAACTCAGCTCGATGCCTTCAAATCTGACCGTTTCCGGAGATTCGAGAACTCCGGCCTGAGCAATATGCCGAAACGCGGTCTCCTGGGCAGAGAGCAATCGAAGAGTGTTTAATTCGCGAATGCCAAGCCTGGTAATTTGCTCTGCCCCCCTCACGCTCAGGTAGGCATTCATGTCGAGTGTCTTCAGCGAACCGGTGGTCATCCTGCCAAGATCCACGGAAACTTCCGAACTCAAAAACAGGTGCTGAAGCTTCGGCAGCCCGACGGAATTCTGGAAGGCGTTCATAACGAGATTTGTCGTCTCTTCCGGGCCATGGAATTCCAGAAACTCAAGGCTGCCTGCGATGCGGGGGCGACTTAAGGCGAAGATAATTTCCTCAGAAATCTGCATGTCCAATCCCCCCAGCTTTATGCCCTTCAGGTTAGCTAGATGAGGAGAGCTGAGAATAGCGACGAGGTCTGCATCCGGAATCTTCAAACCACTGAGATCCAGATACCTGACATGCTGAAGAGTAGCGCAGTCGTGCCAGTGCTCAGCAGTTCCTTTCACATAATTGAGTCGAATCCAGCGGACGGGGAACGATTGAAGTAACTGGTCACCGTTCTTCAGCAACGTTCGCGCCAGAATGGTGATCGTCTCGATAAAGCCTCGAGTGTATTCGCACTTTCGGACATCCTGTCCAAGTTCCTCGGCCCACTGCTTCCCATGCTGCGTCAGGAGCTGCTCACTGCGAGCCTGAAGATCCAGCCATCGGGGGTCAAGATCATTCGTCTGGCTCAACTCACATTGAACTCGAATAAACTCCCCGCGGGGACTGCCTTGTTCCTCCAGCCAGTCTGCATAGATCAGCCTTGGAATGTCGTTCTCCGGGTCGGCAATCACCTCCGCAAGAAAGCCGGAAGAATCAAGATCCATCGCTGAAGTACCTCGTCTGAACTTTCTGATCAAATTCTAACTGGACAGCGCCATGTTGGGGCGGAGGCTCAGGCTGTATGGTACGTTCTGCCGTTGATCTTTTCCGTGTATTCCGTGTCATCCGAGGTAAAAAACACAATCGCATTTTCACCACGGATAACACCGAATACACGGACGAATCGCAGAGGCCACAGAAAGGTTGTTTATTGCTTGAAAGAATTGATCTTTTCGAGTTACCGAAGCATGCGTGAAGGACAAAAG
This sequence comes from Planctomycetaceae bacterium, assembly GCA_046349735.1. GTDB lineage: Bacteria > Planctomycetota > Planctomycetia > Planctomycetales > Planctomycetaceae > SXXK01. The sequence continues at coordinate 73,291 of JAXMBU010000003.1, forward strand.
GGACCTCGAACTTGGCGCTGTCCAACTAAGTACGCCTGGCAAAACATCCGCATGTAGCCGGATTCGTGAGAGCGGTATCTGAGCTCTCAACAGCTCAGCTAAGGATTGGTTACGGGGTCTAAAGCATCGCCGGCTTGAATCCACCGAGGTGTCGTCGGCAATACACAGCCTACGAGGGAGTGTTTTCTCCTTCACGAAGGCGCGGCGATGGCTTGCTCCTGTCCCTGTTTCGATAGCGGGCAAATCCATTGTTTTGTATATAGCCACCAACTGCTTCTAAATCCAGTTCTCCCAGGATTTGTTATGCTTCTTCAGTTCCCGGACTCACAGACGCTGACCCTGGCGATCAGCAGCGGAACGATTCCGGAAACGATTGTTTCTGCATCCCTTAAGTTTGCATCAGACGAACACGGGAACCTTTGGATTGACGCAGATGTCTCATTGCCGCAGGGAGCGTCCGAGGCTCTGAAGAAATGGGGAGTGACCATACATCGAGGTCACGGTAAACGGAAACTGGCCTTTCAAAGCCTACAGTCCTGGTTGCAGATTGTGCCCCTTCAGAGAGACCGGCAGCTTGAGAAGATTGGCGATCGGACTCAGGTCCTGTTTGAGTTACGAGATGAATCGCTGCTGCCTGAACTCGTGAACGAAATTCTCAGACTGGGCAATGATCGCCAGTCGTTTCGGCGCGTGACTCTCAACGATGAATCGCGAGTTCTGCTGAGAGTCATTGGCGCGCCTTACTATTCGTTGCTGCGTGCCAGCGAAAAATGGGCTAATGAATCGTCGATCCGCGTCTATGTGGAGCAAAGTCCGCGTGTCTGGATCGCATGCGGTTATCGACATCCCTTTGAAAGCCGCCTGGTGCCCGCCGCGGGACAGCACCTGATCGTGAATGCAACCGGGGACTGGATTCCGCTTCAGGAACAGCCATTTCAGGACGTGTATAGCGTCATGGAATTTCAGTTGCCGGAACAGCCAAAACCTCTGTTGAATTCCGGAAAGCCTCAGACGCTGAAGGTCCCGTTGCGTCTGTCGCGCAGTACGGGCCAGGAATTGGCTGAGGTCATCGTGCTGACAAAAGATGCCGTAGGGCAACTTGAGCGTTTCGTTCAAACCTCCAGTGACGCAGTCCTTGACCGCCTCGCGTTCGCTGTCGTGGAACAAGAAACTCCTGACGAACCAATTGTATTAATCCGCATCCGTCCGGGTCGAACCGCTGCGCCGGTCATGGTCTTTGACGGCCTGCCCTGCCGAAATTATTTGAAGATCCCCAACCTGTATGTTCCTGTTGGCTTGAGGATTCATCCGCCATTGCGACGTGATGCCGTCCGAGACTTACTCGCGGCTGATGCTTCGCAACTCGTCTGGCTTACTCCCGTTGAATCTACTGGTGCCGTTAGAGATTCAGGCAACGGGCTGGCGTTTGAAACTCGAAGTGTTCCGGATAACGCGTTTTTGCCTTTGTCCGGTTGGGTTGACTATATACTCGATTTCGAACAAGTGCCTTTGACTGCCTGGCGAAACTCGCATCAGTTTGAGTTCGACGAATTTGTCTGCAAATCGGAAATGCCACCGGCTGCGGTAAAAGAAACGCCGCTTGAAAAGCCCAAAAGGAAGCCATCGGGCAGCAAGCCTGCCATGTCGCAGGACTCACCGACCGAAGCGAAGAAAACGCTTATGGATCGGCTGATTGAAAGATTTCGCCGAAGTGCAGATGACGCGGTCGAGGATGAGGTCGTTGCACAGTTACGAGAGAATTTAACGAGCGTCGAGAAGAGATTTCTTGAGCTGGGTACTCCTCTGGAGGATCCGGCCAGAGTGGCGATGTGGAATGAAATGGCGGATCTTAACGCCGCGCTCGATCGATATGCGGATTCGTCGATTTGTCGCCAGCATCAGTTTTGGGACGTTGAATCCCCCGAACCTGCGCAGCTGGAGCTGTGGTTCAACACTGACGTGCGGAGCGCTGTGCGACTGGGTTCTTCAGGATTGCTGAACTCCGAGAGTGGCGTGACGGACCGTGAACTGAGACGTCTGTTGAGAGCTTCAATGCCCTCACCGGCAGAGATCGCTCAGCTGGCGTCGTGGGTTGTCTGGGCCAGTCACACAGAGCAAGGTCAAAGTCTTCTGCGAAGCGAGCAGTCCGAAATTCTGCAATTCCTGGAGAAGTATGAATCGACACTCTCTGTTCGCGCATGCTGGATGGCCTGGTCCGCAATGTCGAGACTGAATGCTGATGTTCTGACTCTGGCCCGCGCGCGTGATCGTATTCTGGAACGTATGTATCAGCATGGATTGACGGCTGATCGAGATATCCCGTCATTTCTTCGAATTGGAACCGGTCAGTCCGGAGAACAGAGTCGACAAGTTCGAGAAGAGATCAGAAGACTCCATGAAACGGTTCGAGCCTGGAGCAGCCTAAATCTTGGAATAGCGAGTCCGCTGACAATCCAGTACATCAACCTGACGTTCGCATTTGGTTTTGCGAAACTCGTGAGTCAACGACAGCGACAGAGCTGATCCATTCGGCCGAAAAGAACTGCTGCAGAAGAAGGACGCCAATCTATCGCTGGCTGTTCAAAGCTTATCGGCATCGCATCGAAACAGTGATTGCCGGTCAACCGGCCACGAACCCTTTCCCGGATGGTCTCATCAAGCAACTTGAATCGCTCGATCGATCGGACCGCTACAAGATCGATCGACCGCGGCAGCATTCGGGAATTCTTGAGCCGGTTGAGCAACCTGATCCTTATCGTGTACGCGCGCGAGGTGGAGATCTTCAAAAGGAATTAGCCGACCTCTTCGTCGAAAATGATCGCAACAAGCTCTCATCGAAAATCGCTGCACTTCTTGAACGAAAACTGTCGGCAAACGACCGTGCTCAGGTGCTGACAACAGCTCTCGAATTGTCGACTCGGCTGGGCGAAAAATTTGCGGCAGGACTTCTGTCACAGGTGGCGGTTACAGATCGAAAACTCAATGACCCTATCCTTCGTGCGCAATTGCTGGAGAAGAAGGGTCTTTTGATCAGTGCCATTATGACGAAGCGCGCCGTACAGGACTGTTTTGCCTCCATGAAAGTGCTGCTGCAGTCGCTGAAAAACGCAGACGTCGCGACTCTTGACGCACTGGAGAAACTGCTTTCCCGATCATTTGTGACACTTCGCAGGCTGGGAATGCGAAACGAAATTGCGTTTCTGCTGGAAGCCATGAGTAAAGTCGTGCGCGACTCGCTGACGTCTGAGGGCACAGAGACGGAACGTCTTCGAGTCCTGCTGCAGCTTGCAGGAGGCTGGTTTTATTTTGGTCAGGATCGGGGCTGGAAGGATATTGATGTCGCTCGCGATCTTTTGCTCGGCGGTGCTCTCGTCGAGGAAGGTCACGTGGGGACCAAGAAACAGACGGATCTGGCCATTTCGTACATCAGGGCCGTCGGGCAGGCACCACTGCGAGATGCCGTGGATCGACTGCAGGATCTGTTTCAGAATCTGGCCGGTGTGCGCGACGGACAGACCGTGAGTTCCCATTACTCACTCAAACACCTCGACATTGTGGAAGCTCTCGTGCAGACCATTGTCAGTGACAGTTTTACAATGGATAAAAACAGCCAGCGATGGATGGATGAGGAGGAATTCCTGATCCGTCGCAGGATTCATCGAGATCTGCGAAGAATGATGAATGAACAGCAATGATACGCATCTGTTCGGCGGGCATGATGGCACAACGCGTCTTTGAAATCTCGATCGACAGAAAGAGTTGGCTCAATATGATTGGGGAATCGGCCGAGTAACGGCCATGGACCTCTCACCCGATGGAAGTAGTGTTGTCGCGGGAGACGATGGAAACCAAAACCTCATCATGTGGGATTTGGAGTGACTTTAGGTCAACATCAGGAACAAACAATGACGGCTGCGTCACGTGCTGCAATAAAAGAAGTCTGGACCTTCGACGAACTGCGTGCCGAGGCTGATGATCTTCGTAAACGGCTGAATCTCTTTCGCACATCGCTCGGCCGGTTTCTCGTTGAGAAACAGGAACTGATCGATCTGATGATTGTCGCGGCGGTTGCTCAGGAACCGCTGCTGCTGGTGGGGCCGCCTGGAACAGCCAAGTCTGATCTGGTCCTGAAGTTTCGCGATGCGATCGGAGTGAGTGAAGAAGATTACTTTGAGTACATGCTCACACGGTTCAGTGAACCATCCGAAATCATCGGACCGATCGACATCAATCAATTGCGAGACGGTCGTTATGTCAGACGAGAAGAGGGCAAGTTGCCGACGGCGAGACTGGCCTTTCTCGACGAGATCTTCAAATCCAATTCTGCGATCCTGAACATCCTGCTGACGATTATTAACGAACGCAAATTCTATCAGGACGGCAAGCCACAGCCCGTAAATTTGCGAGTCCTCTTTGCGGCAACCAATGAGATTCCCGAACAGGGTGAACTGGGTGCTCTGAAGGATCGCTTCGTGCTGAAGGCGATCAGCCGATCTGTGCAGGACGATCATTTTACGGCACTCATAGATGCCGGGCTTAACTCGGAAGTCTACAAGAGTCTGAATCAAAAGCCGTGGAAGGAAGGGCACGCTTCGTTTGACGATCTTCTGAAAGCCAATCGATATCTGACGTATCAATTTGGTCGGCAGGACGGAAGCGGCGAGCCTGGTGCTGACCGCCGTCAGTTTTTCCCGGATGAAGTCTTTCGCGAATTCGAACGGATTGTGAAAACACTCGTCCGTGAAGATCGAATTTTTATCAGTGATCGAAAGCTCGTGAAGCTCTACAAGCTTCTGCGTGTTCGTTCATGGCTGTTTGCCGGAGGAACTGTCAGTCTGGATGACCTTCGACTTTTGTCATACCTTGGAGAAACGCACCAGGAAATGGACCTGCTGGCAGAGAAAATCCCGAATCTGCTTGGATTCTGAATCGCAAAAACGCAGCGGGCTGTTTCGCTGCGCCTCATGGACATTGACAAGCAGCAAGCATTTCCTTGCCGCTGACAATTGGATTCTTCTGACAATGACTGCCGTAGAACTTCGAGACTCTGATGCCGCAAAGATGTACCTGATACAGGGTGTCTGGCTTCAGAGACTCAGCCCTACCACGGCCGAATCCATCAAGCGGCCATTAGCCTGCGCGCTGATCCTTGCTGCGGCCGACTGTGCGGTTCCACCGGCAGGTTTTGTGGCCGACGTGATCAGGCTTGCCCTTGGCGAACGCATTTTTGGAAGACTGCAGGCCATCATCGAGAACGACTTGCCAGCTGAAAAGGTCCGAGCCTATGAAGACTATGTGTTGGGCAAGTTGTATGCAGATGCTTCCTTCGAACGCGCAAGCGTCGCCATTTGTCGTTATGAAGAAGCAGACCGACTCAAGGCGATCGCATGGATGATTGGAAGGCTGAGTGAAAGAATTGGATTCGGTGGCGTCACTGTCAGTCCATCAGTTGCCAGGAACCTTCAGGGCATCGCCCCGGAAGAGGTGGTTCTTCAGGGCGGCGAATCACTTCGCGTTCATGGGCTGACACCCATGCTTGATGAGGCTTACGATCAGCTGATCCACAGCATTCGCGCGGTGGGCGAAGTGCTTTCGGCAGAAGATGTCTTCGAACTGGAACGAGGAACGGCCCTGATTGAATTCGGTCAGCGTCTGGCCCTTCGCCAGGTACTGCGAGCCGCCCAGGGATTTTGTGAGACGCTGCCTCGACGAGCCCCGAGACCAACGTCACGTTCACGAAACGTACCAACTCACATCCTGGAAGAGGATACGTATCCCATCGGAGGATTTACTTCCATTTCCACACGAGGATCCATCGAGAGCCTGCTGCACTCTGAGCTGGCCTATATGGAAACGGACGAGTCGCGTCGCCCGGATCTGTTTGAGATTAAGTTTCAGCGTTCAGAACTGCTTTACTACTCACGAGATGAAAACCAGTTTCTGAGACTGCGGCGGACAATTCAGTTTGTATTTTTTCCTGATCTGCGCGAATGTCGCATCAAAGACGATGGTCAGCAGTTTCAAAGACTGATTCTGATTCTGGGCCTGCAGGTTTCTCTGGTTCGCAAGCTGATCGAATGGCTCAGCAACGATTCACTGTTGTTCGAGTTTTTGTTTGTCAGCCAGGGCGGTGACCGCCCGTTGCAGCAGGAGCGAGAACTGCTGGAGATGGTGCTGTCGGAACAGATACAGCATGGAACAGTCGTGATTGATGCAATGTCCGCGTCACAGATTTCCGCCCGAGCCGAGGACCATGCGCGACGGAGTTTTACTCATAGCCTGATCTTTTCGACAACAAAAAAATCACTGTCGACTGAACTGTCTCAGGAGATGCTTGTACGTGTGGCCTCATCGAATCCTGAGCTTCATCTGGCTGATGAAGCCAATGCCACTGTCTGCTCATCATTCGATGAGGCGCTGCAAAAAATGGTCGCCGAACTCATGTGACTCGAACCGTCAACGATCAGTGGATCTCCGGTTGACATAAACGGGGCTTTCCTTCGTGATCGAAAAACTACAGAGATGCCTCAATACGCCTTCGAGTGTTTTTGTGTTGCGAATGACTTCGGGGCGATCAGCCTAACTGGACAGCGACATGTTCACGAGAACCATTGAGAATACAAGCCCGAAGCGCCAGCGAGTGAATGAGTCGCAAGGTGTTCACTCGCTGGCGCTTCGGCTTTGTATGGAAGACAAACATGGCGCGGTCCAACTAACAACTACACCCGAATTCAGATTTTTCCACCGCATCAGCCGGTACAGCAGCTCCAGTCAGGACAGACCAGCATTCCCAGAATTCTTCACGGTGACTTCTTAGTCCGCAGCACATCGTTTCGTTAGAACCACAGGAAAAGTAGAAGTCATCTTCGGCAATAGCACGATGCCCAAACTCCAGCAGATCCTGAAAGGTGATTTTCTTTTCCCACGCTTCTTCGTCATCTGCCTGATTATTTTCCTGAACAAATTGTGTGAGCCACTGCTTTGCAGCCGGCCATTTTCTGTGACGATCCGCTTCGTCATGTTCTCCCTGGTCATCCAGCCAGTCGGAGAACACAAGTCGTGTTTCGACATCGTCCTCGTCCTGTGCCAGGGCCTCCAGAAAGTCGTCCCGCATTGATCGGACAGGGTGGTCCGCGGAAGTCACTTCCTGACAATCCTGGAAGCTGGCCTGAGCCGGGTGAAAGGCCGGGTGACTCCAGATGTGACGCAGGCCGGTCACCGTGTTCGGATACAAAAACAGCCAGAATCGTTCCCCCGGTTTAACCATCTGAGTCAGAAAGGGATCAACAATTCCGATCGTTTCGTCAGTCGGTCCGACACGATTCCTGTCATTGGGGTACGGGAAACCAACGTGTTGACCCGGTGAGAGGTTTGCCGCAGCTTCGACCGGCGCAAGGGCGATATGAATGGCATCTCGCTGACGATCATTGCTCGAAATCAGTTTTCCCGGCCGCGGATCACTGCCCATAGTCATCTTCCTTTCTCTTCAGAAATTGCAGAGGTCGACAACAGACACCGTCTCCGGGGTAAAGTTCAGTCCACGCAAGACTTCAGATTGAAACGAGTCAACTCGTGTCGAAACGCGATGTTCGACTTGTCTCCGGATCGGCTCAATCTCTGCCTCCCAGATTAACACTTAGATCGCCTAACAAAACATGCCCACGTAGCCGGATTCGTGAGAATTCGGAGCGGTTTCTGAACTCTCACGAGTTCAGCTACGGTTTTGTTACGGGTTCTCAGTGATCAACGTACGACGCATAGTGTTCAATTTCTAACTCATGAATCGTTTTCCCTGATGGGGCTTTCCAATTGGGGAAGAAGTCTCCGAAAGAGTTCATCTCCAGAATGTATGGCGTACCGGAATTGCGATCGAAGGCCACATCAATGCCGACACAGGGAAGATCGAACAAACTGGCCGCCTGACAACAATAATCCATGGCGTCCAGCCAGTGTCTTTGACCGATCCTCCGCCGACATTCTTCAGGATCTCCTCGCTGACCACCAAGATGCAAATTTGTCATCGGATGACCGCTGACGCGACAAACAACCGCGATCACTTTGCCAGCCAGTACGACGACTCGAAGATCAAAGTTCCGACCGCTGACTCGGGTTTTGGGGATGGCCCTCTGAACCGTGGCTGTCTCGTCAAGAATAAAGTTCAGTATCGAAATCAGTTCCTCCCCGACAACAGCCCGCACGTTATAGCTGTTGTAGAACAGTCCGTTGATTTTCTCGACAGTCGTGATACCACTCTCAGGATTCGCGTGTGGAGCGAGAACAACGATTCCGGAAGCGCAGGAGCCGTAAGCGAGTTTGACGTAGGCTTTTGACCAGTTCCTCGCTTTCAATTCCTCGATCAGCGTTTGAGCATTTCCGGTTGGCTGGAAGCTTTCCGGAACGGGCAAGCCGGCATCACGAAGGCGAGTAGACGTTTCGTTCTTGTCAAAAAGCAGAGCGACGTCGGAGGGCCTCGCGGGACTCATGACCTGTGTTTGCGACGACAGCGACTTTTCGATTCCGCGAAGACATGACCGCAGCCCGTTGTAAATCAGCCTCGGTGAAGCAATCCAGCCATTGAGTCCTTCAGTCCATTCGGACTCGGATAACCCAAGGGATCGCTGTCCGACACGCAGAAGCTCTCTGATCACATCAAAGTCACGTGCCGGGGATTCAATTCTTAACAAAGCATTGTGCCGTGGCAGCACGTGATCAATACGTCCGTCGGTGACACAGACATCCTGCCATTTGATGAGCTGAATCTCCGGCGCGATGCCCCGAACTCCCCACCAACGGCGCAGATCCCGTTCGAAAAACGAGTACCTCAGACTGCGAGGATCGGCGATGATGACATAGGTCGGAGTCATCAGCTACTCGATATCGCCGTTCCACAGATATTCGTACTCGTCTGTTGGACTACCGCTATATTGCGAGTCCGCTTTGGCAGCCGGAAAGGCGGCTTTAAGATTCTGTACCCCGGCGGCAGTCAGGTAATTCCCGTTCAGGTCCAGCGACTCGAGATGTTTAAGGCCTGCGCTGCACAGAGTGTCGACACCTTCATCTGTGATGATTCCGTAAATCAGATGCAACGTCCTGAGTTGTTTGAAGAGCGGTGACTTCACCAATTCTGCAAGTCCCGCGTCGCCGACATCACTCATGATCAGAACCAGGTGCCGCAGCGACTTCAGATTTGGAGACCTGCAGAGGCCCTGGAATCCCTTGAAGTCAAGATAGGCTCCTTCATCGTCGTCGTCCATTTCTTTCGCATGAGGCTGAATGTGCAGCCGCTCCAGCCGGCCCATCGATTCATTCTTTGCGAGTGCCTCCAACGGATACCGAGACGAAGTGTGCTGCAGTGTAAGAGAACGCAATTCCGGCAGCTGTGATCGAAAAATGGCTCCACTGTCGACACCGTGAGCATCAATCTGCAGAGTCTCCAGTCGAGGCATTCCTTTGATGAGATTATGTACCGTGGGAGTTCGACAGTGACAATTCGAATCTTCGTGATCAGTCACCTCAAACAGACGAAGATTTTCAAAATTGGCCCCACTCAGCATTTTCAGTGACGGCGCGTCGTCTTCGTCAAACTCCATCTCAGAGTACTCGTCGATTTCACTCAATTCATAACCGTTCGAAGGGTTCTGAATGGCAAGCTTTCGCAGTGTGCTGGTCAGGGGTGACTTTTTCAGAACCTTCGCAAAAGAGGGCAGCAGGTAAGTGATCTGAATGGAATCCAAAAAGCCCCGTGCAAACTGCCACTGATAAGGCTTGTCAGTCCCATAGTAGAGATTGTCCGGAACCTTCTGTTCGATCAGCGATTCGGCCAGATCACCCAGCCACGTCGACTCGTGCTCCTTGAGAAGTTCCGCTTCTCGTGCGGCAACCTTTTTTCGTTCGGCCGTGTTCAGATCCGGGTTCTCCAGTTCCCATTGGACGCGAATCAGTTCGCCCTGAGGATCTCCGTGATCTTCCAGCCAATCAGCAAACACCATGTAAGCAGAGGGATCGTCAGGGGCATCCAGAATCGCCTTGATAAAAGGGATTCTCTCCTTCGCCTGCGTTTGCAACGCCTTTGCCTTCAGTTGCCGTGAATCCGAACTGCCGGTGACTTCCCTGTATCCCTTCCCGGTCTTTTCCACTATCAACTTGTCATAGGCTTTGCGAGCTTCGGCGTCTGATGCGAAGTCTTTATCCTTCTTCTGACCATCCGTGCCAACTCGACCGTATCCGTCGATTACCGTTTTCCAGTTGAGGTGATCTCCCAGAACTTATCCGAAGTTCCTTCTTTCATCTCAAACATACGAGGTGATTCGCTGGTCATTATGATTTCCTGTACTGGTGGTGGAGACGGAGCCAGGGCACTAACGAAACATAATTGGCAGGTACGCGTTCCAGAAGTCACGGCCGCCGATTTGGGACTGCAGCAACTGAAGGCATGTGAATGTAGCCTGTCGCAACCCGCAGGTCTGGTTGAATGAAACCAGTTTGGTGACAGGGAACACCCACTCGGAATCGCCGTCATTTCCCAGACATTCCTCGACGAAGTGACATCGTCGCACAACGCCATCACCATTGATCGAAAACACTGATGAGCCAGCGTGGCAATTTGTCCCGGAATAAATGATCGATGGTATTTGTCTCGGGCAGGATCGATCTAATAGACGCGACAGCTCCAGCTCGTTGTAGCGATGCTGCGACCATTCCCCGTCAAAGGCGTTTAACCAAAGGTAGGTTCTGACGGCAGTGCTTCACGCATCGCTTCGAGTTCGTCGTAGTCTTCGGGAATAGCGACCATGCCAACGCTGTGAGAAACACCGTGTTTCTGAAGCTGCTCACATCGTGAAGAAACTCCGAACGAGCCTGAGACGGATGATACGTGCACCAGAATCCAAGTTTTGTCACATTACATTCGTTCAGCCAATCTACCGGTGAAGACAGATTCGTTTGGACAGCGACCTTTTCAACATGCGTGAGCCAAGACAATTGCTGTATCGCCTGGTGATACCACCGCCGCGTCAACGCTTCTCCCCATGGAGTAAAGAAGATGGAGAGTCGGCCGCTGTGTAACGGGCTGCCCATTCTACAAGCGATTCCAGAGCGTTTCTGTCGGCATGCAGTTTCGGCTGCATTTTCATATGTTGGCAAACGGACAATAGTGGCAGTCGTAATTGCAGCTTCACTGGGAGTGGACCACGGTACAAGATGGATACTTCAGAACGCATGGAGCCTCACACCAGTGCAAAATCGTGCATCAGCCTGCAAACTCGGTTTGAGTACAGCCACGGCCCCACAGCGTCCGACCTTTCGAGCCCGCGATGTGTCCAGTACGATCTGCTTTCTGAGATCACTGCAAGTCCATGATCCGACAGAACTGAAAGCTCCGGCAGGTCCGCCAGAATATCGTGACCGAATCGTTGTTTATAATCATCACGATGAAGTCCGGACGCCTGCAACAGCATCAGGATCGCAAACCGTCGCTGCTGCTCATCGATCGTGAGGCTGAATCCGTTGCGTGCCATAGTAAATGGCACCATTCCCGATTGATGTAATCCAACAGGATGGACCGCACTCCCTGACGTCCGACTGCGACCTCGGTGGAATAGTGAAGTCCTCGAGTATACGACCTTGCGCCGCAGCCCAGCCCCCACCATCCCGTCTGACTGACAGGCATAGATCGCAGAGGATTTCGATCGAGAACGTCCCGAGGTGTTCTGCAAGACGCGCAGAAACATTCTCATCGAGGTTTGTTCATATCCTTCGCCAACGAGCAGATCCCGAGCTTCCTAATAAGCTTCCAGACGCTGATCGTCCCATGAGCGATCTAACCGCCCCAACCCGGTGAGCGGACGAACATAAAGCGGATACAGATAGATTTCCTCCGGGGACCATTTCACAGCCTCGCGAACGCAGCGAATCCACTGTTCAACAGATTGACCTTCCCCGCCGTAGATCAAATCAATGTTCAGCACAGGAAATCCTGATCGCGAATCAGCGTTGAGCATTCATCACATCAGCCTGCGTTGCGGTCTTCCCAGCCGATGGGTTTTCCGCTTCATCAAACGACTGGATACCAATGCTGATCCGATCGGTTGCAAAATCCGCGAGCAGAGACAGTTTTTCGCGATCAACAGTTACTGGAGACTCAACGGACACAGGAACCTGCTGACCGTCCACCCCCATTTCAGACAAATTGCCGCCAGACGGCCAGTTCCTGCCGCTCAAAAATGTTGGCGTTCCTCCGCGCAATCGCAAGTTGAGCAAAGCCGGCTTTGTCACCGAGTGCGTCAGGCTTCACCTCGCTACCGTAACGATCTGTTTGATGTAACGTTCGGTCAGACCTTGTTCAGGATTCATGTCTCTGATGAACCAGATTGCAGAAGCCGCAACGATGTTCACAAAAGGGTACGTGAAGGTAAAGAAACAGTGTCTCAGTGTTCTCCGACGACCAGAGGTCTGACAGCAAGATCGGTGTTTCGAAGAGACGGTATGCTGTTTTGTGCGGGTAAGAATACGTGTAAGCCTGATATGGCGAACCATGAATCAAACGGTCGACATCAGAGGATTGTGAAGTGGAACGAACCGACAACATTCGGAACTCAGGATTCTTGAGCCATAAAGACTTCTGCGTAAGGGACGTTCCACACTACCGGATGCGCAATCCGGTGTCCAACGTAACCGTCTTCACCATAGGCTGTCCCGTGGTCAGAACAGATGATGCCGTAGACGTCTGCCCGCCTTCGCATCGCGGAAAACAGCCGGGGCAACTGCGAGTCAACATAGGCCAGAGCCGCCAGTTGAGTCTCCGGCGAGTCTTCTGTCGCTCCCTCAACATACATACAATTGGGCTGATGCAGCGCAGAGACGTTAATAAACAGGAACACTCTCTGTCGCTCATTCACGGCCGCGAGCGAATGGAGAGCAACGTCGACCTGGTGCCGCGTTGAATCTTTGTTGGTAACTCCCAGCGATGGTGACCAATGACTTTCGTGAAACAATCCTGGCAGAACGTTTCGAAGGGTGACTGCTTGTTGAAAAAGCCAACTCCACCGACACAAATCGTGGTGTACCCGACGTCGACCAGCCCCGTGACAATATCCGGAGCGTCAAAAACGAATGTTTTCATCGGTCGTCGTTTCACTGCACGGAAATCGGGCCGCCAGCGGACGAGCGTGCGATTCCCGGAGACGACGGAGTAGGCAAAAAACCCGCAAAAAGGCCTGATGTGCGGCAAGGGTAGAGCTACCCGGCGAGTGTCGTAATTTATCCGCCCGGAATGATTCTTTGCAGATTCGGCGTCAGTCCGCTTCATCGCCAGCGTTGCTACGTCGAAGCGCAGAGTATCCAGCGTGATGAAAACAATATCTGCTTTGCCGACAATCTGCTTCATTGGTAGAACACGGTACATGAAGATTTGATCATCCGATGTCAGGACATCCACAGTGGAAACGTAACGATCAAGACATCAAGCGAACAGCGTCAGAGCCCATGACTTTGCCAGCACAAATTCAAATCGCACAGATTCTGCCTTGTACCGAGGCAGAAGGTCCGGGACGGCGGTTCGCGATCTGGGTCCAGGGCTGTCCATTGCGCTGCGTTGAATGTTGCAATCCGGAGATGTTGTCATTCGATGGCGGCACCAGTGTTGTTGTGGACGACCTCATTGATCAAATCCTGCAGAGTCGCTCGCTTGGAATCGAAGGAGTCACTCTGATCGGAGGTGAACCATTTGCCCATGCAGCGGCTTTATCAAGAGTTGCCGCCGTCGCTCGGGATGCAGGGCTGAGCGTGATGGTCTTTTCCGGGTATACGCTGGCCGAATTGAAAGACATGGCGGATCCGAATGTTCATGAGTTTCTGAGTCACATCGATCTGCTCGTTGATGGACCATATGATCGAACAAGCCCCGACTCGAAACGACGCTGGATTGGCTCAACGAATCAGCGGGTTCATTTCCTCACAAACCGTTATTCTGCTGAAGACTCTTTCTGGAATTCAGCGAATACCCTCGAAGTCCGTTGGGATGGTCGAGAACTTATCGTCAACGGGTTTCCCGCGAGGTCTGCGGCGGGACTATGGAAACGTGGCAGAAACAAAGAGTCACTTCCATGAAAGAGGTCAGTGAGTTTGAGGCCAGACTGCTGCGAATTCTTCGCTGCCTGATGCATCGCACATCTGTTGAGCAGTCCCTTTCCCTCTTCGTACAGTCCGTTCCAAGACCTCGGTGTCTGAGTCGTCACTGTGTTGAACTGGTGCAGGACGGTTTGTCAAAAGGCGTAACGGAGTGGCTGGCCCGTTCAGGATATCTCTCGTCGCAATTTTGCGAACATGAGACGGTGTCATCGGGCAGACTATGGCAAAGGCATCCTCCTGAAGCTCTGAGTCTGACCTTCTCCCGGAACAGCATGGAATTACTGATCTGGCTGACGTCGGAGAACCTGACCGCCCCGGCCTCAAGTGTCGCGATTGACGCTGATTCGGCGACAACCGGCGACCGAATCGTGGCCCTCATGACGTTCGCAGTTCTTCGATCGACACTGGGGGCACCGGTTCTTATGAAGCAGCCACTGTTTGAGGATCACGGATTAATCGCACTCATGTTTCCTGACAGCGTTGCTGTGATGGCCGAAGACTGTCCCCTGGACCTCAACTCCTGGTTGCAAAAGGATTGTTACTGGATCATGGAGGCATTGCAGTCAAAACTGGCTCAGCGTTGGTGTGGGATCGAGAACTTTAAGCGGTCATTGTCCAATCTGGACGACCTGCAAAAGATCGGACACCTCCAGTCTGTTGTCCTCGCCAAATTGCTTGATCTCTCGGAACATGTCGGAAGGAAAGATTTGTGTTTGTTTCTGCTGAAAGCAGCAAAACTGCTGTTTCAGAACGTATCCGTGGATCGCTGGTACGATTGCCTGGACCTGCGTCTGCTGCGAATGTCTGAACGTGCTGAAATCTATCGCTCCGCACTGGCTTTCTTTCGCGGCATCGAACGTCTCCACCGATGGCATCTGCAGTCACAGGAGGTTGGCTTCTACGACGAGGATTATCGAGCATGTCAGCTGTGGAAATCGGAATGGGAGCGACTTGGTGGTGACCAGGTTCACGAGCGAACTGAACGGATCATTGAGCTGGTTGATCCTCTCCGGACCGCGTCAACAACTTAGCTCAGAACCCGTAATAAAACCGTAGCTGAGCTCGTGAGAGCTCAGCTACCGCTCCGAATTCTCACGAGTCCAGTCCGGCTACGATCGCAAGTTCTGAGAGGCGTTCTCAATGTGATCTCTGGCCGAATGATCTCTGGCCGAATCCTGGCGAGATGAGGTGCCTGGCATTATGCGGTCACGCACACGCTCCGATGGCAAGCGACTCCAACGCTCGATGCGAACCGTACGAACCGTTAAATGTGGCACAATTTGCACCTTGCGTCGGCTTGTGACGGAGTGATGACGTTTGGCAACATCCGATTCCATAACAGTCAACAAAAAGAGCCAAATCTCCTCCGTTCCGGTCCTATCTCTGTAAGTGGGACACTTCGTGACGTCCCCCCAGAGACATTCTGTGTCAACGCCCCCGGAACTGAGCCATCAACCATGCTGCACCCCAATCCAGACCGCCAGGCAACCCTGATCATTTCTCGGCAGCCTTCCGGATCATTCACCGCTACCGGAAAACCGACGGCATCGTTGGGGTATCGCTATTCCGGATCCGGAGTCAGCGATGGCGAAGGTGTCTGGGCCGAATGGAATTGGGACGGTCGCCAGCTAACCGTTCGCAATGACCGCTTTGGCTTTTTGCCCGTCTATTATGCTCAGCTCCCGTCGGGTTTTGGTGTCAGCACGTCAGCCCTGGAACTGATCAGAGCCGGCGCAGCAACCGACCTTGATGATGCCGCAGTCGCAGTGTTTGTCCGACTGGGTTACTACATCGGCAATGATACTCCGTTCAAATCTGTGCGTCTGCTTCCGGCCGGAAGCGAATTGACGTGGACCGAAGGAGCTCCTTCGATTCGAACACTGGCACCGCCAATCTCAGAAACCGTTTCAACACTCAGTCGCGAGCAGGCCGTCCATGAATACGGCGTCCGCTTTCAGGATGTCGTCGAAGCGATGGCTCCTGCAGCCTCCGAACGGATGTGCGTGCCTCTTTCCGCCGGACGCGACTCACGCCACATTCTGTACGCACTGGTTCGAGCCGGGCGGAATCCATCTATGGTCGTGACAGCTCGATCAGCTCCACCGCGGCCAAGCACTGACGCTGAAATCGCATCACGCATTACAGCCGCCCTGAAACTGCCGCATACAATTATTGAACAATCGGAAGATCGCTTTGCTGACGAAATGCAGAAGGATCTGCTCACCAGCTTTTGCGCCGATGAGCATGCTCAGATGGTTCCCGTCGCTCGCTGGCTGGATGAACAAAAGTTCGCAGCGTCCTGGGATGGCATCGCTGGCGACATTTTTTCGTGCGGCGTTTACAACGACAACAAGATGCTGGATCAGTTTCGCAAACGTGAACTGGCAGAGTTATCCGGCTGGCTATTAGCTGACGATGGCTATCTGACAACCAGTTTGACGCCGACTTATCGTGAACGCTGGAATCGAGATCTCGCGATCAATCGCCTTTCTCGTGAACTTGATCAGTACGCGGATCTGCCGAATCCTGCCGCTCCGTTCTTCTTTTACAACCGCGTTCGTCGAGAACTCGCATTGTGTCCTTATGGAATGCTCAACCAGCAAACCCAGATCCTCGCTCCCTATCTGAGCCATGCGATCTTTGATCTGCTGATCAATCTGCCGTTCGAATACTTCAAAGGTCGCTTGTTCCACAGTGAAGCGATTGATCAGTTCTATCCCGAGCTGCCTCAGGTTGAGTACGTCTCCACGTCGACTGGCTTTGTGCCCGAAAAACGCTCAAAGATCTGGAAATTCGCAAAAAACATGAGTTTGATGGCAATTCAGGGGAACGCTTCGCAGTCATGCATTCGACGCGGTTTTCTTTTACCGCGTCTCGCGAAAGCAATGGTCAATCGTGAGTTCGGTACAGAGGTCCCCGTACTGTTTTCACGAATTCTGGTCATGATGCACCTTGAAGAATCCCTGGCTCTCTCATCAGGAATCTGAAAGGTCACCATGATGTGGAATGCTGAGACATCAGCGATCGCGACTAAGCCAGCTGCCATTCAGCATTTTCTGTTCGGGCCATGAGTATGAATCACCCAGGATTGCTACAACTTGACGAATGCTCAACTGGCATGTCGATGTCTGAGAAGTCCTCTGCATCCGGACAGATTGCATGTCCGCTGATCAGCATCATCATGCCTGTTTACAACGGTGAGAAGTTTGTTCAGGAAGCCATCGATTCCGTTTTCGCTCAGACCGTGAATGATTTCGAGCTGATTGTTGTCGACGACGGTTCAACAGATGCAACTCTGGCCATTCTGGAAACCTATGGCGATCGCCTGACGGTTCTTCGACAGCAGAATTCCGGCCATGCCGCTGCTCGAAATGCCGCCGCCAGGATTTCTCGCGGTCAGTGGATCGCGATGATCGATGCGGATGATCTGTGGAATCCGGAAAAGCTGGCTCAGCAATTGGCCCTCGCTGACAATGCCGAAGTGATATACACGGCCGCTCTGAATTTTGAGGACTCATCCCGCGTCGACAACACGACCTTCGCGGACGGAAATTGCCACAACGGCGATGTGTTCGATCAGCTGGTGCTGGATAACTTCATTACCCATTCCAGCATCCTGATGAAACGCGATGCGTTTCTAAAGTCAGGTGGCTACGATGAGACACTAAAGACGACGTGTGACTGGGATCTGTGGCTGAGAATGTCGGCCTCTGGATGTCGATTCCATGGCACTCCAGCTCCGCTGACTCACTATCGCTGGCGAGCCACCTCGAACTCACGAAATCATGACCGCACGTGCTGCGACCGATTAAACGTTCTGAAGAATGCGTTGAGTTCTCCACGAGCTCGACAAACATCACTGCTGGTTCGCCAGAAAGCGATTGCACGAGTTTGGCAGACGTCAGCCTGGTTTGTTGCAGAAAAAGATGATCGCAAGGCTCTCAACTGGTATCTGCGTTCGGTGTTGCATCGCCCCTACAGCATTCGTGGCTGGAAAGAGGTCACTCGCTGCTGTCTGCATCTTTGCGGAATCAGCCGCCAGAGAATCAAGCGATTGCTGAAACGCGAGGGCTGAGTAGATCGCTTCGAAGAGTTCCAACAAAAAACGCGGCAGAGCTGAATGCTTTCTGCCGCGTTTTTATTTGGGTTCATCGAAATCGCTGTACTTACTGTTTCTTTGCAGCATTTGGATCCGTATAGATTGTCAGCTTAACCTTCATCCCCGGCTTCACTGGAGTTCCGGGTGCTGGATCCTGCGACTTCACCGTGAACACCTCACGATTCTTTGCCGCCGGTCAGCTCAAGCACAATCTGATTCGCCGTGGATCCCCTTTGACTCGCTTTAGTCCCTGGCGTTCCAACTGCTTGACGGCATCGTTGCGATTCAGGCCACCGACGTTGACCAGAGCACGGGCCGTCGATTGGCGGCTTGGCAGCACTCTCGGCCATCTCCGGCGGCTTCTCTTCTCCTACAACCTGAACCTGAAAGTCCCGCAGGTCCGGAGTAAACCGCGTTCTGGCATTGGCATTGATCCACGGACCAATCCAGTCAGTTTGGTTCTTCTTGAAATCCTCGAAGCGGTACACCGTAATCTTGGTTCCAGCCGGATCGAGCAATTGTACGGGCCGTCGGCAGGAACTCTTCAGATCGAGAATCACGTCGGCCTGCCGCCAGTTGGTCGCATCCTGCGGCAATCGCGGATAGATCGTCAACTTTGCTCTACCGGACTTCGGATCGAACTGCGAGTTCGTAAAGAATATGGTGAAGCGATGTTTCGCCTTCTCCGGTGGCATCCCAAACAGAAACGGCAGCGGACTGTCCATGATATTCTTGCCCTGCATATCGGCAGGCAACTGAGCGACGATCGCTTCCTTCTTTTCCATGTCCATGCTGTAAACTCGCTGACCATCGCAGCTCCAGCGTTCCTGCTGTTCCATAACAAGCGTGAAAGGCTTGCCATTCTTGCCGACACGTACCGCTGGTTTGAGCCCTTTGGCTTTGGCTTTCACAACTTCCTGTTCTCGAGCAGCAACCAGCTCTGGAGTCACTTCAACAGGCGTAATATCGAGTCGACCTTTGTCAGCCTTCTCGTAGGCGAATTCGCCTTCTGATTGCTTTTCAACCTCGAAAGCGGTGTCGTAAACAATCCGGAAATGCTTGCCCTGCAGGCGAGTAATGTCTTCACTGGAGGCAGACCAGAATTCCAGAATTCGATCCAGTTCTTTGACCAGCTCCGGGGACATTTCCGGGGCCTGCTGGTTGAGCACGTCGTTCTTCATCTGAACGACAGCTGCGCTGGCATCGACGGTCTTTGCAACGTCTTCTGGAGGGGCCGTCGCGTCGCCACCACCTTCGGCAGCGATTTTTGTTCGACTGACGGAGCGAGCCGTTGTCGATTGTGATTTCTGTCCTGTAGCGGACGAGGCCTGACCACGAGAAACTTGCGGAGGACGAGCCCCCGATGATTTCACCTGTGCAGTAGCGACGGTTGATGGAAAGACCACTGAAACAGCAATTATGGCGATGACGATTCTCACCATCGGACTCCTTCCGATGAAACGACAATCTGCGAAATCGCAGGGAATTCCACGAGTTTTGAACAGTTCCGAAGCGGCTTTACTTCTGGCATCCATGCCTGCGGAAGAGTCTTTCTTAACTGTTCATTCCGTCAATCAGCGCGAGCATACCGCTCGGCAGACTATCAGAGGCTTCCTTTATAGCCGTTTTCAGGGACGGACTCCAGAGGTGTTTTCCCTGCTATTCTCATTCAATGTATCCCATACCGTTTCTTGACGTGGGAGATCCAACGTTGCGGGAACAGACTCAGGTTCAACCGGCAGATTTAGCAAGTTGACAGACGAAACGCACCCGTTATCCCGGAGGGACATCGATCCAGGTTTGCGGATTCTCTTGCTTCAGCCTGCGGTGTCTGCGACGTTGAGGCTGAGGACGCCTGACGAAACTTACGCAAGTAGCCGGATTCGTGAGAATTCGGACGCTATTCTGAGCTCTCATGAGCTCTGCTACTGTTTTGGTAGCCGTTCTTAATCAACCCAGTGTCAACTCGCACTCATTTCGCCGTTGAACGCAAAAACAGGCTAAAACCCCACCGCCGGATTGATGGCAGACTTTTGTCCGAATCCTTCATTCCTGACGTCGTCCCGGAGGTTTTCCTTTTCCCGAACGAACATAGTCAGCTCGTTCACGTGCGTAGTCTTCGGGACTAATTTCAATAGCGACTTCACGCTGAGCCGCAGCGGCATCGAACAGTTTTTTGAGAAAAGGCACGCACCAGCCACAACCTGTCCCTGCTCCACCACACATTCACTGACTTCACTGGGAACTCGAGGCTGGTGAAGCCTGATAAAATTCACAATTCTTTCGCTGAGTTACGTGAAAGCAATAACAAAGCTTGTCGTCCGGTTGCATAGTAAATCTCAAAGCCAACAGAACAGCACCTTTATGTCGGCTCAGAGTACCACTTATTGAAGCGGCAGAAAACGCCGAAGCTCACAGCAATTCTGTGCAATTCATCGATTCGATCGGTAAGAACTGCCTGGAGATGAAGAGCGGTGCGACGTAACCTGCCGAATCCACAGAATCCCGGGATCTCTCTCAAGTCGCGATCACTCTTTCCTCAAACTCCATCCCCGGGGTTAGCGATCTGAATATCGGCTCTCCCCGGCCACCCACCTGAGATTTGCCCCTCCTTTCTCTCGGCAGGTGATTCTGTGAACAAGACACTGACTTCGATTGTCGTAGCGCGGTGATGCTTCTGGTCAGCTCGCCAATGGCCTGGGCCAGAGCAAATTTTATGGGCAGCAAAGACAGTATGTCGGCAGCAGCATTTATCAGCCGACGATGACTGCCATGACAGTTTCTTCGTGCCGGTGATTCCGCAGTTCCCATTCCTCAGGATGCAGGTGCTTTGTCTGCCCCATCCTTTGGTGGTTCGTCCGTGAATTCCTCAACCGCTCCACTCGGCACAATTCCGCCGAGCAATGGTACGGTGTAACTCCCCCCGGACCCTTCACTTCCGATCTACCAAAACGACACCACATGGAACGCGTTTTTCACTCACCAGTAAGTCATGATCCGTTTCTGCAGCCTGGTTATGGGCAGCAAGGCTATGGTCAATCGGGATATGGGATGCAGCCTTCACCGTATGGTGGCTATACACAAGGTTTACCTCCGCAGGGTATGACAACCTATGGAGCCAATGGAGTACAGCCTTACCGCTTTGCTGGCAAAACCGACTCGACTTCTCATGGATCCCCAGCCAGAAAATTTCCGGCCCGGATCCTGGCGAAAGGTGACTTGGACATCATTGGCGTCGACTATGAACTGGCCTATGGAACTCCCTTCCTCCCGGGCTGGGTCCTGAACTGGACCAACCAATTTTCTTATCGGAACTGGAACAGCGTCGGCGGAGATATCAGACAACCTCGCGATCTCTATCGCTTCGGGATCGACCTTGAACTGGAAACTCCTCAGGCCGGTCCATTCAGTATCAGCCTTGGCATCACGCCTCTGGGATCAATACGGACTTCAATGTCGATGTCTGGAACGAAGGTTTTCAGCTCGATGGGGCGCGGCATCATGTTCCTGCAACTTGATCAGTACTGGACTTTGGGACTCGAGCACAATACTGGGATCGAGTTCGTGATCGGGTGATTCCCTGGCAGGTTTGATTTATCGAGATGATTACTGGGAATGGCAGCCCGCGTATCCGGAAGCACGAATCAGCGTGTTCCTTGGTAATGAAGTCATCAGCTAAATGGGCGTACGTTTCACGCGCGAATACCACGTTGAAGCCTATGGTATCGAAAGCTCCTTTAATGGCGGCGGCCTCGTGGATACTGAGCTTGAAGCCGAGGATTACAGAGTTCTCGGCGGCTTCAAGATGGATGGCGGTTACTACAACTGGTTCATCGAAGGTGGGTTGGTCTTCGATCGTCAGGTTCGGTTTGCCAACGTTGGCCACCGGGCTACGATATCGCCAGTGGCTTTATCTGCCAGATCGGCGTTCGCTTCTGATCTGATCCTCGTATTAACTGACGCTAACTCATTGATGCATGCGAAACCCGAAGCATGTTTTTCGACAGCAAAACGAGTTGGCTCCACTTTGATCAACGTCATTGCGATTTCGTCGCTGACTCCTGAAGAATACCTATCATGACCGCTCCTGTTGCTGTGATTCTTGCCGCCGGCAAGAGCACTCGAATGAAGTCCGAAGTCCCCAAGGTCCTGCATCCAGTCTGCGGTCGACTGATGATCGAATACGTACTCGATGCAGCACGTGGCGCGGGGGCGGAAAAGCTCATCGTTGTCGTGGGCCATAAGGCGGATCTTGTCCGCTCATCGCTCGCTCATCATCGCGACGTTGTGTTTGCGGAGCAGACCGAACAAAAAGGCACCGGACACGCCGTAATGATGTGCGAGAAGCATCTGGCGGAACATTCCGGATCGGTATTGATTCTGGCGGGTGACACCCCACTGTTGCAGGGAAGTTCATTGAAGTCGCTGCTGGACAGCCAGGCATCTCAGGGAGCAGCCTGTGTCATAGGGACCGCAGACACATGCAACAACGATGGCCTGGGAAGAATTGTTCGTGACGCTGCCGGAGCGTTTCAGTGCATCGTCGAACAGAAAGATGCGACTCCGGAACAACGCAGAATCACGGAAATCAACACGGGCTGTTATGCCTTCAATACGCCACTGCTGCTTTCCGCATTAACGAGTGTTAAGCCCAACAACAGTCAGTCGGAGTATTATCTGACCGATTGCCCCCGGATCCTGATGGATCAGGGTCACAAGGTAACAGCGACCTGCAGCCTGACCATTGAGGAAGCACTGGGAGTTAACACTCGAGTTCAGCTGTCCGAAGTTTCTGCCAGTATCCGAAAGCAGATACTGAACCAACTGATGTTGTCCGGTGTAACCATTGAGGATCCCGGACAAACTCATGTCGATTTTGGAGTCTCCGTCGGCCGCGATACTGTTATCCGCCCGTTTACTGTGATCGACAGCAATGTCTCGATCGGAAACGACTGCACGATCGGCCCTTTTGTGCACCTCAAAGGCCCCCGGAACATCGCCAGTGGCTCAAGCGTTCATTGACAGCGTCTGATCGCACCCGGATATCCTTCGGAAATTCCCGCCACATGACTCCTCTTTCTGGCGGAGTTCGCCAATAAAGAATCCCCAAACACAACAAGTCTGGGAATGTCGGGGGTTGACGCAGACCAGTAAGCAAACGCGAAGACTGTCAGTCACGGAATTCATGCAGCCGGATTTCCTCTGTTTCGATATAGAGTGAACCTGCCTGAACAATGGACCTCAAGTCCCCTGCCTCCTCCGCTTTTCGGAGTTATCACCATGAAAACTCAACCAACGCTGGTTGTCTTCTTTGCGGCCACGCTGATCCAGTTGTGTACCGGCTGTGTGAATGGTCCGCGTACGTTTCATGCCAGCATTCGTGACCTCGATCACACAGTTTGCAGCGTTGAAACCCCGAATGACCAACGATCGATGTCCGACATTGAAGTGGTTCAGGGACAACCCAACAAACTTGTCGACGGAATCGGCTGGGCGATAGGGATACCACGTCGCATCATGCTCTGGGACCGGAGAGTTGATAATCATCGAGTACAACCGGAAACGATGGCGGAAGTCGCCACTTACGCCAAAGTTAATGAACTTAATGGACTCTGCGTTCGCGTGAATCAGTACGACCCGCTTGGCGAATGGAAACGGCTGGCAAAAAATGACCACATCAGTCCCGGATGGAGATATACGGTCGGCGCACTGGGTCTTGTGGGCTACACGTTGATCCCGGGGCGAATCATCGGCGTCGACAATTACAACCCGTATACGAACAGCGTCTATGTTTATTCAGATATCCCCGCTCTTGCGATGGAAGCAGCCGCTTATGCGAAGGACGTGAAACATCGCGACCTGCCCGGAACCTACGCCGCTGTCAATCATCTGCCGATCGTGTCGCTGTGGCACGAAACGATTAACACTCAGGATACGTTAAACTATCTGCAGACACACGGAACCTATGATGAACAGCGTGAAGGCCTGGCAATCCTGTACCCGAACTACGGCGCTTCAGTCGGCGGAACCGTGGGAAGTCTGTTCGGAATCACCGGCGTCTTTGAAATCGGTGGAGCAGTCATTGGGCATGTCTCCGGGTGGCATAAAGCGCTGGACGTCAACCCGAACGATATTGATACTGTGAAACTGCAGAAGAACTCCGCGCCGGAACTTACCGACTTAGTCCGCGACCAATCTTACGAGACTCTTCTGGTCGGAAACGGACCGTCGACACAAATCCGATAGCGGCGTTGTATTGGCGGACCGCGAAAACAAAGAAAGCTCGTCCGATGAGATTGTCGGACGAGCTTTTCTTTTTGCGAGAGGGGAAGAACAGTATCCAGAAACTGTGACTGAGGGAGATTGAGAGAGATGTCACAGTTTGTTTGAATCGTGCAGGACCAGGTCAGATGTTTTGTTCACGCTTCTTTTTCTTCTTGGTGTCTTCAGCACTCTTATCTTTCTTTTTCATCTGCTGCTGCAGTCGCTCGGCCTGAGTTTTCTCTTCCTTCTCCGCCTTTTCAATGACAGCAGTGAGTTCCTCCAGAGACTTCTTGACAGGCTCCTGCTGGAATGAAGATCCCGCAGTCTTCGCTCCGCAGCCTTCGATCGCCGGAATGCTGTAACTCTGATCCAGACTGCGGATCGCAAACGCGACGTCCTGCAATTCTTCGTTCACAGACTTTGCGACAACAGTCAGTCCCGTCGTGAGCCCAACAACGGCCACTGTTCCCACCACGACAGCTTCCGCTGACAACAAGACACCCGTTTCATCACGCCACAGTTTCGCCAACAGATTCATCACTCAATCTCCCCCAAAGCATTATGATTTAACGACTTACAACCAGCTGACATCTCTCATCAGGCATGGTCCGTCTGAATCGACTGTGAGGATTGTGACGATTACTTTACACCCCCCGCAATGTTAATATGGGTAAAATAAACACTTTGGAAAGATTTGTTTACATTTGGAAACAGTAAGAGATCATGGAGGTCTGCGAAGTTGGTCGCCGCCATGCACGGATACTACGGCCCGGTCGCCAATTCCTGCGATTCCAGAGCCGGAAGAGTTTTGGGCCAGTCGCCTCGATAGACAAGATTGCGGACTCGGCATTGGGTCCTGTTGGAATAGCGGAAGAGTCCGAAGAAGCGTTCATTGCGTCGTTCGGTGACTGTGTGGGTCGCGACGTCGTTTCCGTTCACGACCACGGTGAGCTGATCTCCCTTCAGAGTCAGTTTCACTTTGTTCCAGTCATTTGGCTTCAGGTCAATCTTTGCTGCTCCGGCGATTGCCGTTGCGTTATCGACCGCCAGATCACGGTTATCAAATTGAGCATTCGTCAGAGTATGCAACTGTGCTCCGTCGGGTCGAAGAAGAATAGCCGACTGACCGACAGCCGGATGAACTTCCTGTTCACCTGACACGTAAAACGTTTCGAATTCGATTTCGCCGTCTTCCAGCATCGGGCGTTGGTACAGCATCAGACTTTCGGTTGGGCCAACAGCTCCCTTTTTCAGTTTGCCGACGAGTTCATCGCCGACTTTCTGCCATGGAGTTGTTTCATCGTTGGTTGTTGCGTTGTGCGATTCCGAATAGATATCGGCTCGCCAGCAGTTCCAGCCAGACATGTCGATCAGATCGATCTGTTCGGGGATTTCCGGGGTGCCCACAATTCGAAGATTCCGAATCGTCGCTTCGTCCGTTGCTCCGTGCGTCTGCAGAACGATCCATGGGCTGGGCGAACCGATCAGGGTCTCTTCATGAATCTGAACACCGTTTGTGAACGTTGTCACTTTGGAACCATCGACGGCAATACGAAACGCTGCCATGGCCTCCCACACCGGCAGAGTCACGGCCTTTTCGATATCGCTGGATGCGTGCATCAATCGTATGACTTTGACCGCCTTCAGATCATAGCGAGGTTCAGCCGAGTGCATGCCCCAGGTGACTGCCACTTCTTTGTAGCCGAAGGTCGAACGATCCACGAGGATTTCGAACTTACCTCGCAGCGGTGACTGGAAGAAAAGCTGACTCCAGGTTTCCGCAGGATGATGATTGACCTCGCCCCGCTTGAACGTCCAATGTGACGCATGCTGACCTCGAAATCGATGTTCGGGCTTCACGTATGGGATAGACGCCCATTGCGTGAGCCTGGATGCGTCAGATGCATCAGACTCACCCGCGGCTAGCGCCGTGCGGCTCACGAAATCCAGGCGGCCGATCAGGCCGTGAGTCAACTTGTGGAAGCGATCGTCGTTCGATCGCAGTTTTTCGTCTCGTTCGTTGTCACGAAGCTTGGTTGCAAGCTCGATGGCCATTGGAAGCATCTCTGGATGTCGCATCGCTTCCCACGCCACGAGCAATTCCGCCGCACGCTGTTGGGCGGTCAGCGATTGCGGTAAGCCAGCCTTCAGCGTCGTTGTGACAGCGACGATTTTTTCGCGAGCCAATTGCTGATCGGCACTCTGCATTGCCAGCAGCGCCAGCATGGCCTGCTTGTTTCGCTTATCAAGGTCAGTCGATGCGGGAACGGCTTCAACGTCCCCGGCCAGTTCGTCAACACGATTCATGTGCTTTGCCAGATGAACGAGTTCCAGCGCGGGACACAACAGGTCTGACGGAGCGGTGATTGATGCATCGGCCTCAGGCCGGATCGCGGCCGTTTGCCATGCAAGTCGGAAGAATTCATGTTCGTCATTCGGCAGAACCCAGCCCTTCAGGAATGCGAAACCATCCGGGGCTGGCAACGCCTTCGCTTTGGCAAATACCTCCGACACCTGCACTTCATCAATCAGATCCGGCATCATCGAATTCATCAATCGACGATCTGCGGATGTCTGCGGCTGAGTCAGCTCCATCAGGTGCGAATTCAACTCAGCAACATCAGTGATCTCGGGCCACGCACCAGTCAACGTGAGCTTGCGAACGCGAGCTTCCTGTGTGAAGTACCGGAACAGTCGTGGGCGGAAATCCGACATTTCCGGCAGCGGTCTCGAAAAGACGAGTTCGCCATTGAGAACGATTTCCACGGATTCATTCCGTCGGGACATACTGACCAGATTCCAATCACCATTCCTGAGCGGCAACTCTTTCGGGCCACGCTGATATTCTGTTTCCACGACGCTATTGTCATTGGCGATTCGAAAGAAGTCCGAATCAAATATTCCCGATGCAATCCAATGTGTTTTTACACCATCGGGTTCCAGCAAAAATGCCAAACTTCCAATGGAGGGATGAATCCCAATCTGTTCACCTTCGCGATAGAACTCATACGAGATGGTTTCTCCATCCAGCAGTGGTCGACAATAGGTGAGCACGCTCTGCGAATCTGCGTCGGCTTCTGCGTTCGCCCGACCAGTCATCACGCCCGACTTGACCGTCCAATAAGGTTCCAATTCAGCTTCGCGTCGGTTGTAGTAGGCCGAGCTGTTTTCATCGACGATCTTCTCCGCCAGAATTCGATGCAACGGTGTTGTCGCCCCGCTTCCGCTGCCGAACCAGCCCGGGATACTGTCGTCGTCGATCAACGCCACTTCACGGGGAATTGCCGGAGTTCCCGTGAGTCGTGGATTGCGGAACACAGCCATTTTGCTGCCTTCCGTCGCCAGCACAATCCACGGCACGGTGCTCGTAACTTTTTCTTCGTGGACCAGGCAACCATTGTTCAGATATCGCATCATGCCGTCGCGCGACTGGATCGTGATACGATTGAATGATGGCACACCACGCTTCATGCCGATGGGACGCTCAATTCCGTCGAGTCCTGTGAAGTCGAAGATACTCGCGGAGCTGCCCCAGTTGTTCGACGTCACGATCGCGCCGCCATATCCAGCGTCACATTCACCCCAATGTTTCTCCATACAGTCGACATGGAACTCAAAGTTTCCTGTCAGCGGCCATTTCAGATACAGCGTATCGCGTTGTTCACCGGAATAGTGAGAGATCAGGTTATCATGTCCCAGCCAAAACTCATTGGCGCCAGTGATACTTCGATTGCCTGCTGTTTGAGGAATCCAGTTGGCAAGCTGTGTCTTCACTTTTGAGTTGATCGGACTGCCATGACTCTTTGCAAGTCGATTGGCAAACTCCAGTTCAATATGCGGGATGAACTCCGATCCGCTGGTATCTTCAAAGGCTTTTCGAATTCTCTGTTTGCCGTAGCGGACCGCGATGTCACTTAAACCATCCGATCGCAGACATTTTTGTGCGATCAGAAAGTCGGGAAACGCGGATCGATTGGTGCGGTCCTTGCGACGCTCGCCCATGGTGTCAAAGAACGAGCAGAACAGTGGTTCGAATGCGCCACGATCAGCGGTCTCCGCCTGAAGCAGTAACCAAAGGAAATCTGCATTCGGCAGTTTCTCGTCTTTCGCTGACAGGGCGAGTTTCGAAAGTTCATCCAGAGTACCTGCTTCCTGAGCAGCCGCAATCAACTCCGCCAGATTGCACAAGGTGGTCTCTCCCCGAACCGGCCCGACCAGAGCGTCAGTGCCGACGAATGCATCCGGTACACCCAATTTCGGTCCCCAGTGCGTGAGACACCGTATTGTGCGACGAGTGTCAGATGGCAATGTCCAGTTTCGCCACGCTTCATATCGTTCGTTCGGGGGAAGCTTTTCAAATTCTGCCGCCACGAATGCGAGCGCAAAAGTCACATTGGGCGGCGGGTACTGCTTTGCATCAAAGTCTGCGACTCGCCCGAGATAATCGATAGCGATCAACGGAATGTTGTTACGTGCCGCTTCAGTCGCGAATCCGCCCAGATCTGTCCATTGTTTGAACAACCCATAGTTTCCGCTATAGCGAGCGGCTTCGGACTGGCTGGCGACCTGTTTGGCATCAAAATACTTGCGTACCGCGTCAAGATCACCGACCTTTGCCAGATACCGACTGACCATGACATCGAGCTTTCCAGTGACGGCATTCATCTGATTGAGGTTGTTGGGATCAGGTGTGGTCCAGGGAATCTGCACGGCTGTTTTCAGCACTGAATAGGCCTCGTCCTCAAGCTCTTTTTTGTTCGCTGCCGCCAGACCTGCGTGGCAGGCCAATTGATAAGCTTGAGGACTCGGCGTCTGCTTCATGATCTCTAACAACGCCGTCAGATGTTCGGATGCGGCTTTCTCATCGTTGATGTTCAAATCGATCTGCGTCAGCAGCACCAGTGCCGGGACTTGTGCCGACTGGTTCAACTTGCGTTGTTCGATGAGACCTTTCAGATCGTCAAGCAGATCTGCCTTCCCGGCCCAATCCACGAGAGTGGTTCCCAGACTCTTCGCTTTGGCCTCACGAAGTCCGGTATTGTCCGGATAGAGCATGATGTCCGAGGGACGCGATGCAGGAAACACAAGCGGCTTCAGAAGAGCATAAACATCACCTGCGGGGTAGTCTTCACCATGCCATTTCGAAACGACAGTGTGCAGAGAGGCGACCACCTCCGCATCGAACTGTCCGGTCGATTCACGAGAGCTGCCTTGCGAAGAGCGAACAACTCGATTGCTGGCCGCTGGCGTTTCCGTCGGGTCTGGCACGGGCGAGCCACCAAGCATCGCTTCCTTCACGGCATCGCGTGACAACTTTGCCATGCCATTCTGTGCAGCGATGACGGCAACAGACATCGCCAATCGGAATTGCGAAATGGTCAGCGGCGGAACAGTATCGACCGGCGGTGCCACTCGTGGCCCTGGTTTCGGCACTGACACCGGAGGTTGTGTTGCCGGAGATTGCACAAATGCTGTGAACAGTCCACGTCCGGCAACGAACGCCGGACCAGTCCTGCGAATTGCACCAACGCTTTTCTCCGCGTCTTTCTTCTTTCGCGACGGCCGTTCTGTTGTAATCCGCAACAATTCTGTCAACTTCTCTTCAGCGCCGGCTTTGTCACCGGCCTCCAGCAGCAGAGAACTCCAGTCGAGCAAAATCGAGGCAGACTGATTCAAGCCCGTCTGGCGTTTTGCTCCTTCCAGCGAGCGATTGGCAATGACTGTGGCTGGTGACCGCAGTGATTCGATCTTAAAGGCTTCACGTGCCACAATCCAAAGTGGAACAGAATACGCCGCGGCCTTTCGCTGACGAGAATTCGCACGGCGACCTTCCTCAACGGTCTCCAGTGGCTGATCGGAAACAAGCGTTGCCAGAGCCACCACTGAGTCCGCAAACCGTTCGTCCTTCAGTTGACCGCGAAATGCTGCCAGAGAGATTGCGATTGAGAGATCCTGTGGATGATCTTTTTGAAGAGTTTCCAGACGAGCATCAATCGCCGCACGGAAACTTTCATCCTTCGCCAGAGTCACCAGCAATCGAACAAATCCGCTGTCCATCGACTCCTGAGCTTTTCCTGCGGCCGCGATACTGGAAGGTACGCGCATCAGCAAATCCAGCGCCGGGCCGGTCGAAGGAGAAGATGCATCCGAAGCGTCGACGGTCAGAAGCTGTTCGATCGCTTCTGCTGCCTGAGACTTATCAATTGACGCCAGAGCCTTTGTGAGTCCGGCTTTTGCCTCGGTCACATAACGATCCTGGTCGCCATACCAGGTGCCGGCAAGTTTCAAGTCCGCTTCGTTACACAGCATCCCCTGATAAATCTTCACCGCGTCAACCGCATACTTCATCTGCAAAAAGTGACCGGCCGCTGATACCGAATTCTTTGCTCGCTGATAGGCAGCGTAATCAGGCTGTGATGTGCTCTGCCGCGCATTCTGCATGGATCTGAGCAGCAAGGATTTGGCCTCGTCACGGCGACCATTCGCGATATACGACGTAATCAGCTTTGGCCCGGGAGAATACTCAAACTCCTCCTGGCGGGAGTTACTCGCCATCGCCTTTTCATACAGCGAAAGGGCCAATTCACGAGTTTCCTCAAACTTCTCCAGTTCCTGCGCGATCATCCATCCTGCGTCATAGGGCATCGCCTTCTTAACTTCTTCCCGAGCCAGCAATTGTTCGAGCCTTCCGCGAGCCTCGTCTTTCTTCCCCTGCTGAGCATCGATCAAGGCGATCATCGAGGGCCCGGCGTACCATCCTGGATTCTGGGCAACAGTTGTCTCAATGGTCTTCCGAAGTTCATCCAAACGCGGGGAATCTTTTAAACCACGCAACAAGTAGTGAAAATGCGAACTGACTTCGCCACCGCCGGAATAGGAATACAACTTGAATCCTGACCAAGGATCAGATTTCAATTCTGTCGCTGTCGGCAACGCCATCTTCTGTCCGATGGCAAAGAACTTATCCGACTGCCACAACTTTGGATTATGGACCCTGGAAATCAAGGACGACCGATACGATGGGAAGGCATCAACGACTTTGTCGGCGAGGACCAATGCCGTCTCCGCATTCGTCTCCGAATTCGCCTCATCGTTCAGCAAATCTCCGACAAAATCCACGATGTAATACGGCTGACTGATGTTCTTCAGATTCATCGCTTTCAGAGCCGCGATCAGGTCGGAACTGCGTTTCGCCGACTGAAACAGGCTGCGAATCTGATAGAAGTCTTCAAACACCCAGTCGGGCTTCAGCTTCATCAGCACAAGATAATGATCACACGCTTCAGACATCCTGCCCGATTGCTGCCAAAGTTTCACCAACTGCAGACGCAGTGCAAACGCATCGGGTCGAGCTGTGACCGCCTGTTCCAACATCGGACCGACCTTCTCCTTCTGGCCTGCGACACCGTAGAACTCAATCAGTTGCTCAAGAAGTCGCGATGAACCGGAGGAACGTTCGAGCTGAGATTCCAGCTGTGCAATCAGCTTTTTTAATTCCCCGGTTTGCTGCAATACGGTCAGAGCCTGTGTGCGCGTATCATCATCGGCCGTACGATATCGGGTTGGGTTACGAGTGGCATTCGACATCGTTGTCATTGGACTGACAGTTTTTCGCAGCAGGATGTGAGCCAGCTGTTTCGCTCGATCCGTTTTTCCCTGGCTCTGATACAGCATCATGAGTGATGCCAATGCAGGCGGCTGATTGCTGGATTGACGCTCCGTACGAGCAATGACCGCATCAGCCATTGTTGTCAGGCCGAGACGTCGCATACTGTCAACAAGTGACAACTGCGTTGCGGCGTCCAGTCTGAGTCCAAACAGTCGTTCCGCCGCTGCTCGCGCGCGATCATGATCCCCAAGTCGTTCTGCCAGTGAAAGGGCCATGAGTTCGCGACGTTGCAAAAGCTTCTGATCGCGAGCGATGATGGTATCAACAATCTCAAGCGCTTCGTCCAGATCGCCCTGTTGAAACCGCAGTGCAGCGATTTCGAAGCGAGCGTTGGGATCGTCCTTTCGGGATTCGCCAAGCTCGACGAGAATCTCGATGGCTTCTTCTTTTTCCTCCGACCACCAAAGTCCCACGGCCAGATTCGTGTTGGCGAACTCAGCATCGTCCGGAGCGGTCGCATTCACTCGTTCTCTCAGCTTTGCAGTCAGATCGCCGGCAATTTCGTTTCGCTTCAGAACCTCGTAAACCTGTCGCAGCAGCCGAACACAAGTTGTATCAATGTGAGACGATGGCAGTTCCACCTGAACACGATTGCTTTCTTTTCCGAAATACCAACTCATGTTCATTTCAGTTGTCCCCGTGCGGGTGGTCGCCTGAGGACGTCTCGATTTGGCGGCAGCCGCCGCATTCGCAGCTTTGCGATTCCGAGATTCAATGGCGGCCACATCGAGAAACTGATCGAGGATTACCAGAATCTGAGCATTTTCCTCTTCGGCACCAAGGCGTCCAATCCATTGATTCAATGTCGGGATGGTCAGTTGAACCAGAGCGGAAGCTCGTTGCGCCGCCGAACCTCTGCCAGGTGTCGCTGGAGCGGGTTTCGCCAGTTCCTCCTTTGCCGCAACAACCCACCGCTGGAAGTACTCGGGAATCTGAGCGTGCTTGTCCTGTTGCAGCAGGACGCTGATAACGCCAGAAAGTTCTTCGGCGGTTTTAGCGGACGTGTAGAGTTCATTAAGCTTAGCCTCGACTTCGGCTTCACGTTGCGCGAGCTTCAGTTCTTCCACAATCTGCATCGTGAATCGCTTGCTGCCCGTCATGCCGCTGCCGATGCGGACATAATTATTCCCGACCAGCATGTAGATGTTGCCTTCGCTGTCGCTCACTGTTGTTCTACTGATCCCGGCTGTCTCGCCGGTGGCACTATCACCCTCTTTCGTGAGGTCATCAATGCACTTCATCATGAGCGCCATGTCCTCTTCGGATAGTGGCGTCTTCGGCGGAGCGTTCTGTGAATCGCTGAAACGATTTGCCGCGGAAGTGACATGTCGAGTGGTGATCGCAGTCAGGAAGAACTGCTGTTCCTCCTTCGCTCCCGTTTTCGCCAGGTCTCGCGCGATATCAAAAATTACGTTACGCTCGCCCTTGAGCTGAGAGACGTACAGCCAGTCATAAATTGCATTCAGGTTGGTTCGGTCAGCCTGAGCCTTTGATGCAACTTGTGCGGCAATCGTGTTGGACGCATCCACTGGAGCAGTTGCACCGTCGGCCCCGACCGGTGTCTCTGTGACGATGGCTTTCCGGGCCTCTTCTTCAAATCGCAGATTCCAGGCAAACGCCGCCATTCGTGCCGTTCCGAACTCGCGTGGCGTCCAAATCTGTTGTCGGGTTGAACTGCCGCTGTAGTAGTCTTCTGAAATAAGCCCAGCTGCCGATTGCACCTGGCTGGAGTAGTTCAACAGCTGTAGCGGTGAGAGTTTTCGGGGGCCTTGAGTTTTGTTCCCTTTGAGATTCTCCGATTTGGCTTTGGCCTGAGCCCGCTTGAATTCATCCATCGCGAACAGACCGAGCGTGTCGTGCGGAATGGTCAGTGCCAGAATGCGATCGAAACGACTCTTTGCTTCTTCATATTTCTCCAGCTTTGCCCAGGCAACACCTTCGCGATAAAGCAGTTCCCAGTCTTCGCGTTGCTGACTCAGCAGAGGCTCGGTGATGCTGATAACGGCTTCATAGGCTGCCTGGTTCAGCAACGAATCGATGCTCTTCATCAGCCGCGCGGGATCGTCTTCTCGAGCCGTGAGTTTGACCAGGATCTCTGTCGCTTCGTCGCGGTCACCACGAGCCTGCAGCATAGCAACCAGCGGAAATTCCGTTTCATGACCTGGTGCGATGGCAATCAATTGCCGTTGATAGCCGATAGCGGCCTCAAGGTCTCCGCTGGATTCGCACAGCTTCGACAGCTGCTGCAGGAGATTGGTGTCGCGGCTGTCTTCGCCGAGCAGTTGCTCCAGTTCCGTGCGAGCCGTTCCGAAATCGCCGGACGTTTGCCACGCCTGTGCCAGGCAGATCGTCATCTCACGACGTTTTTCTTCTTCGCGACGATCGCGTTCGAAGCGTTCGATCAACTTGTCCATCTGGTTGATCTGCTCGTACAGCGGTACAAGCTTTTGAGTCAGACTCGTTTTGTCGTCGATGGTCTCAGACTTCTCGAACGCTCGCCAATAGACAGCGATCGCCTCATCGGTTCGCAACTGATCAGCCAGCGCAGCCCCCAGCGCCATGATCAGATGCGGCTCATTCGGATTGATTCGAACGGCTTTGCGAAGAGCTTCCAGGCCTTCGTCGGACTTACCCAATCGGAAACACAACTGCGCGAGGAATTCGTAATTGTCTGTATTGCCCGGCGCGGACACAATGAGTTCATTCGCGGCCGCAAGAGCCTGCTCGGAACGTCCCATTTGCGATTCCAGACGGGCCACGTTCATCAGATGGTCACCCCTGGAACGTCGATCACTGTCAGCCAGACGCCGACTGTATTCTGCCGCCTGCCCAAAGTGACCGGATGATTCTGAAATCCTCGCCGCCACAGCCAGAGTCGGCGCAGACTTCGGATCAATCGCAAGACCTTTTTCGACGGATTCTGTCGCTTCAACCCACTGGCGATTGGCTTCATAGTAGCGAGCCAGCATGGCCCAATCGGCGGGCGTCGCGGCTGAGTTTGCCTTGACCGACTCTTCCAGTTTGGCGATCTCGTCTTCAAGCTTCTGGCTGGCTTGAAAGATCTCAACACGCTGCCGGATCAGAGAGTCTTTCTCGTCATCGCTCGCGGCCAGAGCCTGAGCGGAATTGAGGAATGTGAGAGCTTCGTCGTACTTTGTGGCTCGCATGTGATACTCGGCAGCTCGCATCTGCAAGGCAAACTCTTTTGGAGCCAGCTTGCAGGCATCTGAGATTTCCTTAACAGCCTGGTCGAGATATCCGAAGCTGTTGTAAACCTCAGCCAGTCGAGCAACGTTCTCAGCTGTTCGTTGTTCGCCCTCCGCCATGACCGCCCCACATCTTCAACGCTTCGACGTTCCTCTTCTGAATGTGATAGAACTCACCGAGATACTCGCGATACTGTGGATCTGCCGGAGCCAGTGTCACGGCTTTTTCGTACAACTTCTGTGCGTCATCGATCAGATTGGCCTGACGAAACAAGTCCGCGACCTGAGCCGTGGTAATGGCATCGTCCGGGCGACTGGACACAATCTGGTTCCAGATGCGAACAGCTTCCTTCTTTCGAACTTCCAAATCCTGTGATTTGTCTCGCAGAACCAGCTTGCCCCAGTCTCGAAGAAAATCCGGATTCCCCGGGGCGGCCACGACGAGCTGTTCATACTGCTTGATGGCTTCAGGGATTCGCTGATCGTCAACCAACTGATCAATAAACGACTTTCGCAAATCCGTCCTCGACGGCGCCAGCTTCAGCGCCTTTTCCATCCACTGAGTCGCTTCCGGGACCCGCGCGGACTGAGCCAGAAAGCGAGCCAGCCGAGCCATCCCCTCGACGTCTTCGGGATGTGTTTCCAGCCACTTCTGATAGTATTTAACCAGATTATCCTGATCGCTGGATCGCAGGAACACATCGTCGATTCGACGTCGAACGTCTTTATAAAGCCAGCTATCCGGATCAAGATCTGCCATGACTTTTTCCAGATCCGCAATGCCCTCGTCCTTCCTTGCGCCCTTGATCTTCAGCTCGGCGACTTCAATCAAACACATCGTGCGGCGGTAGTCGTCCTTGACCAGTTTCGCAAGGCGTTCATAACGCGACTGGGCTTCAGTAATATCACCTTCTTCTGCAAGCGTCACGGCAATTTGCTCGAGCACTCTGGCGTCGTCTGGAAAGAGCGATTCCAGTTGTTGCCAGACCTTCATCGCTTCCTGAGTTCGCTGAGCACGCTGGTGAACTCGACCCAGCTGCTGCGAAATCTCCAGCAAGTCATTTCGCTGTGGCTTGCGGGCAATGGCTCGTTCGAATGCCGCGATTGCTTCTTCATTCTGCCCAATTCGAAGCAACGACTGCGCCAGATAATAAGAGGTCAGCGGATCGGTTGGCCGCGTGGCTTCGGCCTGTTTGAACGCATCGGCGGCGTTTCCATCCTGACCTCGCTGAGCTTCGATGAGGCCAAGCAGAGTCCACGACGTGCCGTCCATGGGATCAGCAACCGTTTTTTCTTTCAGACCTGCGATGAATTTGTCGAGCGTCCCGAACTCAACGTGATGACCGTACACTCGATCCAGCGCTGTTCCGCGGCGCGGGCTCTTTTCCAGTACTGTCAGAAATCGCTCGGCCGCTTTGATTTGTTCCGCTTCTTCCTCAGATGGTTCATCGGCAGCACAGAAATGAAAGTGCATGCCTGCGGGGAACAAACTCAGCCAAAATGCAGCAGCCAACAGGACATGGAAACAGGCCCCCGAGAAACGGCGTACATCCATCGGTCTGCTCCAACTTTTTAGATCCATGAGATTCAAGCGACGGGCGAAGCTACCAAATCGCGATCACGATTGCTAGAAAGCAGATTGATGGATTAAGTAACACTGGCGCCTCGGGCGTTAGCCTGACTCCTCCATAAAAACGCAAGGTCAGTCAGGACGCCATTGTCGCTTGTCACGAAGCAACCTTGCTCTCCACGATTGACCAGCAACGTGATCTCACCGTAAAACCCGGCACGTTCCCGCCTTGCCTCGATGTGATTTGTACCCACCAGGACGTCCCGCAGGACCTTGAATTTATGAACGTTGATGACCAGTTGAAACAGCGGCTCGATGACTTCAGAAAAGACTTTCATCGGCTTCGATCCGAGATTTCAAAGGTCATTGTTGGTCAGCACGAAATCCTCGACGACACCCTGATTGCGCTGATTGCAGGAGGCCATGTGCTGCTTGAAGGCGTACCGGGGCTGGGTAAGACTCTGACCGTTCGGACTTTAGCCGACGCGCTGCATCTGAACTTTCGAAGAATTCAGTTCACGCCCGACCTGATGCCCGCCGACCTGATTGGAACGCAGGTTATTGCGGAAGCAGCCGATGGAAAGAAGGTCTTTGAATTTCAGAAGGGCCCGCTCTTTGCCAACGTGCTGCTGGCGGACGAGATCAACCGAGCGACTCCCAAGACGCAGTCCGCGTTGCTGGAGTCGATGCAGGAACATTCGGTCACGGTGGCCGGGGTCACTCATCGGCTGACGGAACCGTTCTTTGTAATGGCCACTCAGAATCCGCTGGAAATGGAAGGCACGTATCCTCTGCCAGAAGCTCAGCTCGATCGGTTCTTTGTCAAGCTGATGGTCAAGTATCCGACAGTCAATGATCTGGAGACGATCCTCGATCGCACCACAGAGAATCGAAAAACTCAGGTCGAAGCTGTGCTGACTGGTGAACGAATTATGGAGATGTCGCAACTTTCCCGGCTGATCCCGATCGCCAACGATGTAAGGCGTTACGGCATTGCCCTGGTCGTGGCAACTCACCCGGAACATGAATTGGCATCGGCGGCGGCAAAAAAATACGTTCGTTATGGAGCCAGCCCTCGCGGTCTGCAGGCGCTGATTCTGGGAGCCAAGATCCGAGCCATCCTCGACAACCGCTACCACGTCGCCCGCGAAGACTCAAGACCATGGCCTGCTGGTGTTGCTTTCAAGTGGCGTTCTACGATCCTCAACTTCGAAGGCCAGGCCGAAGGCATCAGCGCGGATGATGTGATCAAGAAAATGCTGACGGATGTGAAAGACGATGCGTTGGTGGCGGCGTAGACGCGGGTTTTCGGTTTGAGGTTTTCGGAAATCGCAGCCAGCGGAACTGTAACCCTTCGACCGCATTGACGAATTTTCAACGTATTCTCCGTCCTTCGCTGTCCACTCCGAAAACTGAAAACCTCACACCGAAAACCTTTGTCCCCCATGCTTTTCCCAACTGACTTTCTAACTCGTCTTGAATACCTTTCGATCATTTCGAAACGCGTATTCCGTGGCCAATTGCTGGCTCAACGGCGGACAATGCAGATGGGGTCGGGGATTGAGTTTTCGGACCATCGCGAATACACAACTGGCGACGATCTCAGGTATCTGGACTGGAACATTTACGCTCGCCACGGCGATCTGCTGCTCAAACGGTTTCAGGAAGAACAGGACCTGCACGTTTATCTGATGCTGGATTGTTCCCGCAGCATGGCGTTTGGAAGTCCGGCCAAGTTTGACCTCGCTCGGCATCTGGTCGCTGCCCTTGCCTATATCGCGCTGGCAGACCTGGATCGTATCGCCATCGTTGCTTACGCCGACGGAGTTGTCGCCGAACTGCCGATCACTCGCGGAAAGGCTCGCATTCTTCCGATCATGAAATTTCTGGAAGAACTGCCCACATCAGGCAGCGATACTAACCTTGAAAAAG
Organism: Planctomycetaceae bacterium; assembly: GCA_046349735.1. Classification (GTDB taxonomy): domain Bacteria; phylum Planctomycetota; class Planctomycetia; order Planctomycetales; family Planctomycetaceae; genus SXXK01. Next base: position 112,158 of record JAXMBU010000003.1, read on the forward strand.
CAGTCCAGGGACTTCTGCATCGAGGAGCACGGACGGGGCTGGCGGTTGTCGTCAGCGATCTGTTCGACGAACACGGCTTTCAGCGAGGACTCGATCAACTGCGTTACCGCCGCTTTGACGCCCACGTGATTCAGTTGCACGATCTGAAGGAAGCGGACCCGGCATTGTTGGGGGATGCGGAACTCGTCGACATCGAGACCGAATCTTCGCGGAAGGTGACTGTGACAGAACGGAACCTGAAGATGTATAAACAATTGTTTGCTGATCATCAGACTGCGGTGCGAGACTATTGCCACACATACGCATTAGGCTGTACTCAATCGCCGTCGGTGATTCGCTTTGATGATTTGATCATGAGGATGATGAGAGAATCCGGCGCCGGCCGGTAGTGTGGAATTAAACTCGCCGATCCACAGGCGAGACTTCGGTTCTTTTTTATCGTTGTTTGAAAGTGTCCAGTCGACAATGTCCTTCGCACTCCCCATCGCACTCGCTCTGGCTGCGCTCACGCTGCCGATTGTTGCGTTGTACATCCTGAAAGTCAGGCTGCGGCGAGTCCCGGTGTCGACGAACATGTTCTGGAAACAGATCTACGAAGAGAAGCCACCACGATCTCTCTGGCAGCACTTTCGACATCTCGTATCGCTTCTGCTGCAATTGCTCCTGCTTCTGTTGATCACTCTGGCTGCTGCAGATCCTTACTTTTCCTGGCAAATCCTGCAGGCGCGCCGGCTGGTTGTCGTCGTGGACAATTCGGCGAGTATGCGAGCGGATGATGTGAAGCCGACAAGGCTGGATGCGGCAAAAGACGCGGCAATCGGAATCATTGATGGCCTGCGATTCCGAGATCAAATGTCGATCGTATTGGCTGGCAGTACGCCTGAAGTGGTCATCGGAATGACCGGCCACGCACCGACACTTCGTGACGCCGTCAAACGAATTCAATTTTCTGACAACTCCACCACTCTTGATACGGCAATTGAACTGGGCCATCGACTTATTGGTCAACACCCCCATGGCCAGATTCTTGTCCTGACCGATGGCTGCGTTGACGCGATACCGCTTTCGGACGCTGACAAGTCGTCAACGAATTTGAGCCCTGCTCAGCCAACTGCGGATTCGCCTGCCGCCGTGCAAGCTCCGGAGGCCAGACCAGATGATCCGCAGACGCCCAGAGCCAAAACGAGCGAACGAGCCACCGTTACATATCGCCTTTTCGCGAGCGAAGCGAGGAATATCGGGATCACTCAACTTCAGGTACGAAGGAGTCTGGTCGATCCGCTGGGCTACGAAATTCTGGCATCAGTCAGGAATGCGTCCACTGCACCAGTCGCGTGTCGACTGGAACTCACGTTAAACGATATTCCAGTCGACGTGATTCCTCTCAAGCTTGGACCAGACGAACTCTGGAGCCGCTCGCTGGAAAAAACATCACTTGAAGGCGGACCGCTCAAAGCCGTATTGACTCAGATCTCAACGAACATGGACGACGATGCGTCCGGCGATAATAAGAAACCAGCCCCGACAGCTTCCACCGACAACAAACAACTGGACGTGCTGGCCACAGACAATTCCGCTTGGGCTCTTCTGCCCGCCAGAAAACCGCAGAAGGTCCTGTTGGTGACTCAGGGAAATCTGTTTCTACAAAAAGTGTTTGAGGCCAATCCGCTTGTGGAAGTTACTGTCCGAAAAGACTTTCCGGAGCAGTGGCCAACGGATTCAATCATCGTATTGCATGGCCTGCTCCCGCCAACATTGCCATCGGGAAATGTGTTTGCGATCGATACCATCGGAAGTTGCGATCAGTGGGAACAGGGCGACCTGCTTGAGAATCCGATCGTGACCGATCAGGACAAGTCATCTCCACTGATGACACATATCCGACTCGACAATGTCCTCGTCCCGCAAGCTCGGCAATTGCAATTCCGTTCGCCACCTCATTCGCTGGCGAAAACCCTGTCGGGCGAAATCGTCTATGCTGAAGTCAGACGATCAAACGGGAAATGCCTGGCGCTGAGTGTCAATCTGGACAGCAGCGATCTTGCGTTCCGTACGGCATTTCCAATCCTCATCGCAAATTCTCTGGGCTGGTTCGCTGGAACAACGGGAGAATTGCAGGCGTCGCTTCCCACGGGCAGCGTAACAACACTCACACTGGCAACAAAAGCGTCCCACGTTTCGCTGCTGTCCCCGGGAAGCTCACTCACAAGTGCAGCGTGTTCAGTGATTAAGACCAGTGAAACAGAAAGTTCTGTCACGGTAGGACCGTTGAATGAAACCGGACTCTGGGAGCTTTCGCCAGCGGAACCAGGAGTCGGCGAAGAAGCGGAGGTTCCCGGCGGCATCGATCCCTTTGCTCAACTAGCCGTCAATCTGGCAAACGAACGTGAATCGGACCTGCGTCCTTTAAAAGGTTTAGTCGAATCACCTCAATCGCAAATGGTTGCATCGAGCGGATTCAGCAAGCCCATTTGGTTTTATCTGATCGTCCTGGCCTGTGTTCTCACATGCATTGAATGGTTTCTCTACAACAGAAGGTTCATATCGTAGTGAGAGAATTACATAGTTAACCACGGAATACACAGACCACACGGAAAACGAGTCAAAGCGAATCGCAGGCCCGGTCGTTGCGCTCTCTTCCGTGTATTCAGTGTCTTCCGTGGTACCGAACGCAACTCGTGCTTTACCCCGGTTTTCGCCTTACAGTTCTCACCTCATGCTTCCATTCGAATTCACCCGACCTGAGCTCCTGATCCTGATCGTTCCGATCGCGATCGTGCTCGGCGTTTGGTTCGCTCGAAGTCTCAGTGACTTTCCGCGTTCGCAGCGGATTGCATCACTGGTGACGCGCGCGACAATCACAATGTTGCTCGTGCTGGCTTTGGCAGGTCTGACGTGGTTGCATCGGACGAATGAACAGTTCGTGCTGTTTGTCGTGGATCAAAGTCTGAGTGTCGGCGAAAACGCAGAGAAGTCGGCCACTGAATTTTTGAAACAAGCGGTTTCAGAAAAGAAGGGAACGCATCGAATTGCGTACCTTCCTTTTGGAAATGTGGTGGGCGACGTTCAGGAGGAACCTGTTGAGTTCGGGAGCAGTCCATCATTGCTCGGGAAACAAGGGCCTGCAGCAAAGGCTGAAGCCCCGGCGTCTTCACGCGATAGTGAAAATATGGCCAGACGCGACGGAACGAATCTGGCGGCAGCAATTGAAGCGGCGGCTGGGTACATGCCACCCGGTTATGTGCCTCAGATCGTGCTGCTCACAGATGGAAATCAAACCGCTGGCAACGCGACAGTCGCTGCATCCCGAAGCCCGGTGCCGATCTCAGCCGTTCCACTTCCAACGCGGACCGAGCCGGAAGTTCAGGTTTCCGAGGTTGGCGTACCGGCGGAGGTCAGAGAAGGTGAACCGTTTTATGTCGATGTCATAATCACATCCAATCATGCTGACGAAGGTCTCGTCGAGGTCTTTCGTGGCGACCACAAAGTGATCAGTGAAATTCGCCAGCTCGCGGTCGGAGAGAACCGATTTCGGTTTCAGCAGTCCGTCGACAGAGATCGAATGGCGACATTCAAGGTTCGCGTATCAGGCCTGAAGCAGGACACGTTGCTCGATAATAACTCAGACTCAGGACTCGTCTACACGGCAGGAAAGCCGCGAGTTCTGATCATTGAAAGCGATCCTGACCTGATTCGAGAACTTGCGTATGCACTTGAGGATGAAGGCATTCAGGTTGATGTGCGACCACCACAAGGGATGCCTGATTCACTCGCCGGATTCCAGAACTACGAGCTGTTGATACTGTCGAACGTTCCAGCCACTGCGTTGACGCAGCAGCAGATGGAAATCGCTCGCACCTACGTCCAGGAACTCGGTGGCGGCTTCATAATGCTTGGTGGCGAACAATCATTTGGGCTGGGCGGCTACTACAAGAGTACGCTGGAAGAAATCCTTCCGGTTCGAAGTGATTTTGAAAAAGAAAAGGAAAAACCATCACTCGGCATCGTACTCGTGATCGACCGCTCCGGATCGATGGATGGCGACAAACTGGAAATGGCCAAGACGGCCGCGCGATCGGCAGTCGAGCTGCTTGGAAATCGCGATCAGGTCGCCGTCCTCGCGTTTGATGATCAGACGTACGTAATCAGTGAGATGCAGTCCGCCAGCAACAAGGGAAAAATCAGTGACGAAATCTCGCGTGTTGAGTCCGGCGGCGGGACGAGCATGTATCCGGCGATGGAGATGTCGTTTGAGATTCTTAATTCAACATCAGCCAAGCTGAAGCATGTGATCATGCTGACCGATGGAATCTCCAACACCGGCGACTTTGAAGGTATGGCTCAGCAGATGGTCTCCGCAAAGATGACAGTCTCGACCGTTGCTGTCGGAGGCGAGGGCTCGACGGACGTTAATCTGCTGGAGTCTATTGCTCGAATTGGAAAGGGACGCTACTACCTCGCCGAAGACCCGTCGCAGGTGCCTCAGATTTTTGCGAAGGAAACCGTCACGGCCAGTAAATCAGCGATTGATGAGCAGCCATTCGTTCCGCAGGTTGTGCGAGCGACACGAGCTTTGGCCGAGATTGATCTGGAGTCTGCTCCATTTCTGCTGGGCTATGTGACAACGCGTCCCAAGCCAACGTGCGAAGTGATATTGGCCACAGAAAAAGGTGACCCACTTCTTGCCTGGTGGCGATACGGATTGGGAATGACAGCCGCATTTACTTCCGATGCAAAAAGTCGCTGGGCCGCGGAATGGCTGACATGGCCGGGCTATGGGAAATTCTGGACTCAGGTTGTGCGTCAGATGATGCGTAAGAGCGACACAAAAGGGATTCAGGTCGCGGCGTCCCGGGATGGCAGGAGAACTTCGATTTCAGTGGATGCCGTCAACGACCTTGGACAATTCATCAATAACTCCGAAGTCGAAATCACCATGATCGATCCGTCACTTCGACGAGAGAAATCTTTGCTGAAGCAGACAGCTCCGGGAAAATACGCGGCCGATATACCCACCGCGCAGCCCGGCGCTTATAACCTTGAGATTGCTCTTAAGAAGGATGGACAGGTCCTGCAGCGTCAATCGAGAGGTCTGATGGTTGGCTACAGTGATGAGCTCCGGATTCAGCCGACGAACGAGACTTTGCTGAAGCAAATTGCGAGTACTTCGGGCGGCCTGTTTAATCCTGACCCGGCAAAACTCTTTCATCGCCCCAACGTCTGGACAACTCGACCAACGCCACTGTGGCCGACGCTCCTGACCCTCGCGGCGGTTCTGCTTGTGCTCGATGTGGCACTAAGGCGAATTGACTTCGCGTTACATTGGCCAACGTGGAAATCTCGCTCTTAGCTGGACAGCGCCAACTCTGCGATTCGTCCGTGTTATCCGTGGTGAAAATGTGATTGTGTTTTTGACCACAGAATACACGAAATACACGGGAAAGATCATCGGCAGAGCATTCCATGAAGCCTGAACCTCCCGAGTTTTCCGGCACGAAACCGTACTTTTCCGTTAACCCGCTGCGAGGGTCACAAAGAGTTCACGGCAACCCATGCTGAGGTTGTGGAAGTTCGAGGGAGATATTCTTCCCCGGCATCACTTCTGTCTGTGAAAGTTCGTTTCCAGCCGATAGGATGAGCGAGGAATCACCCTTGCTCATGGGCATCGAGATCCAGCATCTGGCATCCAGTACAAATCCACTTCAGGATTTATTTGTATGAACAACGTTCAACAGCAAGTTCGGGCAGTCCAGGTTCGGCAACAGCAGCAGTGGCTTTGGCAGTGTGCATCCACGGGAGTTCTGGCTGGGGGAGTCTTCGGTTGCCTTATGGCGATGCTGCGTATTCTCAGCCACGGAGCATTCTCCATGGTGTGGATCATTCTGGCGGTCGCAGCGCCCGTCGTCATTTCCATTGCCGTTGCATTTGCTCGTTCAAAGTCGCTCCTGTGTGCAGCTCGTTTGATTGATTCTCAGTGCAACCTGAAAGATCGAACGCAGACGGCCCTGCAGTTCCTCGAAAAGCCTGATAATGATCCAGTAAGACTTCTGCAGATCGAGGATGCTGAGTCCCACCTGAAATTGGTCGATCCTGCTAAGCTTTTGCCAGTCACTGCTCCTCGCACATGGAATTTAGGCATTATTATTTCCGTGATTGCTGTTCTGCTTGGCCTGCTTTCAAGTAAACCTGAGCGGCTGATGGCATCAATGAACAGTAATTCCGTTGTGACCGAACAAGCGTCGATCGCAAGCGACAGTTTGAAGGAGCTTGAGGAATTTCAACAGGAGCAGAACGATCCTGATCTCGAAAAAATGCTTAAGGAAATGAACAAGCAGCTTAAAGTGCTCACTGCCCCCGGACTTGACCCCAAAGAAGCATTGGCAAAGCTTTCTGAAATGGAAGCGTCGCTTCAGGAGATGCAGAAGCAGCTGAATGACCCGGTGACTGAGGCACAAATGCAGGAAATCGGAGAAGCTCTTTCACTGGCTGAAGCCACCGCCGCGGCCGGGCAGGCCATATCAAAAGGAGACATGGAAAAAGCGGCTGCCGAACTTGCGAAAATGGAGATGCCAGAGCTGGATCGCAAGACGGAAAAAGCCATGACGGAAAAGCTTGAGCAGGCACAAAAGAATGCTGGTGAGGGAAGCAAAAAGAAGGCGGACCTCAATCAGGCATTGGATAAAATGGCACAAGGACTTTCGTCCGGGAACAAGAATCAGTTCCAGGACGGCTCCAAAGGACTGGCCAGTGAAATGAAAAAGCAGGGACAGAAAAAGAAGCTTTCTGATCTTCTGAAAAAGCAGTGCCAGTGTCTCGGCGAATGCAAATCAGAATGCGAGAGCGAATGCCGGAATCAGGCGCAAGGCAGTCGAAAAGGTGGCAACAAAGCTGGCAAAGGGGCTGGCGGAAGCCCGGAAGGCGATAAGACCGCCATGGCAAAAACGAACAAAGAAATGAAACTGACCGGACAGGATTCAGGTACAGGAGATGTTGATACGGAGACCACGACCAACCCCGAACAGGAGCAGGAAGCCGTTCGCCAGTATCGAGAGAAAGCCGGCAAGTACGAGGCTCTTGGCGAGTCTGCTCTGGAATCCGAATCAATCCCACTGGGACATCGCCAGACCATTCGTCGCTACTTTGAATTGATCAGACCGCAGGGTAGTGAAACTGACGCCGTAAATGAAAAGACTGAGGCAACGGATTCACCCAAGTAATCCACTCCTGTGCTTTATGCGTTGGTCCCGTGTTCGCCAATCCTCAGCTTCCCTTTCGATGTAGACTGTTAGCTCGTTCTGAAGTGACCGACCGCATGAAGATTAACTAGTTGCTCGAATTGCGAACGAGTCATCTGTGGCCTGGGAATGCTATGCGTCGTAACACAAATGACGATGAATGCCAAATGGCGACCAATTGAACAGCAGGATCGCGCGCCCCTGATGTTGCCGAGAACACGGCTGGGCATATCCAGAACGCATCAGGACTATCCGCGTTGCGTTGTATGACTGCAATTCCGGGCCGTGTTCAGTCCGATGCACCAAAGAATCCACAAATGTGAAAGCAGTCCATTTTTTTGCGACAACGCACAGCATGAGCTGCACAAGTCAGCAAGAGGATTCAATGCGCTCCATCACAGATTGAAATCGACATTCTCGGCACCAGCGGCTGGCACTTCAAAGGTCAGCTTTGTAGAGCCCGGATCTGCATACCCGTTGGGCACAAGCTGCTTCGGACCACCGGCCGCTGCTGCACCGGATCCCATTGCTGACGCTTCAGCTTGTCCAGGATCAAGGCCTGCCGCCGCCGCTGCAGCCGCCGCTTTGTTGTCGCCTTCAACTTTGGAAATCGCAACCTTGTTTGTCCCGGGGAGTGCCCCCTGAACAAGTCTGTATTTCCCATCTGCGTCTGTTTTTCCATAGCCAACAAATGTTTCGTTCATGAACGTAACATCTGCCTCGGCCAACGGTTTCCCCCCAATTGTGACCGTTCCGGAAACAGCGACCCCCCGAGGTGGTGCTTCAGAACCACATCCGCAGAAAAATGAAATCAAAGTCAGTCCCACGATCCCTGAAATGTTGAACTGCTTCACGACGACTGGTCTCCCGGGTAACAATAATAGTGGCACGTTCTTCACAAGCGTTTTTTGCATAAACCGGATCTGGTCCTGCTTCAGCAAAACGAGATCCACTTGACAGGTGCTTCCCTGGAATGGCTGAGCGAAATTCAAGTGTTCGAAACGCAGAGCGGGAAACCTCATCCGGGATCAAACTTTGATCCCGGATGAGTTAAGTCTGCGCATCAAGTTGACAGGATCAGAAATCTCCGACCGTTTGCCCATCATGGATGTAAGTCAGACGCCAGAAAGTCAACGCATCAATGTTCTCGCTCAGGAATTTCACAGAACCATCCCCAAGCACGACTTGAGCGCCGCCGGTGTGTCCGCTGCCATATCCCCATGCATACTGACGCTTTTGAGGGTCACCGTTGTATGCTGCGTTAATTGTATACTGGGTCGCATACGTACCTGTTCCAGAGACAACTGAAATCGTTGTGACGTCGAGGACAGTTGTACTGCTGGACGGAGTATAAAGATGACAGCACGTATGTGTCCCGGTCAATCCCCACGGACCGTAGTTGGCATCAACTTTATACCGTGCACCACCCCAGGACTCGCCAATTGCGATCGTATTGGTCGTGCCATCAGTAATGTCTCGAAGCTTCGCGCCGCCACTGTTACCAAACATCCCTTGTCGGATGTCGCCGTTGTATGCAGTATGAAGATTGCTGTAGTCCGTCATACTACCAGCCGCAAAACAAATAGCTTGCTCGACGAGCGTTCTCGCGGGAATAGTAAGCTGTCGTACTGGTCGGGCTGGCAGTTGAAACTTCGCCTGCCTGAGGATGCGATGGGCACTCGAGCCCCGGCAAGGCCATGGATGTAATCGCCAGGTTGGGATTCACCGCGCTAGGTCCGGCAACAGGAAAGCCGCACGGGGCAGAAAGGCTGGAAGTCGTATTGAAATCGTACTTGCTGTACGCAGCGGCCTGTTCAATATAGGGCAATAAGAAGATCCAGCCCGGTGTGTTCTGTACCCGGTTGTTGCCAACAAACAACGCTGTCCCGTAGGCTCCCGGAGTAGTGCCGCTACAGGACACTCGACCAGAGTGATTCAGTGCAGGCGGCATGACCTGGTAAGTGTCGTGATAGTTGTGCAAAGCAAGCCCCCATTGCTTCAGGTTGTTCTTGCATTGCGTGCGACGAGCTGCTTCTCGCGCCTGCTGCACAGCTGGAAGCAAAAGGGCTATCAAAATCGCAATGATCGCGATTACGACCAACAGCTCAATCAATGTGAACCCACGTGCTCTCGTAGAATTCTTCATCCTTACCCTCCAGAAAAAAGAACAGACAATCTCGTCATCACTGAAACGATTCAGGAACGACCAATTAACCATTTGCAGGCGATTATCTTTTCAACTGCTTCCGACGAGTGGTCGGAGCGGATACCGGACCTCATGGATGTTAATGTCCAACCTTTCGCAACAATCACGCTTGCTTTTTTCAATACACGATCAGTGCAATCACCATACCCATAAAACTCAGCCAGCAATCAAGACGGCCACCCCCACAAACCTGGCCACACAGCAGGAGTAAACACACGAACACGTCGCAAGCCCCAGTCCTCGACAAGGATAATTCTGTCCCATTCACAAAAAATCACAAAAACAGTAACATTTAAGCAGAATTTTCTGGATGGTGGGAAAGAGTGTACACTAACAAAGCATACTTTCAACGCCGACTTTGGGCTTTTCGCCCGGCCGGCTGCTGGACCGGCTCAATGATGGCATCCGCGTGCTGGATGTCTGGTGCTTGAATACCGTTCACCATTTCGAGGTGACTTCTTCATCACAAGGATGGCGGCGGCGGTGCTAACATCAAACTTCAGACGGACACAGATCTTCGCCCTGGGTGTTTTGGCTTTGACGCTTTTTGTTGTCGCCGCAGTGTGGATCAAGAACTGTTCTAAGGAGATGAAGGAGACTTCTGACGCGGATGTTTTTCGACAAAGCAGAGTCGAAAACAATGCCGAGTCAGCACGCGATAGTGATCAATTTGTGGGCAGTGCGACGTGTCTCGAATGTCATCAGTCAGAGCATGCGTCTTATCTCCATACAGCCCACAGTCAGGCCATGTCTGTCGTGGCCCCGGCGAAGGAACCGCCAGATACATCGTTTGATCACAAACCGTCGGGGCGACGCTACAGAGTCTTTCGGAAGAATGGCGAGTTGTGGCACTCGGAGGAGCTTCAGACTTCTGACAATGGAGCGGGTCAACGAAACGATCATGAAAAACTGAAAATTGCCGAGCGGCTCGAATTCCTCATTGGATCGGGACGCCACAGCCGCACCTATGCCGTTAAGCGAAACAACATACTGATTGAATCGCCCATCACGTGGTATCAATCCAAACAGAGCTGGGCGATGTCTCCTGGCTATGATCATCCTCACCATGATAGTTTTGAGCGAGCGACTGATTTTGGCTGCCTGATTTGTCATGTGGGGAATGTGGAGTCCAGCCCGGATCATGGGGGTCAACTGAAAATCGTGGAGACTGCCATCGGGTGTGAACGTTGCCATGGACCGGGCGCAGAACACGCGGAAAAATGGAGAAACAGCAGTCCAACCGCATCTCGCAGCGGGCAGGACTCCACCATCGTAAATCCACGTCGGCTGACTCGTGAACGAAGTGAATCCATCTGTGCGCAGTGCCATCTGCGAGGTAATGCGACGGTCCTCGTCAGCGGAAAGTCGTTAAGGGATTTTCTGCCGGGAATGCTGTTGACCGATGTTCGAATTGATTACCGATTAACTTCAAACAGCGACACAATGAAAGTGGTTGGGCATGTTGATCAGATGCATGCCAGCCGATGCTTTCAGAAGTCAGAGTCACTGAGCTGTATCACTTGCCACGACATGCATAAGGAGCAGTCGAAACAGAACGATTCGGAGCTTTATCAACGCCAATGCCTTGAATGCCATCAGAGCTCCTCTTGTGGTCTTCCGTCCGAACAGCGACTTCAGCAGGTTGATAACAATTGCGTGAAGTGTCATATGCCGCAGGTCCCGACGGACATTCCCCATATCGCGTTCACTCATCATCGAATCGGAGTTCACGATGAAACGTTGACGGATCCCCAAAACGACTCCTCGGAACTTATGCTGGAGCCGTTCTATCCGGTTAACGAACCATCGCCATCAGAGAAGTCGCAGCGAGATTCTCTGCGAAATCTTTCCCTGGCCTATCTGGAACTGGCGGACAAACAATCTGATCCGGATGAAGGTACCAGGTGTCGAGAGAAAGCAGCGAAGCTGCTCCAGCAGATCATTCAAACGGATTCCGCCGATGGAGACGTTTATGCGGCAATGGGCAGAATGGCATGGGAACAGAATGCTCCGGAAGCAGCGATTCGCTATTCCCATTTGGCCATCACGAATCCACGACTTTCCGATGGAGCCAGAATCAACAGCTTGCTGGTAGCGGGAGACAGCCATCTGCAGTTGAACCAGTCTGCATTGGCCGTAACGCACCTTCGGCAGCTGACCAACCTGCGAAATCGATCGCAGGACTGGTGGCTGCTCGGCATGGCACTTTACCAGAGTGGCGACAGAGAGATCGCTTTGGATGCCCTTGCAACGGCCGTTTCAATCCAGCCATTTCGAGGTGATATTCGAAGAACATATTCGCAAATGTTACAGGATCAGGGACGAACCAAGGACTCGATCGAACAGCTGCGTCTTGCAGAATACCTAGAAAAATAGCCGATCCTCTTCACGGAGCGTTGTGGCTGTTTGCGTTGCAGACCGGGAGCCTTCTTCACCGTTAGAATCACGGCGTCGGCCTGCCCATCTGCAGCCAGCGCCTGCGTTGAGCATTCAAACTCCTGCTCGGGCATGTCATCGGAAGGCTTTTCCTCGCCAGAACGCAACGCATTCGAGCGATTTCACTTGCCGACAAAGGACGTTCTTTGCGAAGAGAGCTGAAGGCCCTGCCGACTGATTGACTGGACGGTCAAATCTCCGTCAACGACCATTCCGGGATACACAACCTTGTCATTCAGAACTGCGGCACGATTCCCGGTTGTGCTCTCGTAGACGAGACTAATCTTTGAAGAGTTCGCCAGCGTTTCGAGGAGCGGTGGAGAAATCATCACTTCTGGTGTTGTCGTGACGACAGCATCATTCACACGAGACTTCTGAGTTTGCGCGATGATGGCTTTTGTAAAAAAGGGATTCTGCTCAGAAAGCAATTTGAGATCTTCGTCACAGATTTCAGCAAGGGGACGCAATGGCAGTAGAGCCCCGCTCAAAGAACTGGAGTCAGCCGTTGAACGGACCTCCGGATTCCCTGGCTCTGCACCATCTGCAGCGGGGGCGATCGATGGAGATGCCAGCGAGTCCTGTTGAGTGTCCGCCGATCCTGATGAAGAGGAATTGGTTTCAGTCGATGACTTTTTGACTGACCTCGCAGGCATGACCAGAAGGAGCACGACCACCAGCACACCGATCACCGCAGCATTTGATGCGCTCAAATTCCCTTTCTGAATCTTCATTGCAGGGTTCCTTTTTCAGACTGGGCCATCATCTTCGGGAACGCGGAGAAGATTCTTATGGTCAGATTCAGCTGCAACTGCTCATTACCAGCGTCGGGGACCGATACTCGCACCTCATCCACACTACAAAGTCGAGATGTGAGTTTGACTCGGTGCAGAAACTGACAAAGCTGCGACCAGTTGCAAATGGCCGAGATCCTGACCGGAACTTTCTCGAACTGCGGATCAGGTTCCGCCCGGCCTGGCTGAAACTCCAGAATCTCCAGGCCAGCCTGTTCGGCCAGATTTGCGAGGCTCTCCAGAAAAGCGTGATCGTCAGCCTTGTAAGGAATCTTTTCTCGCAATGACTGAAGGTCTTCGCTCAGACGAGCTTCTTCCGACAGAAGTGACTCCAACCTCTGACTCAACGCTTCAGACTGCCCAACGAGTGATTCGCGCTGACTCAAAGTGGAATCCAGGTCCGCTCGAACAGCAGTAGTTCTTGACATTGAGGCGAAGTATTGAATGCCACCAAACAGCAGACAAACAAAAGCTGCAACAATATGGCAATGGAGTCGATAGCGTGAGTAGCTCAGACTGGTGTGATTCATCATGGCTGTTCCTCACGAATGCACTCAACAACGAATTCACGCTGCAAAGGACCACTAACGGTCGCCGGCTGCGATGACTTCAGGCTCACATGATGAAATCCTCCGCTTGAACGCAGAGAATTCATAAAGCGAGCCACCGAAATATCTGACACCGCGAGACCATTGACATGCACAACGGTCCGGAGTCGCTTCAGATTCGAAGTGTTGATCGAATTCGTTGCAGAGGTTGGGATAGCCGCATCGGAACTTTCGGGATTCTCCTGCATGCCGAACAGGTCCAGACGTGAAACCGCTAATTGATCACCGATATCGGTTGCGGATCGGCTGATGATGTTGAGCAGTTTCAGAGGATCGTCTGATCGCTTCAGAGCATTCATTTCGGCGATCTCGGTTTTCAGAGCCAGAGTTCGCTTTTCGGCCTCCGTCACCGACAGCATCGACTGCTCTGCGATCTGAACTTCCGGCTCCAGCTGATCTGCGGCCGCTCGCACGACGGAACATTGTGTCCATTCGTAATGGGTCAAACCGGCAATTCCGACGGCAACAGCCAGCAGGACCGGGGTCCACGAACGAATGATTCGAATACGGATTGAACGCCGACGCAGATCATCCGGCAGCAGGTTGATCGAAACACTCATCCGTCGATCTCCCAGGCAGACAACGCAGCGGCGACGGCATACTCAGGTCCGGATGGCACTCCTGCGATCGAAGGGAGACTCCAAAGATGAACGTCATTGCCCAGTTCATGACTCAGAAAATCCTGCAGTTCAGGAATCACGGCCCCCGGCCCCATGACAATGAATTGCGATGGTGTCATCCTCAGACCAGGCCGACGAGCAAAGGAAAGACTTCGAGTGATTTCGTCGCACACGGGACGGCACCAGTCCATGACCGCGTCTTCGATTCGTGTTCGCACAGACCGTGATGTCTGAAGGGGAAGTCCCCGATGGAGGCCGCGAATCAGCCGCATCGTCTCGGTAAACGGAAGCTGCAGGGAACCGGACAGGATCGTCAGAAACTCACACAGTCCCCCAATGCGCGGAACTCGAGCCAGAACCGGGACGCCGTTCTGAACCAGAACCAGCAGGCAGGTCTTCCAGCCAATATGAATGCACATCTGTTGAGAGGAATTCTGAGACGATTCGTGGGCACCACCGGAATCAACCATCATCGCCACCGCACGTGCGCAGGCCGTGGGAAGTCCATCAATGCCTTCGACGACAAAACCTCCCTTCAGGAGACTTGAAACGGTACCACTGACAACATCTCGATCTGTACATAAGGAACATACCCCGGTCATGTTATCGCGTTGAGCAATCCCGGGAGGGAGTGTCCAGAAGTCAAAGACCGCGTTTTGAGCAATCAGACCTTCAACTTCATTGCGAACCATCAGTTCCAGTTCTGACGGACTCGCGGTGGGCAGTTCGAGCACACGCAGATCACAGACCTCCATCGGCAGCACACTGGCAATTGACGCGCCGCGAAAACCGGCAGCCGCCAGCAGAAGATCGGTGCTCTGAAAGGGAACAAAACAAGGGTTGCCCTGCAGGCCGGCAAGCGAGCCCGGGGACGCCATGCAGGCACCGGTCTCAATCAGCGTCCAGCCCTGTTCGGCCCGAGAGACCTGCGCGCAGAACAATCCGCTCGTATCGAACTCCAGTCCGATCCGTCCGAGACTCCTGCGAGTCCGTGACTTTGGTAGTGAAGCTGTCAGCATGGCTGGAAGGAATTCCGTTTTTTTGCCGTGGACTATTTCCTGCGACCTGGTTTCTCCGTCGGAGTCTCCGCCGACTTCTGCAGGTGCTCTTCGATGTTGCCTATTCGCGTGTCAATCTGCTTGAGCGTTGAAAGAATCTCGACCAGCACCTTTTCCGAGCGTGCTCCACCACTCAAAAATGTTTCTGGGGATTTCTTGTCTTCGGACTGCAAAAGGGTCGTGGGGTACGCAGGAGAATGCGCAGTCAGAAGTCCCATCATAAAAATGATGGCCGTCAGGCTTAGTTGGTGAAAAGCGCGAACCATTTCTCTACCCTCGTGCATGAATCGGCACACAAAACGACTCCTGGTGCTACGAACGTCTGACAAAACCGCAGCTGAGCTCGTGAGAGCTCAGAAAAGCGTCCGAGTGATCACGAATCCGGCGACTTGCGTAAGTTTCGTCAGGAGTTCCAGTTTAAACCTAGCTCAGCAATTTCAACTCACTTGCCAACAGACTCGGATTGGATCGAGATGATGCAAAAACACATCGCCAACGTTCAGGGATGACCGGTTGTGTCGTCAGTCCGGTGTTCAGGCTGCGACAAAAACGAAGAAGGCCTCGTCAGATTCGTTGAATCCGACGAGGCCTTCGATTTCAAGGACCGTTAGTCCGCAAGCTGCTTACTTGCCCGGCTCTGGAGCTGGTTCCGTTGCTGGAGCTGGTTCCGTTCCCGCTTCCGGAGGCTTCTCACCGCCAGCGTTTGGATCTTCACCTTCTTTAGCAGGCTCGCCTTCAACGGCAGCCTTCTTGGCTTCCGCAGCTTCCTGCTTCATCTTTTCCATGTCGGCCTGTGCGGCCTTCAGGGCTTCTTCCGCTGCATTCTTTGCTGCAGTCAGATCCGTCACCTGCTTCTCCAGATCCGCCTTGGCTGTCTTCAGAGCATCTCGCTCTTCCGTTGTCGTCTTCAATTCGCCCTTGGTTGATGCCAGAGCTTCATCCTGCTTCTTGCCGGCTTCACGCAACTGAGCCACTTCTTCGATGCACATCTTGTGAGCGGCTTCTGCCTTCTCAGCTCGTGCTTTCTCAGCGGCAACTGTTTTCTTCTCGCCTTCCAACTGCTTATTCAGCTCCGCAACCTGAGCTTCCATTGCAGCCTTAACCTTAGCGGCTTCGGCTTTGACGGCTTCGATTTCTGCTTTAGCCGCTTCAATCGCAGCATTGGCCGCAACCAGATCAGCCTGAGTCTGCTTCAGAACAGGCTCCATGTCGTCGGCATCTTCTGCACGTGACAGAGCGTCCTTGTACGGCATCATCTCGCGATAGGTGCCATCTTTCGCTTTGTACCAGCGAGTCGTCTTGCACGGAGCACAATTGCTCTGCTCCGGTTTCAAACAGGATTTCAGTCCGGCTTCGGAAACGCTTCCGAACGCTAATGCTACAGCTAATGAAGTCAGCAGGGTTTTCATTTCAATCACTCAAAGGGGTTGGGGGCGGGATCCGTGCGGTTCGGTCAACAAAGGATCCGGAATTGACTTAAAGTTTGCTCAAATGTCGCGTTTCGACAACTTGATTCCGGTCGCATGGATCAAAGATGGAGGGAATTTTGACGGATAAGGGGATTTTGCGCAGTCTGCGGGGGTTTTTCCAAGGAGAAACGCAAATTTGTTGATATCGATTGCAGTGGCTATCTCCTCCAGGAATCCAGAACATGCCTGACAACCCTGATTTTGAAGGCACGAGACGAGGCAAACTTCTCCGTGATGGTGCTGGATCCCATGGTTTGGCGTTAAAGTTGGACCATTCCAGACCACAATTCGGGCAAAGGTTCCTACACTGTCCCCGAACAGCCTTTCCAGGCGACTGAACCTGAGCCATCTGGCACTAACGAGCTGACTATCAATCAAGTGTTTTGGCATACTGATCGGATGTCCTGATCTTTGACGACGCGATCAAACATACGAATAAAGACGACGCCTGACTCCCAGGTTCTGGGGCTTCAACAGGTCTATGGAAGTCTTCTGCAGCGTCCCGCAATCAACTGGCCTTCGGAACGCTCTTTCATCAAGCGTTTGGGAGTTGGTGGTCAGGGAAGTGTAATGCTGGCCGAACGTCGCGGTGCCGCTTCGTTCAGCATTCCGGTCGCGCTGAAGTTCTTCTCCCCAGCCGCTTTCAGTTCGCTGCTGCGATACGAAGAGGAGATGCATCGGCTGGCCGAAGTCTCCGCAATCGTGGCTCGGATTCAGGTCGACCACCTGGTTTCCGTCCATACATTTCAGCGCGACAGTGGCATCTATGTGCTGGAGATGGAGTGGATCGACGGCTTTGACCTGTTACACATTTTGCGACGCGATACTTTGGCTTTCGTTCAGGATGCAGTGACGGAAACTCGCTTGGCCAATATCACAGAACGAGTCATCACGACCGGAGAAGTCGACTGTCGACTGAAACCAGGGATGGCAGTCGCCATCATTCGGGAGTGTCTCGAAGGAATCGCCGCACTGCATCGTGGCGGGATCGTGCATTGCGATCTGAAGCCATCGAACGTGATGGTGAAACGCACAGGACAGGTCAAGATTATTGACATCGGTTCGGCTTATTGGCTCGGCCGACCTCCCCATGCACAGCCCTGCACTCTGGAATATGCGGCTCCGGAGATTCTGGCAGGCCATCGCGCAACGGCTCAGTCCGATCTGGCGAGTCTTGGCTATATGCTGATCGAAATGCTGTCCGGGTCGAGACCTTTTTCCGGAATGAATTTTGAACAGTTGATTCAGGCGAAGCAGACAATTCTTGAGCGTTTGCCAAGCCTGTTGCCAATGGAAGAATTCCAGTTCAGCGAACCGCTGATTCGTCTGCTAAGAGGGCTTGTGCATCCGGATCCGCAACAACGCTTCAGTACGGCAGAAGAAGCAGAGCTCTCGGAATATGGTGCCGCTGGCTTTCTGCGTGAGCTGATCAAGAGTGATCTTGCCGAAGAATACGGAATGGAGCTGCGACGCTGGATTGCCGAACTGGAAACGAACTCCAGCAGCCGTCGCGAAGACGTCAGTGATATCGTGCCCGACGGGACCACGAAGATCGTCATTCCTGATTCAGACTCCCTGGATCAGGGCCAGCAGACCTGAAGGACACAGCCCGACTGAGTTGCAATGTAGAGTCGATCGCCTAGTGGTCCTGTGCAAATATGCTGGGGCGGATCCTGCGAGATATCCACGGCCCACTGAATTTCGCCTTCAAAATTCAGCCAGTAAATTCGATTCTCCAGTGTCAGGATTGCGACTCGACTCTTCGTCGCCGCAGCGGAGACTCGTGAGGGAATGCCGTCAATCGCGAACGCTCCCAGCTGTTCGCCCGAGCGATTGTAGACCTGCACACCATGATTGAATGCCGCAAGGAAAACGCGTTTGGCTCCTTCGGCCAGACACATGCTTCCCACATTATTCAGCAGTTGTTCGTTCCAGATTTCTTTGCCCTTGAGACTGTAACGACACAGCTGTCCGAACTCAGCTGCGGCCAGCAGTTCTGGTTCTTCCGAAAAGAACGCCATATGCTCCATGGGGCGGCGCGTCTCGATTTTCGCCACTTCTTTTCGATCGGCCGACACAATATGCAGCCGTGATGAATCCGTGCTGAACGCGATATGGCTGCCATGAGGCGCTACCGCAAGTCCCGTGATTCGTCCTGTGATAGCAGCGTCCCAGAGTGGTCGCAGACTACGGTCGAAACAAATCAACCGACGCTCATCGACAACCGCTGCGCCCAGATCACCAGAATGAGCCATGACGACTCGTGACAACCCGGGATAGTTCAGATTCTCCACCAGCCGATCACCCGACTGACTCATCAGCGTCAGATGACCTCTTCGAGTCCCCACGATCAATTCTCGCGTCTCGTGGGCCAAATCAATGCCGACGATTCCATCGGGGAAAAAATCTTCAAAGACTTCACCGGGGCGTGAACCATGACAATTGTGCAGCAGTGGTGACGCCACTCGATTTCCCCGCGACCGTTCTACTGGAGTTGATTCTGCAGGATTTCAATCGCTTCTGCCACATCCGGATCGGCACTAATCTCTTCCGTCGTACGCCCTCGGTAAAACGAATACTGGAGATCCTTCGGCTCCGGAACTTCGACGTCAGGAGCAAGCCCCTTGCCTGAGTAATTCTTGTCGTCGGGCGAATAAAACTTGGCAGTCGTCAGTTTCAGGCCTGTGTCACCCGGAAGATGGATGATGCTCTGCACCGACCATTTCCCGTAGGTCTTGCGTCCCACAATCTTGCCTCGCTGATGATCGCGAATGGCCCCCGCGACGATTTCACTGGCACTGGCACTGTTTTCATCCACAATCAACGCCAAAGGATAGTGCCGAACATTGTTGCCGTGCGCCTGAAACACCTGATTCTGCTCGGGAGATCGGCCCTTCGTGGACACCAGAACGCCTCGATCAATGAATCGGTCGATCACGGCCGCTGCTGTTTCCAGCAAACCACCCGGGTTTCCTCGCAAGTCCCAGATCAACGCTTTCATGCCCTGTCGCTCAAGGCCTCGCAAGGCTTCATCCAGTTCTTCGGCCGTATTGTTCTGGAACCCTTCCATGCGAATGTAACCAATCTTACTGGCTTCATCGAGCATCAGTTTTCGAGTCACACTGTGGATTTGAACTCGCTGGCGAACAAAATCACCTGTCTTCTGTGTCCCATTCGGAGATTCATAGGTCAGGCTGACAGTACTGCCACTCGTGCCACGGAGCAGTCGAGCGGCATCGTCAGTCGACAGATCTTTGCAGTCAGTTCCGTCGATGGCGACGATATAGTCGTCGGGTTGCAGGCCACCACGTTCCGCCGGGCTGTTGAACAGGACGTTAACGAGATGCATGCCGCGTCCTTTGACGCCTTTCATCTCAATGCCAATCCCGACGAGCTCACCCTGGATGCTGCCGAACAGATCGTTGTATCGATCCGGAGTCAGGAAGTTGCTGTACTCATCCAGAGCATTGCAGCCGCCAAAAATATACTCCATCACGACGACCGTTCCGGAGATTCCAAGTTCCCGCTGACACAAATCACAAATGGCCGTCACAGTGGATCGAGCCTGCATGCGGCTGTCGACCCGACGATTCCAGAAGTCTTTGATCAGTGTCTGACGGACTCGGTCGACGGCTTCCGCCTTATCCTCCAGCTTGTTCTTCGCAGTAAACCGATCGTTCTTCAAGGCCATGTACAGGCTCTCTGTTCCATGAGCCACGAAACGAGTTTCCTTGATCGGTTCGACATACTCGTACTGAACTCGACTGAGAATGTCTTCAAACAGATCCAGAGCTTCGGCTCGACCTTTTGTCAGCAACTTCTCTTCAAAGCTGCGGTCTGAATATCGTCGATCCACACCAAAGTGAATCCGAGTTCGACGCAAACCGTACTTCAGGCCTTCATCATCTGTGAACCGCTCAAGCGTGGCTTCATAGTGGTTGATGGCTTCAACCCACTGGCGATTGTTTTCGAGAAGCTCACCGGCACGCAGGGCATCTACGGCGTCTGCATAGATCGAGGCATCGACTTCAACCGGATCTTCGGCTCGCAGGACAGCAGGCGTAAGAAGAAACAGTGAGACGAGAGTCAAAGTCGACAGCAGCCGACAACTCAGCACGTTTACACGCATGATGTTCCCCTCGACCCCGACAGCCGTGTTTGCCGTTGTGGTCCATCCACTCAGTGCATTCGAATCCGAGCGGCATCATGCCCTGCTAATGGTCTCAACCATGAAACCAGACGTGCTGGTCAAAGCGGTTTTATTCTGTGCGCGGCCACGTTTGAGGCGAAGTTCTGCAAGGTATCCCGCAAATACGCAGCCTCAATCCACACCGTGCGAAGAATATGCCCCACTCCGGCCAATCATCCGACAACAATCTTTGCCGTCTGATGAGTTGCAATGATCACACTATCAGTGCCGCAGTCCAGTTCATAAGCCCAAATCGAATATATGGCCGAAAACAACCCGGGTCAAACAGGGATTCTCGACAGACTTTTCGCAGCAGAAATATCTGACAGAACGTGCATTCAAGTTAATGCCCACCATGGCTTTCCATCTTACCATCGCCTCGCATTTCACTGTGCATCGTACCGTCCGGACTCTTTCACCGAGCAAATTTTCCGTCGCCAATTCGCCCAGGATCGCATTCCGGCAAATTCGGAAAATTCGATTCTCCAGTCCCTTGTCGACGTGAACACAGACGCGTAAGCTGCGGGAGCAGTTTGTGGGATTAATGCCCGCAATGATCTTTGAAAACAAGTTGAAAGTGGGATTTGTGCCCGATACGCTATAGAGCTTCGGCTTGCTGCCGTGTTGATTTGGTCGTTCGATTAGCCGCACGGCGATAGCCCCCGGTTGAATCTGCTGTGCTTTTGCATAGAAACCGAGCGCTGGGCGCGTACCGGCTGATTGGATCAACACACCGTCATGGCTGCGGTCATATAAGAGTTCTTGCGGTGTCTGGCTTATGCCTGTTCTCACAAGGGGATGCCCTTGTAAAAGGAAGAGAGTTTCCGCATGTTCCTGACGGGAGAATACAAGCGAACGATCGATGATCGATTTCGCCTGATGCTTCCGACGGAATTGTCGGCTTCGATCTCCGATGAGAATGGCGACGTCATCATTGCCAAAGAACGAGCCGGATGCCTGAGTCTTTGGGTAGCCTGCCGAATGGCAGAAACGTCTCGACAGTGGCATCGCGTTGCTGAAGCAAAAATCGACTCTGGTCGCATGGAACAGCGATGGAGCGAAGTGCAAGGCTCTGTCGTTTATTGTCGACACGACACCAGACGACGCGCCTTGCCAACCGTTCTCGACTTCTGATACCAGAAGGGTTCCGACCTTTTCTTGGTGTGGATGCCGGAAAAGAAACGATCGTGGTCGGAGCCAGATCTGTGTCGAAATCTGGCAGCCTGATGCATGGAACAACGTGCTGAAAGCATAAAAATGCCGGACTTCGGTGAACTCTTCAAGCAGCTGACGCAGTAATCCCGCTTTCAAAATCGGAAGCAGAACGGATCGAAGAAGAGAAAAGCATTGCTTGCTCACTCACTCTTCTCCCAGCAGGTCGCTTGCTCACTCAACACGACACGCGACTGGCCGAGAGTTATCCACCACGGATGGCGATGCGGCAGGGAGGCCGCTTTTCTCTTCGATCCGGTTTTTGCTTCTGAGTTTTCTACTCTCACCACCGCACATCTTCAAGCTTACAGATGTAGGTTGGACATTCGTGCCCGACCGTGGTTCGACCGACAAGAATGTCCGTCCCGACCGTAAAAGATGTTCGCGCGCGTTAGTCATCAGACCACCCCGTCGCAAACAGGCATAAGCATCTATGCCCGTTTTCTTCTGCCCTAAACGGGGGTGCTTACTCAATGGTTTTTCACAACGCGAAACGCCAGTGAGAGATCTACATCCCTTGTGCTTTGGGCACAACATCCCTCACTAAAGCCTTTTGAGGTTGCATGTTTGCCCCGGCGGCCGGCAAGGCCCATCGCCGGTGGCGTGAGCCACCGGTATACGAATATAAGGAATCTGAGGCCTGACGGGCCGGCACAAGGGCGGATGTGTCGGCCCGTCAGGCCTGAAACGCATTGTTTTTTGCAATCCGGTGGCTCACGCCACCGGCAGAGGATGTGCCGGGCTTCCAGCCCTAACCAAAAATGCACAACTTCAAAAATGAGGCTTGGGGTTTTGATTGCGTCGACGTTCTGTTCAAGGCTTTCGAGAACTCCCTGCATCGAGGCGTCAGCAAAGTTTAATTCTGCCTGGCCCTCTTGACACAATTACAAATGTAATCCTACAGTTCCTCGTCAGGGACATTTGTAATTGACGAAGGATTGAGTACGGAGGACCGCCGATGCCGCCGCGACCGGGATTGTCGAAGGCCGAGCTGGAGATTGCTCGGATTGTCTGGGAACTTAAAGAGGCCGGTGTTCGGCAGGTTTTTGAAGCGTTACCGCCAGGCCGCGATATTGACTTTACAACGGTCCAGACCTACCTCCGCAGGCTTGAAGAGAAAGGATACCTCAACGTGCGACTGGAAAGTCGCAGTCGAGTTTATTCCCCCAAAGTGCGGCCTCAAACCGTGATACGCGAAACCGTCGGCGAGATGGTCGACCTGTTGTTCGGTGGCGAAACAATGCCGCTGATGAAGCATCTCGTTGAGGAACGCAAGTTCACTTCCAATGACATCGAACAGCTCCGCGAGTTGCTGGATCGACTCGAAGGAGGAAGCGATGAGAAGTGAGCAGGGTTTTCGGTTTACAGTTTTCGGTTTTCAGAAGTTGAAGCGTGACTCCTTACGATTCAGCATTCTTCATTTGTCAGCTGACACATCATTTCAAATTTCAAATTTGAAATCTCAAATCCGCGCAGCGCAAGGAGGTCGGTTATGAACGACTTTCTGCGCATGCTGTGGACACAGGCATGGCAAATCGCGATGCTTGCCATCATGGTCGCTTTCTGCACGCGAATGATCGCAAAGAATCGCCCGCACCTGGCTCATGCCCTGTGGCTGCTGGTGCTTGTCAAATGTGTGACACCGCCAATGTGGGGACATTCGCTGGGTGTTTTTAGTCGGCTCCAGGCTCTGACGTTATCGGTAGAGAAGACCAGTGATTCTGCGTTAGCTGAAGTCCGTTCTTTGCAGACCGAATCGGTCCTTGTGTCATCCTTCAGTAGCGATCATGAATCCGAGTCGCATCTCGAACCTGATTTCGCAGTTCACCGGAGCACCCAACCAATAGCTCGGGACGAAAATTCAGACGCCACAAATGTCACTGCAATTCAGGCACCTGAATTTGGTGAGCCAACATCTGTCGATGCAGTTCGCCCTGATCGAGTTTTATGGCCAGGTCTCCTGCTTTCCTGCTTGGCGATCGGAGCAGCAGCCACATTGAGCTTAATGATCGTTCGTTGCCTGAGGTGCCTGCGACGTATTCACCGCCATCGCACCTCTGAGTTCGACCAGCCACTGAATGAGCGCCTGCAGTTGCTGGCGAAGAAACTGCATCTCCGCCGAGTGCCTCGTATCATCGTGTCGGACGTGCTGTTTGGCCCCGCAGTGTTAGGAGTGTTGCGACACACGATTGTGCTACCGCGATGTTTACTGCAAACAAGTAGGTCCTTTCTGCCGGAAAGGACTTTCGCCGAAGGCGAGCCTGCGCGACGTTCAATTGACATTAAAAGCCTGTCAGAAGGCTCCGAGTGCACACGGGGCGCGGCGAGCCACGAAGTCCTGCCCGGCAGACAGGACCTACCAAAACCGCTGCCCGGCAGGCAAGACTTAGAATTTCTCGATCCCATCCTCGCCCACGAACTCCTTCACATCCGCCGAGGAGATCTGCGAACAGGCCTGCTGCAGGCCATCGTGCAAAGTCTTTGGTGGTTTCATCCGGCCGTGTGGTTCAGTAATCGGTGGCTGTCACGAGAAGCCGAACGCTGTTGTGACGAACAGGTCATCGCAGAACTCGGCTGTTCGCCGGCTCAATACGCTCGCAGTCTGTTGTCAGTCATCGAAAGCAAACACCAACTTCAACCGATCCCCGTCTTCCCAGGTATGAAGCCCGTGGAAATCACAACTCAACGCATGGAGCGAATCATGTCACTCAAAACCGGACTCAAAAAACAAACCCCACTCTGGTGCTGGCTGGCGGTTGCGGGCTTGGCAATTGTTGTGCTGCCGGGAGCAGTGGCAAAGCCACAGTCAGAAGAGAAGGCTGTCGAAACACAACCAGAGGAAATGGGTTTACCCCAAGAGACAAAGATAGCGGATGCCCCAGAAGTCGAAGTCTCAACAAAGACCTACGTCGTTGGCGACCTGATCGAGCGTCTTGCAAAAGAGCAGAACCTTTCTTCGGACCAGGCAAGAAAAAGTCTGCTGCAGATCTTTGAATCGTCTGTTGTGCCAGTACACCGTAACGTTCAAGGCGTTCCAGCCCCTCCCGTGAACCTGCCGCAGCCATTGCCGCCTGCAGATTTATCAACCAAAGTCATCCCGATGGCCGGAGCCGTTTCAACTTCAGCCACTGAAATTAAAGTGCTGTCGTCATATGCTCTCAACGGTGATCGCATGGTGGTTGTTCAGTCGGCTGCAGGACATGCGACTCTTCAGGAATACATCGATGCAGTCCACGAGCATGGATTCACTACGTTTCAGGTCACCGCTCGGTACATCATGGGGCCACCCGAAGAGATCAATTCCTTGATGGAGGCTTTGCACCAGGAGAAGCCGTTTCCCAAAGCAGCTGACGGCAAAACCGTTGCAAAACCATCGCAGTCTGAGACGCAGTTACCACAATCGGCGGCCGCGTTTGGCGTCGGTACCTCGGGCGTCGTGTCCATCGAGGAAGCTCGGAAGATAGAAGAACTGGCGCGTTCAAAGGCAGGCTGTTTGTCGATGCAGTGTCCGAAGGTCAGTGCGATTGACGGTCAGGTCGCAACGATCCAAACCGGTGAAACAAAACCGTTCATCGTGGGATTCAAAGAGAACGATGAGCCCATGATTCGTACGGTGGTCGAAGGGTTGACGCTGCGTGTTATTCCGAAGGTCGTGGACAAGGGCCTCTTTCAACTAAAGTCAGTGGCGTGTCTCGAAGGCGCATCTGAGCGTCGCCTGATGACCATGACAGGACGAGTGACCGAGACACCGAAAATGTTCACATTGCCAGCCATCACCGAAAGACGGCTTCAGACGACGGTCGAACTGCGGGAAAATCAGGCGTTTCTGCAATCTGGAATGATCACCACCGAAGAAGGAAAGACGCAAGCCTTTCTCGCAGTCCTGGAGGCCCGACTCGTGGCACCTGAAAGGGTTTTCATGAAGGAACCGTTTGTTGAAACAACAATAGACGCCGACTTGATCCCCAGGCTGGCAAGTGATGAAGGCTTAGGCCAGACTGAGGCGACTCAGATCGTGAAGATCATGATCGACGAGGCAATGAACGCGGATCGTCCCCTGTCCGTCAACGCAACAACGATAGTGGCCAACGGGGAATCGCTCATCGTTCGGCATCCACAGGCATTAGCCGCGCGGCTCAAAAAGGTTCTCACACAGATTCGCATGCATGGCTTCGCTCAAAGTCGCCTTAACGTATGCATCGCGGTCCTGCCCGATATAGAAGCGACACGGCTTTTGCGAAAGCACTCAATGGTGACCGCTGAAGCAGAAATCGTCGGCAACGTGACCTATGTAAGTCGGAGTGCTGCGGCGGAGCCAACCAGCAAGCTGGAGTTTGAGGCACTCCAGTTCTGCAATTTCACGTTACGAGAAGTGTCGAATTTCAAGAATGAAATTGCCGCACTGTCGAATTCCACTCTCCTTCGTTGCCGACAAGATCTTCTCGTTGTGAATGGTGAACCAACTTCAATAAAGTCTCATCTCAATCCAGCTATCACCGGTCTTGAGAATCAGTTACCGGGTGAACTCCTTGAAGTTACTGTGCTGCCCCGCAATCGCAGGCTGTATCAGCTGAGCCTGAAAGTTCATGCAAGTGAACTAAGCGGATCCTGGTCGTGTGAAGTCACCGACGATCAGGCATGCGTTGTTCAGGGGCTTACGCGAATCCGCCCCACCGGCGAAAAAGATGTGGTCCTGTTTATCGTGTCCGCAGGTGCGGCAGGACATCATACAGATAGCGATCCCGCAACAGAGGAAAAGGTTGTCTACCCGGATGATCCCTACGCGGCACGAAGAGATCAAAATGCTGATAACGCCACACAGCCGTCTAACGACCGGACATCCGTGGGTGATTCAGCCAATGCGATTCGCCTGCATGAGGATTTTGGCTGGTCACCAGCAATTCAGCCTCGGACAATCGTGGCCTACGTCAACGACAAGCCGATCACAGTCCTTGATATTGTGCCAGCCGCTCATCAACTGTTTCAGTTTTCGATCTCCCAAACAATCGATATGGGTCAAAGAAACTGCCTCTCGAATCGGCGATTCGAAAGCTCATAACCCGAATACCTGTATCAAGAACTGCTTCTGCAGCACTTTTGAGCATTCGCGACCGATGAGCAAAAGTCTCTTTTCAAAAGCATTGCGAAGAGCAGTTTCTACATTGGAAAGATGGTGCAAAACGCAAGGAGAAACGCAAAACAGATGATGAATTGAATACATTAGCACGAGTAGTCAGGGCGGAGTTACCCTGGATGGTTTGCAGAAGAGTTTCAATCGAACTCATACCGCTCGGAGTTATGCCAAAATCCTCGCGAAAGACTCACCCCTTCTGGAAAAGCAGAAGATCCTGCAGCATTGCAGGATGCTCTTTGATGTGGCGGCATTACACATGACGGTTGTGGAATATCCGATTCCTGAATTAGTCAAGACTGATGATTCAGGTCAAGTTGTGGGGCACGGCCGTACAAGCAGGCGTTCCATTTACCTTAAAGAGCTGGGGTCGATGCTGACCAGTCTCGAGCGAGATTCATGGCAAGTCTATGGTGGACTTGGGACCATGACGATCGATGACAAGAATGAAACCGTCAGTATTTGTCGAATAAAACTGGTCCATGTGAAAGTTGCGGCTTTGCTTGCGGAGATGGAAACGGAAGTCACCAAACGGAAGAACCAGCTGGTCGTCAGGAAATACAAAGTTGCGGATCTGGTTGTGCGAGGATCTATGGGCTTGAATACCCTGGAGGCCTCTACTTCGTTGTCAAATAATGTGGACGAGGGCGTTAGCAAACAAGTGCGAGGAAGGAGCCTGAACACGCCGTTGGCCCGCGAGTCCTGAATGTGAGTTTTCAGCCCTTGACCGAATTGATCAAGACAACGATCCATCCTGAATCATGGAATGAAAAAGAAGGTGTGATAGACGCTGGGCTATTTGCCGAAGACAAGGGAACGCCCGCCGAATTTCTACTCTCGGTTCGGCAGACTGCCGCGGTTCACAAAAGAGATCGAGTCACTTCTGTCGGCGATTCGAGCTGATCAGAGCCAAACCGTGGAGATCAGTTGCTGCGTAATGCAGATCGTCACTGATTCCCAAATCAAGGGTCTGGAGGAACGAGCGTCTTTGCATTCCTTGAATGACGGGCAGCGTTGGGCATTGCTGACGAAAAGTCGCGTAGATGAACTTCAAAGATTCCTGACTGATGAGAAAAGTTGAGATGCTTGCGTGTCCAAGAATTCTGACACCTTCTGGACAGGCGGCATTGATCAGCAGTCGGAACTGATTCGGAATCAGCATTCAACAGGTTTCGGCTGTCTGCCAATCCACATTTGATCGCTGATAGTAATGTCATTCGCCTGAACCACTCTGTCCAAATCGGCGAAATTAAAACAGACCCCAAAGTAGCGTCGCACGAATCGCTCGTCGGTTCCGGGCAGACTCTGGTCTTACTAATTGAACAGCGAGGCAAGGCCGACGCGACAACTGAACGTTGTATTTGTGCTGCTGACGCCCGAGCATTTGACAGAGGAGAAGGTCGAAGCCACACAACCCGCAGCAGCATTGAAACCATAAACACGGCGAGCGGCTGGGCGTCAGCCCAATGGCAGCTACCATCGTTTTCCCATTGGAAACGGAACGGCTTGCGGACTGTCGACTTCATCAAAACCCGAAGTGTCAGTTTTGAAGTTACACGTTTGCGTTAGGGCTGGAAGCCCGGCACATCCTCTGCCGGTGGCGTAAGCCACCGGACCGCAAAAAACAATGCGTTTCAGGCCTGACGGGCCGACACATCCGCCCTTGTGCCGGTCCTCCCGGCCTCAGATTCTTTATGTTCGAATACCGGTGGCTCACGGGTCTGTTGAATTAAACTGTTTATCAGCCGCCGGGCGTTAGCCCCCGGTTGAATTTGCTGTGTTTTTGCCACGAAAACCGGCCGCTAACGCATTCCGGCTGATTAAATCAACAGACCCTCACGCCACCGTAGGCTGTCGGCCCTTCGGGCCTGAAAAAGTGCAACTTCAAAAACGTCAGCGAGGGATTCTGTGCCAAACACCGGGAAATCGATCCCTCACTACCGTTTCGGGTTGTGATGCCTCATCAGTTCAACAGATCGCTTCTGATGTTCCGCTAAAATAATCGCCATTGGGTGTCACTCAATCAGCGTTCGCCAAACATCCACAACAAACCATAATCCGGTGAACGAAAAATTTCGTCATCGTCCACAAACGAGGCGGCTCCGATCCAGTCTTTGATTGGATTCTCCCTCTCGAAATCCAGCTGGCCCCGATTCACATGGTGCTGAACGTTCGCTGTGTTGTCCAGAAACTCGCGAATGCTCTGTCCTTGTTGAATCACAAATAAGCGGCCACAAGGAATGGAATCGTTGTACCCGGCAAACACCAACTCATCGAGCCGGGCAAGTTCCAGCCATTTGTCTGACGTGATAGTCGACAGATATCCTGACTGGTCTTCAAAAACGGTCCATTCGCCCGATTCATAAATGAACAAAACCACGTTGCACCGCCAGTCGCCGTCGATGCAGGCGAAGTCATTGACCTTGTTCCAGGCCGTCTTTTGCGGTGGACCAAAGACCGGTAACTGTATCCAGTCTGAAAACCGTTGAAGAGCTTCCGTGAGAGGCAGCCGCATTCTGAGATAGCTCGGGCACATGGGCTCACTCGAAACGAGAACGACTGGCTGACGAAGTTCCAAATAATCTCTGCTCCCGCGTAAGAGTCATCGCATGAAAATGCCCCGGAAGCAATCACACTTCCGGGGCATCCGATAGAATACGACGAGCCACCTCACGGCCAGCAGACAACTCCAATTACGGCAACGCTATGGTCTTCAAATTCTGAGGACCGCCTTCAGCCTGAACCAGCAGCAATGCGGAGGTCTCATTCAGCTTGTCCATTTGCACAACGCCAGTCATCGACTCAACCGTCTCATACTTCTGACCGGCAGTACCGCCACCACTGACAGGCTCCGTCAGCCCCTTGTTTTCCTTCAGGCCTGCAGTCGAAATCTTCATGACGCCTCGAGCACTATTGCTGAGCAGCAGGTAATCTGCACCGTCCTTAGAGTAGCTGATCATGTCGAGAGGGCGATTGCGGTTCCCCAGTTCTGCCACGGTCGTCGCTTTGACTTTTTCACCAGAGGCAGACAATTCCTTGACCGGAATCTTCACCAGCGGAGTACAAACATACGCTCCGAGAATGCTCGGCTCGCCATCGATCATCATCGGGACGAAAGTTCTCATCGCGGCATAGTCTTCGCTCTTGCCGTGAGCGGCATGATAAATTTCAACACCGATCCCCTTGTCGGAATCAGCGAACGGAAAGTTGAGCTCTCGCACGGTCGATGGCGACTGTGCATTGCTCAGTCCGGATACCAGCAGCTTGTTTTCGAAGAACGCAATGTCGGTGATGGATTCGGTTCGTCGATTTTGTGCTCGTCGACCTTCACCAACGACCTTGTCTTCCGGAGCATTAGCCAGCGTCGCCTTGGAGAACTTAACGTCCTTCAGTGACAGCTCGGAAATCTTGCCAGCGCCATCAATCTGAACGAGGGCGGCGTGGTCGTCGGCCGTGACCGCGACGAAAGCCGCTCCGGTGCGAGGATTCACGGCAACGTCGTTGACTTCAACCTTCCTGGCGTGCAATTCGTTGGCAATCGCTGTGGGAAGATCATCAATGTTGATTGAGGCACTGGCGGCATCGCCTGCAGTGTTGCCAGTGGCAATGGCGAACACGGTGGCATTCTTTGCATCGCCGACAAACAGGATATCTTCCGGTCCAAATGCCAGAGTCGTGGCGGATTTTAGTTCCGGAGTGCCCGGCTTGAGTCCCCAAACATCGGCTGCAGTAGCAACATTGACGACGGAGAAAAACAGTGCGGCGGCAAGACTGACGCGTTTCAGTAACATGACGATTTCCTCAGTTGGGCAGGCTAATTGGGAAGGGCTTGGTCTACGTATGCAATATGTGCGGTTAGTGCTCGATCGTCAAGTTGCTCAACCTATCCGCAGTCCTTGAAGGAATTGAAGGCCTGTATATCTGAGTTCTGGCCACCAGTGTCGTACTTTTTTCTTTGCCGCTTGGATCGCAAAGTGCGTAGCCCCATCGGCTTCATTTCAAGCCCAAATAGCGCATGCTGACTCAGTGCAGAGACTCAAATCCCGTGGGAAAACCGTAGGCCCCGCGCCCTTACGCTTCGAATCAGAACGCAAAGAGGCTCACCTTAATACAGCGACTCAATCGGCAGCAAATCATCCTGACAACGTTCAGCCGCCAGTCGAGCCACCGCGAAGGCCGGCGCAGAGCGACTCACGTTGCGAACAAACATCTCCGAAAGATTATGTACGGCAGTAAAGGAGGATTCACCAACCTCCTGAATCACTCGCTCCGCCAGCCACGCACCGCTGCCGCTGATCACGGCGTGAATCCTGGTCACACCTGAATCTGCGACCATCTTCCGAACATACTGGCAGCGATTCTTCACCGCCACCGTAATCTGCTGTAGCTGTTGCTCAGCAATGTACTCGGCGATCTTCACCAACTGCGTTTCGGACAGCTCCGTCGCATCACAACAAAGCATGTGAGCCAGGCGGTTCATCGCAGCTTCCCGGGTCAAAGGACGCCCGTCGGCCGTTTCGCAGTTTCCCGCATCCGCCATGATTTCACCGGCTAGCAAGTGCACATCCAGTGAGGTTGCAAACAACTCGGCGGCCACTGGGATCTGACAGACATCCGCCGGTCCCGCACTTTCCTCATCTGGCGAGAGTGGCACTGACTGAACAATCGCACAAACAGGAGTTCGCCCGACACCGGTGTAAAGCAACTCCGATGCAGCCAGTCGTTCCAGATCCGTCCTGCCTTCCGGAACAGGAAGTCCATCGATCAAGGGAATAATGTCGGTCGTTGTGGAACCGATGTCGATGAGCACAGCCGGGCCAAACG
Source organism: Planctomycetaceae bacterium (assembly GCA_046349735.1). Lineage (GTDB taxonomy): Bacteria > Planctomycetota > Planctomycetia > Planctomycetales > Planctomycetaceae > SXXK01. The sequence continues at coordinate 143,937 of JAXMBU010000003.1, forward strand.
GGACAGCTCGTCCAGCCCACGTCGCCAGAGCATGCCAGTTGGAAGCTCCGGCCAGCTGAGGCAGCTCGATGGCATCCGCCGCTTCAGCGAATTCCCCAGAAGTCAACCAGACTCGAATCATCGAGCTGGCGAAGACATCCTGCACGGCTTCGATAATGAACTGAACACCCTCAGCCTTTGTCTGAAAACAGTCGGCAAGTTCCGCGGTCATCGTCAACGCCACGATATCCGGAGCAGCGTCACGATAGAGCGGCAGCTGCTTAAAAATCCCGCGCAGGCCATCGCGTTTCTGCCAGATCGCAAAGCTGATGCTGACGGATTCTCCATCGGCCGTGGACGCTTTGATGTTCGCTCCACCAATATCCAGTCCAAGCACTCGCACGCTTTGCTGTTCTCCTGTGATGTCACGCGATTGCCGCAAGATCTGAGTTTTTGTTTACCGCCGAACTGGAGGCAGTCGCGGCATTAGGTAGGTCCTGCCTGCCGGGCAGGACTTCGCGGCTTGCCGCGACTTCGGTCGCATATGATGAAGCAATGTAGCCTGCAATCCTGACCGATATGCACATTAGGTTCGCCTTACGGCGAAAGTCCTTTCCGGCAGAAAGGACCTACCCCAACAACCGATCGCGACTAAATCCGAACAAACACTACCAGCCCAGCACATGAGCAAAGATCAGTGGCGCAACGATCGTCGCGTCTGATTCAATAATGAACTTCGGCGTATCAACTCCCAGTTTGCCCCAGGTAATCTTCTCGTTCGGGACAGCCCCGGAGTAACTACCATAGCTGGTGGTCGAATCACTGATCTGACAGAAGTAACCCCACAGAGGAACGCTGTCTCGCTGCAGGTCCTGATGCAGCATCGGCACAACACAGATTGGGAAGTCACCCGCGATGCCGCCACCGATCTGAAACATGCCGATCGAATTCTTTGCACTGGCCTGAGTATAGAACTCAGCCAGCCACGTCATGTATTCGATCCCCGTGCGAACCGTGTGAACATTCTTAATGTCACCACGAATCACAGCGGCCGCGTACATGTTGCCTAGCGTTGCATCTTCCCAGCCGGGCACGATGATCGGCAGATTCTTTTCGGCCGCTGCCAGCATCCAGGAGTCCTTGGGATCAATCTGGTAAAACTCCTGATACTTCCCACTCAACAGAACCTGATAGAAAAACTCGTGAGGGAAGAATCGCTTGCCGGCCTGATCGGCGGCAGTCCAAACTTCCAGCATCGCGGTTTCCATGCGACGCATCGCTTCGCCTTCCGGAATACAGGTGTCGGTCACTCGATTCATGTGACGATCGAGCAAATCCTGTTCGTCCTGCGGCGACAACTGGCGATAATGAGGAACTCGTTCGTAGTAATCGTGAGCGACAAGGTTGAAGACGTCCTCTTCGAGATTCGCTCCGGTGCAGGAAATGAGATGCACCTTGTCTTGGCGAATCATTTCGGCCAATGACAAACCCAGCTCCGCAGTGCTCATCGCACCGGCCAGAGTAATCATCATCTTGCCACCGGAGGCGAGGTGCTGATGATAGCCCTTGGCCGCATCGACCAGCGCAGCCGCGTTGAAGTGGCGATAATGATGATTAATGAAGCGAGTGATTGAGCCGTCAGCTTGCGGAGTGTGAGCCATTGCAGAAATTTCGTTTTCCGGGGTCATGAAAATCGGACAGGGACTCGCCTGACGCCGCCAAACATCCGAGCGGTCTTCCCAAAGTCCGCGGCAAGCCAGTGTTAGTTGCGGAATGTTACCGGACACAAGGCTCCATGCCACGCTTCCGGAAGGCCGCCATTCAAAATGCCCCTGAAATGACAATGGAACCGGGACTTTGCCAAATCGCGGTTTGGCGAACCGTCGTCGAGCGTGCCGTGTCCGTCGTTCCCAAGCGAAGACTTTTCGAGGATATCGGTTTTTCCGAGGGAATCTGTCCCGCCCGTCAAAAACTGGAACTCCCGCGACGCATCGCCTTGCGAACGTCCCTCCATTCGATTAGTTTCCGCCTCCCGCAGAGCAGCCAACCCAACGATTTCGTCGTTTTGTTGAATTGTCTTTGTGAAAGATTCAGGTACCCGCCGGAGTGGCGGAATGGCAGACGCGCCGGATTCAAAATCCGGTTAGAGTAACATCTAGTGCGGGTTCGACCCCCGCCTCCGGTACTTGAGACACAATTTTAAAAGCTCGGCCTCCTCGCGAAGCCGAGCTTTTCTTGTTTCAAGGCCGCCCCACTCCTCATCTTAATCCTAATCTTATTCTTCATCTTCATCCCCCTCTTGGTTCACCTTACCGAATCCCCAGCCCAACCGCTCTAAAAGTCCCTCCATCTCAAACAAGACTCAGCCTCCCCCAGCTCAGTGGTGCAACGGCCCTGCCATCGCAAGGTCTCCACGGCATGGCCATGACTGGAGACGATCAGCCGGCGTCTGTTGGCCGAGCGTCGATCAGGTAGAGCGTCCCATCGTCATCTCGCACGACTGCGGTTGTACCATCCGGTGAGAACTTAACATCGGTGAGCGGCTCACTAAACCGGATCTCCGCGGACAGCTCCAGCACGCTGCGTCGCCAGAATTTCAGTTTGTTGTCGAACCCCACAGTGGCGATTGTGCGCCCATCCGGAGAAATCGCGATATCACGTGCAGCAATATCATGTGCGTTGATAGAAGTGATGAGAGACAGATCGTGGGCCGACCAGATTTGAAGAAGTCCATCATCTCCCACGGTCAGAATCTCCTGTCCATCGGGAGAAAAAATGCACCTGCCAAGATTCTCAATGGTGCGTTGCTTTGTCAACAGCCCGGAAGGAACCTGATGCATTTCCATGCTGTTTTGGTTTGACACAAGAAGCGACCTGGCATCCGGCGAGAACTGAAATTCGATGTCGTGCAGTTGGGTTTCGATCTGCCATGACTCTCCGCTTTGAAGATCCTTGATCCGGATGATCCCCGGTTGATTTGTGTCGCCGCGAGGGCGATACGCCACGGCAACATATCGGGCTTCGCCAGAAACGGCCGACGCATTGAGATCGGGCTGAACAGGCCCCGGGGAAAACAAAAGCAGATGATTCGAATCATTCGGATTCGACAGCAGGCGAGATTCCATGTAGCCGTCCCTGATCCGAATGTTATAAGTCACGATTGCTTCTGCGTTCTGGGACTGCCGGACTGAAATCGTGGCAAAACCCTCAGACTGAGGAAGGAATGTGACCGCTCCGTGTTCACGCAATTGATGCCATCCAAGGAACTGTTGCGGCAGTTCTCCACTCCATGTGACTCCAAAGTAACCAACATCAAATCCTGGCACACCCTCATCAATGATGTGGAACGGCTCAGTTCCTTCAGGACGGAATTCAACGACAGCCCCGTCACTTCCCACAGAAAAGATGCGATCATGATCTTTCGATGGCCTAAGTGCGGCGATATCTCCTTCGTGAAATTTCTGAACTTCACTGGTGGGTTTGTCGAGACTTGTCTGGCCGGTCAGAACGAATGTCACATGGTTTCCATCCACGGAAGTCGAGAGGGAATTCAGTGCGGTCTGTCGTCTTCCATTGAACGCGTGTGGTCGTCGCAGCAGACGAATTCGTTCCGACAAATGATCCGTCGTAATGGGCTCACTAAACTCGACCGAGACTTTCGTTGTCCCTTTGGGAAAGTAGCCGTCGACGAGGCTGGGGGTGACTCGGCGAACCTGCAGGAATTTTGGCCGGTCGACTCCCGCAACGGGCTTGCCGGTAGCTCGCCCGGGATTGGGGTCAATACGGATGCTGGCCCAGTCGTAGCCATTTGCCTGATTACTGAGAAGGGCTGCTCCCGACTTTGCATGAACCTGATGGGAAATCCAAAGTGAAAACTGTTGTTCCGAAGGTTCCTCAAGTGGCCATGTTTCCACAGAACCATTCTTCAGACCAGCCAACAATGATGCTTGATCACTTGAAAATGCCAGACTGCCGACACTCTCAGACGCCTTAATGGAACGCTCAGGCACGAATCCTCTGTCGCGATTTCCGTAGAGAATCACGGTACCATCAAGACATCCGGACGCCAACAATTCTCCATCGGGTGAAAACGCCACTGAGGAGCAATGATCACGCTCGTTTCCCACAAACTGCTGGACTTGTGGCGGAGCTTCAAAGCCCTTTGAACCATCGACAACATAAATCGTGCCTCCTTCGGAACCCAGTGCGATATCGCCCTGAGAACTCACGGCAAGGCATTCGAGATCGCGGGCCGCGGGGATGTCCCGAATGATGATGTTCGGGAACCGGCAAATCTTTGCGGTCGACTCATTGCCGCACGTGACAAAGAACTGACCATCTTTTGCCCACGCAATTTGAAACGCCTGCCGATTGTGAGGCTTGAAGTCAGAATGAACTTCTCCGGACTCAGCGTGCAGATGGATGACTCGCCCATCATCACCTGCCACTGAGAGAAACTTCCCATCCGGCGAGCATGCCACTCCGTTCAGTTCTCCTGCACCGGGATTCTTTTGCCAGACGATTGATCCATCATCCGGCTCGATAACTCTGACGATGCCGTCGGCCCCGACGGTGGCGATACGAGTTGTGGCCACAACCAGGCACATCGAATACAGTGATGCCTGATTGCGAAAAATGGTACGGGACTTTGGGCGATTCAGACGAGTCAGGGCGTACCAGTCAAAGCTGCGAAGATCTGCCATTCCTCCAGCCGGTCTCTGGCGCGACAGTGCTTCCAGTGCGGCCGCTGGATCGTTGTTTTCCATTGCCGACGAGGCCAGTTTCAGGTGCTGAGTGTAAAGCAGTTCCCGAGTATTTTGCTCCGCTGCTATCGCACGCTGCGCGTCAACGCGCGCGTCCAGCCGGGCCTGATGAGCTTTCTCAGCCTGAATTAATGCCACCACAGTACCGGTGAGGAGACACACGATCGCAATGACCATCGAAGCAAGCAATCCTCGACGCCGATGAGCCAGTTTGGCAAGCGTGTACCACGTTGACGGAACTCGGGCAAGAATGGGTTGGCTGCGAAGATAACGTTCTACGTCGTCGATCAAAGCCCCGGCGTTCTGGTATCGCCGAGCCGGATCTTTCTCCATGGCTTTCATCACGATCGCATCCAGATCGCCTTTCAGAGCCATCCACAGGCGTTTCGTGGTAGAGACAGTGGGCGCCTGAGTTCCCGGCGATGTCGTCTTCAGCGCCATCTGACTTGGACGCACGGGATCGTCCTGCCTGATGATTCGCAGCATTTCGTCGAACGCCATCGACTTCTGGATTTGAGTCTCGAAGGGCGGCATGTCAGTGAGCAGCTGGTAGAGCAAAGCCCCCAGCGAATAGACATCGCTGCGAGTATCCGTAGAAACCGTTCCCTGTGAAGCCTGCTCGGGACTCATGAACTGCGGTGTCCCCAGAACCTGCCCCAGCCGTGTTCCCATCGTCTGCAAGAGGACATTGGGGGCATCGTCCTGTTGCAGCGCTTTGGCGATGCCAAAGTCAATCACCTTCACCAGCGGCTTGCCATCCTGCTCTGCCACCAACACGTTGGAGGGCTTGATGTCTCGATGCAAAATGCCTTTGATGTGAGCATGCTGGATCGCATGGGCACAGTCGAGAAACAACAACAGTCGATCCTGCACACTCAGCTGTTTCTGTCGACAGTAGTGATGAATCGGCATGCCATCAACATACTCCATCACGAAATACGAGATGCCGGATTCCGTTGTCGATGCGTCCAGAACTCTGGCGATGTTCTTGTGATCCATCAACGCGTGGGCACGTTGTTCGAGATGGAAGCGACGAACGATGTCTTCGCTGTCCAGTTCCGGTCGAATAATCTTGACCGCCACGCGCCGCCGGACGGGTTCCGTCTGCTCTGCCAGAAACACGGACCCCATGCCGCCACGAGCAATCTGTTCAATCACTCGATACGGCCCCAGCATCAGCGGCGCGGCGGATTGATTGACCGGACGCAGAGCCTTCACGGCCTGCGGAGTCGACTCCAAAAACTCACTCCGAGCATAGGAAACCAACAAGGCCTTCACATTGGCCAGCAACTCCGGCTGATCGCGGCACGCGGCTTCCAGAAACTCGAGCTGAGCTTGCGGAGATTCGATTTCAATCGCCTGGAGAAAGATCGTTTCTTCCGATGATGACGGCATGGGGAGTTCATTACTTTGCAGGGGTATCGGCGGAGTGGTTCATACGACGAGTTAACCAGGCTTTGGCAAACGCCCAATGGCGGTTGGCCGTCGGAACCGAGATATTCTGAATCACTGCGATCTCTTCAATCGTAAGCCCACCAAAAAACTTCAGCTTTACTAAATCAGACTTCCCAGGCTGCAAACCAGCAAACTCGTTTAGAGCCTCATCCAGTAACAACAAATCGATTGTCTCATTGGAATCTGGAATCGTTATTAACGTTTGACCAGCAGACTCTTCAGAAATTATTTCTCGGCGTCGAACATGTTTCCGAGCATGCTCGACCAGAATACGCCTCATCGATTCCGCCGCGAACGCAAAAAACTGCACTCGGCTCATCGAAGCAAAAACTTCCCCCGTTCTGCAGACCCGCAGATAAGCCTCATGTAACAGTGCTGTCGGAGTCAGCGTATGATCTTTCCGCTCTCGGTTCATCTGCGCGACCGCCAGCCGCTTCAGCTCATCATACGCCAGCGTGAAGAGTTTCGCGGGAGCATCGGGTCCGGCTCCTGATACAGGTTCTGGTTCTGGTGGTTCGGTAAGTCCGGGGAAATCCATGGATGGTGCTCAGGTTAAGGGAAACCTCTGTTTCTGCCGGATTGTCAATCGCCAATCCTTTTATATCAAGCTTCACTAAGCAATGACTCCCATTCACTTCGTAATGACAATGGCCATTCAGACGAATGCCGCAAGACAGTGGCCCGATGCTCATGATGCTCACTTCGCCCGCAGCAGGATTCTCATAAATTCACAGCCTGAAACGGTGATTTAGCTGGCATCGCCCGGATTCATTGTTCACCTGAATCAGGCCCAGCCTTTCGATCAGAACCCTGCACCACGCAACGTGCGAGGGCAAAGTCAAAGTCTGCTCCGTTGTGGGAACTTCCAATGATGACGAATCGGCCATCTTTCTGCTGCACCATCCTGCGTGATACGTCTTCGCGCGTATGATCGCTGAACGTGAAAACTCCGTTGGTGCCGAAGCGATCATCCAACTCACCGTTTTCGTGATATCGAGCAACTGCGAAGTCGCTATCGTCGCCACGTCTAACGTTCCCGCCCAGGCAGAACATGCCGCCAGGCTGCTCGACCACGGAATTTCCAGCATGCCCGACGGAGGAGATCAACAAACCGTCGGCGTCAAACGATGTGTCCAGAGAACCATTGGGATTGTATCGCAGGGCGCAGAATTGGTTTCCATCAGCAGCAATGTAGTTCACCCCGCAGGTCAGAATCTTTCCTGATGGCAGTACGACAAAATCCCCCTGATAGACTGCCATCGTCATACCAAAGCTGACGTGAACTTTTCCGTCGTCATCGAATGTGCTGTCGAGCGTGCCGTCGGAGTTGAGCCTGACCAGAATGGGGTCAACCTGCCCCGCGAAGGCTCCTGTCCAGCCGGATAGAACGATCTTCCCGTCCTGGAGCACCCGAGTTCCCTGAACACGATCACTGCCCGGACCGACGGAAAACTCTGCTTTCCCGTTGGTTCCAAAAGATGAGTCCATCGATCCATCGGTGTTGTACCGCACGACCGCGATGTCACTGTTCTCTCCCACAAAATATTCCCCGGTCAGAATGACCCTGCCATCAGGCTGAATGCACACAACAGCAACAGAGTGATCTCCGGTCCCTGTCGTAGTCGTGATCTTTCCAGACTCCCCAAATGTCTCGTCCAGTTCCCCGTCGGGCAGATAGCGAACCAAAGCCCATTCGTAGTGACTCCCGTTAAATGCATCGCCACCCACGACAATTTTCCCGTCGGGCTGCAGTGCAATGGCTTCGCCTCGAGTGCGTGTTGTTCCGATCTGAGTTTTCACTTTGCCATCAGAGCCGAAGGTAGTATCCAGCGAGCCATCCGTGTTGTACCGGATCATGCAAAGCTCCGAGCCTTGCGATGTGTCGATCGTTCCTACAGCAACAATCCGCCCGTCGGACTGAACGGCAACGTCCTCGAAACTTTCATTGCCTTCCCCTGTTGACGTTGTGACAAAACCACCTTGCCCAAACGACTCATCCGGCCCCACATCTCCCCTCTGAACCGCGACGGGGTCGCGGGCTTCCATGGGGCTCAGGAACAAGGTTGTGAATGCCACCAACATCAGGGATGTCACGATGCGCCGCGACCCGAATTGATGATGGACGGCAGTGAGTCGTCCGTTGCCCGGCAGGCAGAAATGGCGGGCAGCGATTGAGGCCTGTGGCAACATGTTCGGAGTCGGCTTAGGATCACCAGGTTGCCAATGAATCAGTCCTGTTGCCAATCGCGTCAGCGGATCATACGCGTTGAGAAACAATTCCGACGATCTTTCGGCCGAAGTACGTTTTGAAGCACGCCTAAGTTGACCAGTTTCAGGACGATTCATCAGGTTTACTCAGGTCGCCTTGCGAACAATCACAACGTCAACCAGGAAAGAACACCAGACAGCTAACATGTAGCCGGATTCGTAAGAATTCGGACTGAATGCAACGACTACGTGAGTCACTATCGTAGTGTCTCTCGTGTTCTTTTCATTCTGTCGGAGAGCACGGCCGTGTAGCCGGATTCGTGAGAATTCGGACTCACCAGGGAATTCTCACGAATTCCGCTACGACTACGTGAGACACTGCACTTATGAGTTCGTCTCCTTCTTCTTCGTCCTTCGAAATCGTCTCGCCACGTAAGTCGTTGAAAGCAGGGCAAGAAAAGCCACCGTTCCGGGTTCCGGGACTGCGGCGGACGCAATTGTGATTGTGCCCGATGAGGATAAAGGGCTGATGTTCAGAGATGTCGGTCCATCGTCCAAAGGACTCGGAGTTCCCATATCATCCCAGAATGAAAAGTCGGTTGCCCCGCCAGTGTTCAGGCTCACGGTGAACATTTTTCCTACAGAATCGTTTGGATCGCCAATCGCCGTATGCTTCAGGAGCAATCTGACCAATGTTTGCGTTGTTCCCGAAAGCGTAACACTGGTAAAGCCCGCCTGATAATTGTCGATACCAAACATCGAATCCGCTGGTAACAAAGAGTCAAAGTAGTTGCCTGTCGCTGCTCCAAAAACGTAGCCCGGTGGAGAGTAGTTTGCGTCATCGGACTCCAGCTGAAATTCCAAAAACCCGTTGGCAGCAGGGGTCCCCCCGATGTTGAACTCAAAGCTTGTCGTCGTTAACAGGTCAGTGCCCGTGCTGCTAATCAGGACATCGACAAAGCCTGTCCCATTCGTGGTGATACTGGCATCCTGAACGTCAATAATGACGTCCGCTTTGGCAGGTTGTGATCCCACCAACAGGCAAATGGCAATAAGAGAGACTCTAATCATGATTGATTTTCTTAAGAGGATAAAGACCTGAAGCAGATTCCATACGATGTTGTGAGCAATCCCTGCATCAGTTCAACGCTGCACTTCCCCGTGCAGATTCATCAACAAATCCCCTGAAACCCCGGTTCGTGACCGTCTGTTGCCTACAACCTGGAAATGTCATTCTTCGACTCAGGGCCCCAAGGCAGTACCTCACGAATCATGAATGCTGACATCCAGCAGCAATCACCCTCAGTCGTCCAGCCATCCCAGGAGCGGGTCGAGCAGTTTCTTGCCGCGTTGCTGAGTTGTGTAGAGTCGGTCTGTTGAGTTCACCGATCCGTTGCCGTCCAAATCGCCATCCAGATTTGTGCCGGTGCGACCGATCTGACTGGTGACCAGGTTCGTGTCAGCCACGTCAACCTTCGCATCGCCATTCGCATCGCCAAACAAACGATGGAACTCAAACGCACTGTCACCGGCATCGGCAAACGAGCCGTTGCCATCCATGTCGAGCAGAATACGATAGAAGCCGTTACCCGCCTGACGAAGACCACCAAGACCCGTCGCCCCAAAGTCCAGACGCAGCCTGTTTCCGGTTTGAGTCAGCCCGGCTCCCGTCACCAACGTGCCTGTTCCAGGAACAACCGACGTCGCATCGATAGTGAACTGTTCCACTTTCACGCGGCCCGGATTCAGCAGATTGCTGACGCCTGAATTCGTGCTGAACAGAACATCCAGATAACGCACATACGATCGCTGATTCACTCCGTTCTGCACGTCGATCCCTGTGGCCGTCAGACCTGCGGCGGAAAACGCCACTGTCACGGAAATATCCGATGTCGCAGCAGGCATCGCTTCGATGTTCCCGCTACCATCTCGGGCGACACTGAAGAAACGATACGTATGACTTGTGCCATCCGGAAGCCCCTGGAACAACATCTGGCCGGTAAAGGATCCGCCTCCCGTCGCCACAGCGGCCGCTGATCCAATCAACATCGGAGCATTGCCATCAATGGCCACGTAGACGTCAAACACGGTCATGGCGGAGCCGCTCAACTTGGTCCCGGACATCGCCACGGTAAACAAGCCTGCGGAGGTTGGCACAGCCGAAGTCACCTGACTGCTTGGCGGCACCACATCGCCGATGCGAGTGTACGTGTCGGAAGTGGTCTTGGTTTCGACGTTCCCCGCGTTGTCTCGTCCCAGACTGCGGAACCAGTAATTGGTGTTGGCGTTGCCAGTGAACGTTGTTGAAGGAGAACCGACCGGAACCGTAGCGAACTTGATAAAGGCACCACCGGTCGAGTAATACAGATCGTACTCCTTCACCCCGGACGCTCCGGCTCCTGGATCATTGCCGGTGACAGTGATGTTCAGGTTTTGAGTGTTGGACGCTGCAGGCAAAGCCGTGATCAGCGTCACCGGGGCAGTCACGTCCTCCGGCAGATCTGTCACAGAGATTGAGAAAACTCGCTCAAACGACAGCCCACCAGAATCCGTAGTGCGAACTCGAACGCTGTAGGCGTTCCTGGTTTCAAAATCGAACGCGATATTTGCTCTGAGTTGGTTTCCGCTGATCGTGAAGACACCATTGTCAGTGTCTCCGTCCCCTGCGACGAGGGCATAGCTGAAGTCAACATCAGCATCCGGATCTGTCGTTGTGAAGACACCGACTGTCATACCTGCCGGTTGATTCTCCGCAATCGTTGTCGATGACAGCGTCAAATTGGTCGGTGCGGCATTGACGGAAAGGACCCAGAGTTCCCGCCCATTCAGGAATCCGTCATCAGCCACGAAATACAGCTTCGAATTGACGATTGTCAACTGAGGTGAATTGTAATCGGTAACCCCGCTGAAAAGGCCCGCACCAGAACTTATTTCTTCTACGATTCCAGCGATGCCATCTTCATTGAGTCGCCACAAACTTTTTCGCGACAAGTCATCCAACGCCACAAAGTAAAGCGTGCCATTTACGTTGGTCAGAAATCCAGGATCTGAAGATCCAGCACCTGCGACAAGTCCTCCACCAGAGATGGCATTTTCCACCATCTCGGCCAATCCCGAGCTGTTTATACGCCACAACTCGTCACCATTGACACCATCGTCAGCGAAGAAGTACAGCGTTCCGCCCACGTTTGTAAGTGACTTTGGATTCGAGCTACTGCTGCCTGATGCAATACCCCCTCCGGCGACAGCATCTTCCACTAGTTCCGCCACCCCGGAGCTATTGACTCGCCACAACTCGCTTCCATTGACCCCATCGTGAGCCCGAAAATACAGTGTGCCGTTGGCGTTTGTCATGTAGCTTGCAGAAGAACTGTTGCTGCCAGGTACGATTCCTCCTCCAGCGACGGCATCTTCCACCAGTTCCGCCCCCCCCAAACTATTGATTCTCCACAACTCAGATCCATTCACTCCATCGGATGCATTGAAATACAAAGTGCCGTTTACATTTGCCAGATCGCCAGGATATGAACCATTACTCCCCGGATTTATACCTCCACCCGGGATTAAGTCCTCAATCAATTCGGCTTCACCAAGGCTGTTAATCCGCCATAGCTCAATTCCATTCTCCTGATCGATTGCTACAAAGTAGGCCGTCCCGTTGACGTTGGTTAATGCACTCGGATACGAACCGCTGCTTCCCGGGCTGATTCCTCCCCCGGGGATTGAATCTTCAACAATCTCTGCTACACCCAGGCTGTTTACACGCCACAACTCGTAGCCCGTTGCTGGATCGGCCGCGCGGAAATACAGTGTCCCATTAAAGTTAGTAAGATCGCGAGGGAAAGAGCTGCTGCTCCCTGCGCTTATTCCTCCTCCGACAACAGGATCCTCGACGATCTCGGCTACACCCAAACTGTTGACACGCCACAATTCATGACCGTTCACTCCATCAGACGCATTGAAATACAACGTCCCGTTCACGTTTGTCAGATAGTTGGGTTGAGAGTCACTGCTGCCCGGACTGATTCCTCCGCCTGGTATGGCGTTTTCTACGACTTCGGCCACGCCGGAACTGTTAATTCGCCACAGTTCCTCGCCATTCGTACCGTCATTCGCACTGAAATATAGCGTACCATTTACGTTGGTCAGTTGACTTGGATTTGAACTCTCTTCACCCGGATTTATCCCGCCGCCGGGTATCGCATCGTCGACCATCTCAGCGACGCCTGAACTATTAATCCGCCACAACTCTCCGCCATTCAGGTTGTCATTCCCACGAAAATACAGCATTCCGTTTACGTTCGTCAGAGTCTGGGGGTGAGAATGACTGCTTCCGGAGTTGATTCCACCTCCAGCTACGGCATCTTCCACCATCTCGGCGACGCCTGAACTGTTAATTCGCCACAGTTCATAGCCATTTGCAGTATCACGGATGTTGAAATACAGCGTCCCGTTAACGTTTGTCAGAATGCGGGGGCTAGAATTGATCCACGGACTGATTCCACTTCCGGCCACGGCATCTTCTACCAAGTCGGCGACGCCTGAACTGTTGATGCGCCACACCTCATAGCCATTCAAGCCATCGGTTGCCCGGAAATACAACGTCCCGTTAACGTTCGTTAGATAGCTGGCACCAGAACCATTGCTTCCGGGGTTGATTCCTCCTCCGGCCAAGGCATCTTCCACCATCTCAGCCACGCCTGAACTGTTGATCCGCCACAACTCATAGCCATTCAAGCCGTCAGTTGCGCGGAAATACAACGTCCCGTTCACGTTCGTCAGAAAACGGGGAATAGAATGATTGTTCCCGGAATTGATGCCCCCTCCGGCCACGGCATCTTCCACCATCTCGGCGACGCCTGAGTTATTAATGCGCCACAACTCATAGCCATTCACGCCATCAGTCGCCCGAAAATACAGCGTCCCGTTTACGTTCGTCAGAAATTCCGGATCGGAACTGTTTCCTCCAGGGTTGGTTCCTCCTCCTGGCACGGCATCCTCGACGATCTCAGCGACACCTGTGCTGCCGATGCGCCACAGCTCGTAGCCATTCACGCCGTCGTTCGCCCGGAAATACAGTGTCCCATTCACGTTCGAGAGTGAGCGGGGATTAGAAGAATTGCTCCCGGAATGAATTCCTCCTCCGGGCACAGCATTTTCGACCATTTCTGCGACGCCTGCACTGCTGATCCGCCACAACTCAAAGCCATTCACGCCATCAGTCGCCTGAAAATACAGGGTCCCGTTTACATTCAGGAGAGTGCCGGGACTTGAATGATTGCTTCCGGAGTTTATTCCCCCTCCGGGTAGAGCATCCTCCACCATCTCTGCGACGCCTGCACTGTTGATCCGCCACAATTCCTGTCCATTCACATTATCAATCGCACTGAAGTATAGCGTCCCGTTCACGATCGTCAGATCGTCAGGAAATGAACTGTCACCTCCTACGTTGATTCCACTTCCGAACACGGAATCTTCGACTATCTCAGCGACGCCGGCGCTGTTGATCCGCCACAACTCCAAGCCATTCAAGGCATCAGTCGCTCGAAAATACAGCGTGCCGTTCACGTTCGTCAGGAATTGGGGATACGAACTATCGCTTCCAGCGTTGATTCCCCCTCCGGGAACGGCATCCTCCACCATTTCAGCAATGCCTGAATTGCTGATCCTCCAGAGTTCCCTTCCGTTGAGACCGTCATCGGCGACGAAGTATATGGTTCCTGACACATCGATCATCCCCATCGGGTCCGATGACTCATTCGTGTCATTAACTCCTCCACCCGGAACCAAATTCTCCACGACGGTCGCCACGCCTTTGACCAGCGTCACGGTGAATGTGTTTGCGAAAGTCAGCCCATTCTGATCGGCCGTTTGGACTCGAATCGAGAATGTGCTCTGCGTGTCGAAATCAAACGCGGATCTCGTCAGCAGGACGTTGCCGTTGATCTGGAAGGTCGCGTTGTCCGTATCGCCGGGGCCTGATGCCAATGTCCAGGTGAACGAGTTGCCGGAGTCGGGATCTGTGGTGGTAAATAACCCGATCGCGGTTCCTGGCAGTGCATCCGAAGACACTCGAGAATTCGACAGACTCAGGGCTGTTGGAGTCTCATTTACGTTCGTTATCTGAACCGTCAGAATCTTCTCGAACCAGAATCCCGCCTGATCCGTCGTGCGGATGCGAACTGAGCGAACAGGCTTCGCTTCGCGATCGAAGGAGGCGGCTGTCAGTAAGCTGCCAGAACTGATGGTAAAGCTTGTGTTGTCTGTATCGCCGTCGCCTGAGACCAATGTGTAGGTAAAGCCCGAGGTATCGCCAGGATCCACACTGCTGAGCTTTCCCACGACTGCTCCGGCCGGCAGATTTTCAGCCACGGCGGACGGTGAAAGTACGACATCCACGGGAGCAATATCGAACTGGAAATTCACAATCGATCCCAGTTCACCAGCATCCAGAAATGCAGCAGCTTCACCGGCGAAACCGGATTCTGTGACCAGAGCATTCACAGCGGCGATGGCTGCGGCTCGAGTGCTACCGAGCACCGTGAAATGAGCCAGTCGTTTGGTTTCTCCGGCAGGCACAGTCAGGCTATAGGACCACTCAACGTTGTCCTCGATCACGTTCACACTGAACGGTTGCAACCCGGAACCAGCGTGCAGCAGATGAATGATGGCTGGAGTTCCCGTGCCATCTCCATCATCCGTGCCGAACCAAAGATCGGTTGGTTCGACGATCGTGTCACCATCGGATGTCATAAAGACCGTCGTGGCCGCATCAGAACCGAGGTTGCCGAACAGACGCACGGGAACGGTGATTGTTGAACCCGTGGAGTTTGTGAAGACATCCACGGTCCGGGCAAAACTCTGACCGCCGGTCGAGGGCACCGTCACTTCGCGTCGAGCCGACAGCCCGGCAAAGGTGCTCGACGCTGAGACAATAGTTTGATCCCCGTCCTGAGTACTCGCGGAACTGTTGGCGGGAACGGAAAACTCCGTCCCGTCGATCTGCAGCCGATTCAGCCCATCGAAGGCTCCGGTTGTGCCGGGTAGCAACTGACCGGTGCCAAATCCGAATCGATCTACGACGAACGCGGTGGAGTCGGAAGACTTCAAGGACAACGGGAATGCTGGTGCACCCAACATCGGATTCTGCCTCACAAAGACATCGGGGTTGCCATTGGCATCTCGACTCACCAGATTTGACGCATCGCTGCGGAATGCAACGAAGCGGCCGTCACTGCTGATCGAGGGCTCGTATGAACCGTTGTTTGCCTGTCCGCTCACTCCAGTGGAGACCAGTGTGATCGTTCCCGTCTGTAGGTCCTTCACGAAGACATCCGCCGTCGTCCCATTCGTATCGCCCGTGACCAGATTCGACGCATGGCTATAGAACGCGACGAAACGACCGTCACTGCTTACTGACGGCCCAAAAGAACGACTATTTGCCGAGGTAGTAATTACCCGAGGATCCCCGGGTGTGGCTAATGCGAGCGATGAAGTTGACAGGTCTTTCACGAACACGCCGAGAACTACTCCGGTACTGCGCCCGTCCAGATTGGATGCATAGCTATGGAACGCGACGAAGCGACCATCGCTGCTGATTGCGGGCTGCTCGGAATAGCCGTTACCTTGACCGCTCGCGCCCGTGGACACAAGCGTAGTTGTTCCCGTTTGAAGGTCCCTCGCAAAGACATCTTGATACCCGTTGTTATCGCCCGTGACCAGATTGGATGCATAGCTATGGAACGCGACGAAACGCCCGTCACTGCTTATCGAAGGCTGGTAGGAGTAGCTGTTTCCCTGTCCGTTCGCCCCTGTCGAGACCAGCGTGGTCGTGCCCGTTTGAAGGTCCCTCACAAAGACATCTTGATACCCGTTGTTATCACCCGTAACCACGCTGTTGGCATCGCTGATGAACGCGACGAACCGCCCATCGCCGCTAATTGATGGGGAATTGGAACGCGTATTTCCCTGACCGTTCGTGGCCACGGAGACCAGCGAAATCGTTCCTGTTTGTAGGTCCTTCACAAAGACATCGTTGCTGGAGAATAAATCTATGGTATCTCCTGCGACCAGATTCGACGCAGGGCTACTGAACGCGACGAAGCGGCCGTCGCTGCTGATCGAGGGGTCACGGGAATCGTGGTTTCCCTGCCCGCTCGCACCCGTGGAGATGAGCGTAATCGTTCCTGTCTGCAGGTCCTTAACAAAGACATCGGCATACCCATTGGTATCGTCCGTGACCAGATTGGAGGCAGTGCTGCTGAACGAGATGAAGCGGCCGTCACTGCTGATTGAGGGCTCAATGGAAGAGCCGTTACCGTGGCCGTTCGCTCCGGTCGAGACGAGTGAGGTCGTTCCCGTTTGCAGGTCTCGCACAAAAATGTCGGACGTTTCATTGGTATCATCCATGACGAGATTGGATGCATTGCTTTGGAAGGCGACGAAGCGGCCGTCGCCGCTGATTGAGGGCCTGAATGAATAGTTATTTCCCTGCCCACTCGCGCCCGACGAGACGAGCGATGTGGTTCCCGTTTGCAAGTCCATCACAAAGACATCGTCTGTTCCATTCAGATCGCCTGCGATCAGATTGGACGCTGAGCTTTGGAAGGCGACAAATCGCCCATCGCTGCTAATCGACGTCCCTGATGAGGAGTTGTTTGCGCCGCGGTAACTTGGAAACAAAGACTCCGACACCAAGTCAATCACCGGTGCCCCAGCATCCACGACAAAATCGGTCGAGTAGTCGCCGCCAACGAGACGATCTGCATCGCCATCCAGTGCGAGGCCGTTGCTGTCGAGGATTTCGTCTCGCACGATGAGCCGATAAGTGTCTTCGACCATCGACGCAAAGGTCAGTGTGACGGCTTGGCCGCTGACGATGACGGACGTTGGAATCTCCACAAAATCGCTGGTGGTAAGCAGACCGTCGGAGCCCGCTCGTTGCAGGCCGTAATTTGCAGCGACGTCCGCGTTCTGCATCGGGACGCTGAACGTCAGATGAATGCGATTGCGACCGGCCTGTAGTGTGCCGTCGTCCGAGATGGATGTGGAGTAAACTCGCAGGCCTTCACGAACGGTGAGGGCAATCGTCTTCTCCAGCCACAGCCCATTGTTATCCGTCGTGCGGACTCGAATGGAGTAGCTGGACTTCACCGTCGAATCGAAGATGGCGTTCGTTTTCAGTACGTTGCCATCAATCACAAAGCTGGCGTTGTCCGTGCTGCCGGCTCCGCTGACGAGCGAATACGTAAAGGTCTCCCCGGCATCGGGGTCCAACGTGCTGAACGTGCCGACCGTCATGGCCGCTGGCGAGCCTTCCACAACCTGTGTGGAACTGATCAGCAACGACGTGGGAAGGTTTGAGCCCAGATAACGAGCAACCGCAAAGTCCGAGCTGCCTCCGCTGTAGGTACCTCCCGCCAAAACAATCCGGCCGTCAGGCCCCACAGCCATGGCACTCGCGATATCGTCGCCACTGCCGATTGAAGTCGTGGTGACGCCGTTGGTGCCAAACGTGGTATCCAGGGTTCCATTTGGGTTGTACCGTGCCAACGCAAAGTCCTGGTCAGTCCCACTGTAGCTGTTTCCTCCGAGATAGAACTTGCCATCCGGGCGAACGAAGATCTGAGATGCTGAGTCTGCGTAGGGGCGGATGGCAGACAACAGAAGCCCGTCGCCGTCAAACGATGAATCGAGTGATCCATTGTCGTTGTATCGAATCGCGGAAAAGTTGTTTCGGCCGCCACTAAATGCGACTCCGCCGACTAGAATATCGCCATCAGACAGAACGGAGACATTCTGCGAATAGACGGCTGTGCTGCCAAACGAATGGGCCGTGAATCCATCACCGTTCAACGTGCCGTCAAGTGTTCCGTTCGTGTTCAATCGCAGGAGTGAGGGCCAGATAGAGCCCGAGTTCGTTATGTATCCGGACGCGACGATCTTTCCGTCTGGTTGCAATGCCAGACCCTTCAAGGCATCTGGCGTCGAACCAAAGAGCCCTCGCGTAAAAATGCCGCCGGTACCAAATGTCGTGTCCAGCGAACCGTTGGCTTCGTAACGCAGAATTGCCAGGTCTCGCTGGCCACCGATCATGGCTTCACCGCCCAGCAGGATCTTGCCATCCGGCTGAATGATGACCTTATTAGCATTGTCATCTCCGGAACCAACCGCCGTCGTGACTTTACCACCGGTACCAAAGGACGTGTCGAGGCTTCCGTCGGGAAGCAGTCGGACCATGGCGGTGTCAATGTTGCTGCCATTGTAAGTGAAGCCGGCGACGACGATCTTTCCATCCGCTTGCATGGCAACGGTAAATGGGATGCAAGAAAACTGATTGATCTGAACAGAGACTTTCCCGTCGACGTCAAACGACGTATCCAGAGTACCGTCTACGTTGTACCGAGCGATGCCAAACTCCGTGCCGTCTGGAGTATAAACCACGCCCGCCGCCACCGTTTTTCCATCTGCTTGCACCGCAACCGTATAAGCCTCGTCATACAACGGGCTCATCGGTGTCGTCACGATGCCATCCGTATCGAACGTCGTGTCCAACGTCCCAGCCGAAAGCAAGGCTCGCGTTTCCAGCTGCTCGGACTTCATGGCCTGACGACGTCGAACATCCCCGCGAACGCGACTCTGAAACAGAACGGCACGCACTTTTTGGATGAAGGATGATTTCAGCATGTAGGTACTCTTTATTGATAAATCGATGGCTGTTGTCGCAGGTGTCAGGAAGGATCGCCGATCCGTCCTTGCGTGTTTGTCTCTAGAGTTTTTTCGTCATGACAGCGGTCGTCTCACTGCCAGGTTTACATCAGAGAAACAAGCGCCGTCTCGTTTCTGTTTGAAGCAGGCCGGCTAAGTGAGATGTGTATTTTTGTTCGTGGTGCCGACTTCAGTCGGCTTTGCTGCTCAAACGCACGACGAAATGTTGGCTCAAGCCAGTACCACAAACTCAATCCACCGCTCACAAGAATCCTCCACGGCAGCACACCGCAGTGTCTGCCGGACGGCTGGACGGAGAACGTTAGGAACAGCGTTGAAGCGTGGCTATGAATTCCACCGGAACGGAACCGGAACGCTGGCAAACTTTCCTGTGAAAAATTCTCATCCACTACAGCGTGCGTTAAGCTTCTTGCCAAAACGTTCATTGGCTTCGCGGCTGTGAACAGAAACATAAACGGACCGCGACAAAGTTCGGCGCGGAGATCACTGCCTGATGGAGCCGAACTGGTGACAGTTCGGTTCGAAGTGTCATGACCTCGGTGTAGTCGCCGTTGATCATCAAAGCAGGTCCATCCTGCCGGAAAGGATTTTCGTACGGCCGCAAGGCGAACCCTGTGTGCAGTTGGCTGAGGATCGCAACCGCATTTATCAATCACATTGCACAAAGGTCGCGGCCAGCCGCGAAATCCTCCTCGGCAAGGAGGACCTACCGAAATCGCCGACTCTACCTCACGACTTCGGCTACGACAGTTGTTTCAATTCCAATCCTCAGTCGTCCAGCCATCCCAGAAGCGGGTCGAGCAGTTTCTTGCCGCGTTGCTGAGTTGTGTAGAGTCGGTCTGTTGAGTTCACCGATCCGTTGCCGTCCAAATCGCCATCCAGATTTGTGCCGGTTCGACCGATCTGACTGGTGACCAGGTTCGTGTCAGCCACGTCAACCTTCGCATCGCCATTCGCATCGCCAAACAAACGATGGAACTCAAACGCACTGTCACCGGCATCCGCGAACGAGCCGTTGCCATCCATGTCGAGCAGAATACGATAGAAGCCATTGCCAGCCTGACGAAGACCACCAAGACCCGTCGCCCCAAAGTCCAGACGCAGTCTGTTTCCGGTTTGAGTCAGCCCGGCTCCCGTCACCAACGTGCCTGTTCCAGGAACAACCGACGTCGCATCGATACTGAACTGTTCCACTTTCACGCGGCCCGGATTCAGCAGATTGCTGACTCCCGAGTTTGTGCTGAACAGAACATCCAGATAACGCACATACGATCGCTGATTCACTCCGTTCTGCACGTCGATCCCTGTGGCCGTCAGACCTGCGGCGGAAAACGCCACTGTCACAGAAACATCCGATGTCGCAGCAGGCATCAAGCTTCGATGTTCCCGCTGCCATCTCGGGCGACACTGAAGAAGCGGTACGTATGACTTGTGCCATCCGGAAGTCCCTGGAACAACGTCTGGCCTGTAAACGATCCGCCACCTCGTCGCCAGCGGTCGCTGATCCGATCAACATCGCAGCGTTGCCATCAATACGTAGACGTCAAACACGGTCATGGCAGAACCGCTCAACTTCGTCCCGGACATCGACACAGTAAACAAGCCTGCGGAAGTTGGCACAGCCGAAGTCACCTGACTGCTCGGCGGCACCACATCACCGATGCGAGTGTACGTGTCAGACGTGGTCTTGGTCTCGACGTTCCCCGCGTAATCACGCCCCAGACTGCGGAACCAGCTGGTGTTGGCGTTGCCAGTGAACGTTGTTGAAGGAGAACCGACCGGAACCAGCGAACTTGATAAAGGCACCACCGGTCGAGTAATACAGATCGTACTCCTTCACCCCAGACGCCCCAGCTCCGGAATCACTTCCGGTGACGGCGATGTTGAGAGACCGGGTGTTGGACGCGGCAGGCAATGCGGTGATCAGTGTCACCGGGGCCGTGAGATCTTCCAGAACGTCTGTGACGTTGATCATAAAGACTCGTTCGAGGGCCAGGCCATCAGATCCGATGGCCCGCACTCGAATCGAATAGCTCGAACGGAACTCAAAATCGAGCACTGCGTTTGTCTTGAGTGTCGTTCCTTCAATGAGGAAGCGAGAATTGTCCGTGTCTCCCGATCCTGCAACCAGGCTAAGGGTCAGGTCATTGATGAGGGCTGGATCCTGAGTCGACAGAGTCCCTACGGAAGTCCCAATCACGGCATCTTCTGCGATCGTATTGTTACTCAGTGAAACGCCACCAACAACATTCGTAATCGTGCCGACGAAGGCTGTATCCTGAGACAACACGGTGGCCGTAACTCCCGGTGTGTCAAAGACAAAGACGATGGAGTCCGACGGGTTCGAAAACTCAATCGGGCTGATCGCACCAGAGAGACTGCGAATTCTCATCCGCCCCTCAGAGAGCGTGTCGGCGTCTTCGACCACAAGATCACTGATGGCTCCGGAAACTCGGATCATCAGTCGTTCGTTGGAACCCGCCAGAACGGTGATCTGTTCCACACTGAGCAACTCGAAGTCCGACCGTCGTGCTGTATCCAGCATCTG
Organism: Planctomycetaceae bacterium; assembly: GCA_046349735.1. GTDB lineage: Bacteria > Planctomycetota > Planctomycetia > Planctomycetales > Planctomycetaceae > SXXK01. The sequence continues at coordinate 165,618 of JAXMBU010000003.1, forward strand.
GAACTTCAGCGTACCGTTCGAGCCTGCGGATGTTGCGTATTCAATCCAGCGGAAGTCACCTTCCTTTGCTTCAAAGTGATCGGCTGATCCGCCGGTGCCGCCGTTAAAGCGAATGACGTCCGTCGCGGCGTCCGTAGAGCTGAATCGCATCTTCAGCGTGTCGGCCTTATCGTTTGCTCCCACGATATTGCCGATCAAGCCGGTGCCATATGGGCCATGGAACTGAGCCACACCATTTCGATCAACACCGGCGTAGTTGCGAGTGTCTGTGACGAGAAACTCGTTGGATGTCTCAGCAGTGTCCGCCGTCACCGTAAACTGTTCGTCGTTTGAAATCAGACCGAAGGCCTCTTCAAATCGAACGACCGCTCCTTCCACATTGCTGAGGTAGAAGCGAAACGCTTCGTCGGCTTCGACAACCGTGTCCCCATTGACCACAACGTCAATGGTGCGAATCGAATTGTCTCCGGCCGCCCACGTCAGAGTTCCGGACGCAGCGACATAGTCACCGTCGGTTGCGACAGCCGTATCATCCACGGTGTTGTAGTTCACGGTCACTGGCCCGGCGTGGGCACCTTCCAGATGAACCTTGAAGCTAATCACCTTTGTGCCATTGTCACCTTCGCGGACCGAGCCACCTTCCACTCCCATGCCTGGAGGCGTGGCGTTTGCGGCCACGAGAGACGCCTGGATACGACTTGTCAGACTGGTACCTGTGAACGAAGTGACGACCGTTGCGATCGGTTGAGCTCCCTGGCCCACTTCTCGAAGTGCGGACGCTGCATCACCCAACATGACCTTCTTGATCTTCAGCATGTCATGCAGAAACGTTTCACCATTGGAATAACTGGAGAACAGCAGAGCATCATATGACGCGTTGCTGGCTGCGATGATTGCCGCGACCCCGGTGATGCTGGTCTCTGGCAGAGAGACTCCAGAGCGAAACACGGCACCGCGCAGAATGGCCTCGATGACTGATGCCTGAGAATAATCAAGAATGGCGCCCGGCAATGAGAGCTTGGCGGCGATGTCTTCGTAGACGACATCCGTCAGCAGTTCCAGAGACTGTTGACCACCCGCCGCTCCAAACAGCAATTCACCGAGCCCAACAACGGTCCCCTGCAGCTTCAGGATCTCGCGATAAACCGTCACTGCGTCAAGGTTCCCTTGCAGGACATCATAGACAGAGGCTTGAGTCGCGAAGTTGTAGTTCGGAGCCCCTGTGGATTCGGCCACTCGTCCGACGGCCGCTGCGAGAGACAGTCCGGCCGTGCGGATCATGCTTTCCGCCAGCGTCGTCAGCGGCGTAACAACAGTCGCCCCCATCGGAGCCTTGAGGCTAGTGGTGAGTGGCAAACCGATCGCTTCATCGATCCCGCCGGTAACTACGTACCGAGCTTCTGTGTCATCGACAACACCATCCGAGTTTCGGTCATACTCAGACGGGATGAAGATCGAAAACGATCCATCCAAAGCCGTTGTGCCGCTGGCTTCATCAGGTTCATCAGACTGCTGAACCCCGTCAGAGTTGAGATCGATGAAGTCAAGCACGCCGTTGCCGTTGGAATCAAGGAAGACGGTCGACTCGTCGAGAAGGCCGCTCGAGGCGGTGGCGGAAGTCGTCGTAATAGTGATCGGAATCGACAACGTAAATGGGTTCGCCGCTTCGACAGAGGACGACGGAATGCTTGTGACAACCGTCACCTCAGTTAAATCTTTAAGCGGCTCTTTTGGGATTTCATCGAGTGACTCTTTCTCTTCACCGAGTGTGATCGTAATCGGGATCGACAACGCCCCTATCGGAAGCGCAATGGCCGCGCCATACTCCGAGTCCTGGGACGGCTTTGGTGGCGTTTCGTCATCAACGATGCGGAAATTCACAGGCGTTCTTACAAGGCGGCATTGGGACTGACCCCCCAATCGCAACGAAATATCTTTCCCCCATAGCGGAAAAGAAATTCATCGACCGCTCGAACCGTCAAAGTAACGCCGGTTCGATTAGCTGGGATTCGTACGACTCCACCGCCCGGTCCCGGGGACGTTATTGGTCCTTCCACCCGATACAACGAACTTCTTTCTGTGGCACCTCCCAGCGTCACATAGATATCCTTCTGCGTCGCACCTTCCCTTAACAACGTTAGAGTTCGTGTCCCGTTCTTCTCACTCATCTTCTGGTAAAAGAGCTTCTGGCCTTTATGCACAAAGAAGTCGCCGGGTGTCAGATAGACCCGAGGTGCACCGTCGTTGTTGAAGATTGTGGAAGTACTTACGGTTGGCTCGATCAACGTGGCTGATCCGTCCAGTGGATTGTTGATGCGAACGGTGAGAGTCTCATCATCTTCAAAGATGACATCGTCGATCACATTGAACGTCACGCTCCCCGTCGTCGAGCCAGCCGGAATGACAATTGAGTTGCTTGTCGGACCAGTGTAGTCGGAGCCTCGCTGAGCCGTCCCCGAGATGGTCATCGGCAGGACCACATCAACGTTTGTGGCATGATCCAGTACGGCTGTAAACGTGCGAACAATCCCCGCTTCACCGCCTGAACCCGGACCGGAAAGCCGAACGAGCGGATCGTTGTCCTTGATCACAATCACCGTTTGAGCCGTCGATCCCAGTTCCACGCCAGGGATCGCCGTCATTGCAATGGTGATCTGCTCAAACGTTTCATTGATGCTGTCATTGATAAACGGAATCAGCAGCGGGTCAGACACGGTGCTGCCCGGCTGGAACACAAGCTGTAACGGAAACGCCTGGAAGTCAGATCCCAGCGATGCGTATCCCTCGATCGGAACTTTCGGCTCCCAAAGCAGCAGTGGGATGGTCCTGAGTTCTATCGATGATGCCGAGATCGTGGCCCGAATGCTGGCTGGACCCTGATTCTCCCAGACCGAAGTGACCTGACTCTGGAAGTTCACTTTGACCGTGTCATTGTCCCGGATATCAAGAGTCGTCGACCCAATGGAGCCTTTCTGGAAAGCGGCCGAGTCATCCAGTGTTACGATGACCGTTTCGGATTGCTCGATCGCTGTGTCATCCAAAACCGTAATGACCGCTGACGCCGTGGTCTTTCCTACTCCAAAGACGAAGCTTCCGGAAGCGGGCGTGAAATCCACGCCGACGGTCCCTGTTCCAGTCACCGTGAATGGCACCGTCAAAGTCGCAGTGGCCGGGCTGGCCAGTTTGGCTTCTACAATGACCTGCCCCACGCTTTCCTGAACTCGCAGTGACGCTGACACCAGCGACACAATCGGGGCGTCATTGGCAGTGATCAGCACTCTCGTAGACGTCGCATCGCTGGCGGCCGTGGAGACGATTGCTCCGGAAGGAACTCCCATGCTGACCAGAATGGTCTCGGCCGATTCCTCCTGGGCATCATCGTGGATTTGAATCTGCACGGTACCGACGCGAGAACCCGCAGGAATTGTGATCTCATTCGGCCCATCAAAGTCCACGCCTCGAACCGCACTGCCGGACCAAACTAACGGCACGGTGACGGGAGACTGAGACTCGGCATTCAGCACAACGGACAATTCCAGTGTGAGTTCCTGCTCCGCCGTTTGTATGGACTTTGAGCGGAACGAAACCGTTGGCAACGGGTCGTCGTCGGTAATGGAGATCGTTTGTGAAACCGTGGTCCCCAATTCGTAAGACTGTCCGGCAGGGATCGACACGATGACGGATTCACCGGGCGTCTCATAGGCCAGATCGTTCGTCACAAAGATCGGAACGCTGGCGGTCGTCTGACCAGCGGGAATGACGATCTCTGTCACTGCGTTGAAGTCTCGCCCGGCTGTTGCGGTGCCTGAATACGAGAGTGGGATTATGACGCTGCTGCCCTGCGCGACGTCAATCTGAGCCGTCAGCATAAATGACGGCCCGGCTTCAGAGATGGTCGCTGTCGAACTACTCAGAGTCACTGTTGGTCGAGCTGTGCTCGAATTGGTGATGCGAACGACGGCCTGATTGGAGGAACTTGTTCCGTCGTTGGCGGCGATCAAAAACTCATCCGCGCCGACATATCCGGGATCAGGAGTATAGGTTCGTGAGCTGCCACTGCCCGTCAACGATCCGTGCTGAGGTGGCTCGATGATGCTCCATGTGAAGGCATTGCCTTCCGGGTCCACAGCAGAGAATTGGATCAACTCTGCGACGCCGTTGTACGTGCTCACATCAAGCCCCGCTACCACCGGAGCTTCATTGATATTGCTCACCGATACCGAGAACGCCTTTTCGAAGAACTTTCCGTTCTGATCGGTCGTGCGAACCTGGATGGAGTAGTTGGGCTTCAGTTCATAATCCAGTTCGGTGCTGACTTTGAGCTGGTTGCCGGACACGTAAAAGCGAGCGTTATCCGTGGCGCCAGTTCCGGTGACCAGCGAGTACGTGAACGTGTCAGTTCCGTCGGCATCTGTAGACGTGAAGTTGCCAATGGTTGTCCCAAAAGGGGAGTTTTCGGGAATCACATCCGGCGTCAGCGTAAGATCGTGCGGGGCCGATGTTCCAATAATTCGGGCGATGGTGAAGTCTGAGTATCCAGCTTTATGGACCGATCCAGCCAGCAGCAAATTGCCATCGCTCTGAACGGCCATGGCGTTCATGATATCATCGCCAGCTCCGATCGCGATCGTCGTAGCACCGTTTGTTCCAAATGTTGAATCCAGCGTTCCATTCGGGTTGTATCGAGCCACGGCGAAATCCTGATCGGTTGAGCCGTAGCTGTTTCCTCCCAAATAGAACTTGCCATCGGGACGAACAAAGATCTGGGACGCGGAGTCTGAATAAGGACGGATTGGAGACAGCAACAGACCGTCGCCGTCGAACGAAGTGTCGAGTCCTCCGTAATCGAGATATCGAATGGCAGCAAACTGGTTTCTGCCGCCACTGAATGCAACACCGCCTACGATGATGCGGCCATCGGAAAGGACCGACACGTTGCCGGAATATACGCTGGTGGACGCACCAAAGGAATGAAAGGTGAATCCATCGCCGTTCAAAGTAGGATCAAGCGTTCCGTTTGTGTTTAAGCGGAGCAGAGCGGGCAGAACGTTCGTGTTGGTAAACACATACCCCGTTGCAACAATCTTGCCGTCAGGCTGCACTGCGAGCCCACGCAGGCTGTCTCGCTGCGACCCAAGCCCCCTCTTGAAAATTCCGTTTGTGCCAAATGATGTATCAAGGGTTCCATCGGTTTCAAATCGGGCAATCGCGAAATCCTCGTAATCGCCGCTGAAGGAATCCCCACCCAGCAGGATCTTCCCGTCCGCTTGAAGAGCAAGACGCTGTCCAAAATCGTTACCAGAGCCGATAGCTCTCACAGTTCGCCCGAACGCTCCAAACGAGAGATCAAGGTCCCCGTTCGGCATGTATCTGGCCAGGGCAAAGTCGAAGTTGCTGCCATTGAACGCGAAGCCCCCGACGACGATTCTGCCGTCCGGCTGCACAATGACCGAAGCTGGGGTACTCGACGATGTGCCAAACTGAGTTCGAACCTTTCCCTCGTCACCGAATGACCAGTCCAGCGTGCCGTCTGCGTTGAATCTAGTAACTCCAAACTCCACACCTCCAGCCGAATAGACTGGCCCTGCCACGACGGCCTTTCCATCGCCCTGCAGCGCTACCGCAAACGCATCGTCATCAAACGCCCCCATCGACACTTGCATCACACCGTTGTTGCCGTAGCTCAAATCCACGGTACCTGCCGTCAACAACTGACGACTCTCCAGATGCTCTACCGCGTAAGCCGCATGAGGTGCCACGCTTCGGCGACGCGGTTCCGGTGCCCGCAGGATCGGCAACGCCTGATTTCTCACGATCGGCCGAACGACTTTCGTCATCACCCCCAACAGCATCAGCCACCACATGCGAAATGCCGAGCCTGCTCGCTTAAAGGCGTCAACGTACCGCCGATGCCTAGCCATTTCACGTCGACGAATATTCAGACGTCGCTGCTCAAATCGTTCACTCTTCTTCTGCACTCGTGCAGCTCGAGAGCGGTCTTCCGTTCCGACGCTGTTTCGGGCTGATGCTGAATCACAGGAATACGAGTGAGCACGATGAGACATGGATGAACCCCATTTAAGCAACGACGGAAAAGTGATCTCAATCCCAGCCCGGCGAGTCTGCGAGAGAGCGAAGCCGCGACGAAGTTGTGGTTTTGAACGATGGTGGCCTCAGCAGTCGGCACGAGCTGCGAAGACCGGCAGAGCAGCATTGATACACCTGGGCCTGGATGGCAGCAGTGAAGCTACGCGCCCGCTACTGTGCCCGCTGCAAATCAGTTGCTCGATATCCGCTTCAGGCACGTGAACTCCGCCATGATTTACTTCGATTGAAATCCTTCTCGGACGATGATCACATCCACAAACTGCCACGCCATTACTGACCCATTCAAAAATCATCTGCCAATTGAGATGCACGGGACGTTAGGAACAACGTTGCAGGATGGCTATGAATTCCGCCGGAACGGAACCGGAACGATCGTGAAATAATTTTTCCAGAGAAACCTGTAGCATGGCTTTGAAACGGACAAGCGAAAGATCAGTCACTCGCGGGATGAATCGAATGCGTTCGCTGGTCTGGTGTCTCACGCAGTCCCTGAATTAAGTCGTTGCGGAATTCATGAGAATTCCCCAGCGCGTCCGAACTCTCACGAATCCGGCTAAATGTTCGTGCACTCCGTCAGAATGAAACGAATTGCGGAGACACGACGCTAGAAGCCTTCGGATGCAGCTGTTGACTTGCTCTCGGGCGGTTCTATTTGATGCTCCAGAGCATTCAGAATCGCATCTTCAACAGCTTTTGTGTCATAATCTTTCTCTATGCGAACAATCATTCCATCACGAAATCGAAAGTACATCGAGACCCGAATTGGTCGGCATGTAGACCCACGAAGAGAACATGCCTCTCGCCAGCGAGCAACCACGGAGTCCGATCCGGCAATGAACTCAAGCTCACGCCCGCTGCGGTGTTCAAAAACGGAAAAATATCTGGTTAGCCATTGCTGAAGTCCGGAGAGACCTTCAAAAATCCCCGCAAAAGGGGTCGTCTCTGGATCCCCCGGACAGTCCAGGACAAAATCCTCCGACAGGTAAGGCTCCACAGCGGATGACATGCCTGCGCCCAGCTCATCAAATCCCTGAACCCAGAGCTTCGCAACGGAAAGATTATCCAGGCACAGACTGTCCGGGGACACCAACTGTCCGCCCATCGACAAAGCGCTCGCCAGATTGCGAATCGTGACAATGTCGAGCCGACCACCCTTCTCGGCTTTGCGAACCAGTCGCTCCGTGTATCCGGCGATCCTGGCCAACTGGAACTGTGTCATGCCCCGCTCCATCCGGAGCCTCCTCAGCAACGCTCCACTGACGGCGATAAATCGAGGATTACTGAATGCTGGTGGCGATTGCATGGGGTGTCAACAAACAACTGAGTCTGCCGAGAATCATCGGAATTCGGCCGAATACTCAACGTCGATGACCTGTAAGCGATGCGAACCGCGTTTGCCCTATCACAGAAAATCCGAAGTTTCCTCGGATTTCTAAAAACTTCCGAATGGACGCCGTAAAAGTGATTGCGAGCCGTGGAACATAACGCAGGACACAGAGACGGTTTCTGCCACACCTCATCGCGGTCATCGGGAACTGCGGCAGCGATTGATCAGAAAACGTGGCAGAGAATAAGCATCGCCTCCGTTGTCAGGCGGTCCGCCACAAGACAGAATGCTGATCGTGCAGCCGCGAATGGTCGAGGCCCCCGCAAGATCTGTGCTGAATTCTTCTCCAGTCAACGTTGTCTCCCTGTTTGACCCCCTCGGTTGAGACGACAAAACTTTTCGGCCAGATTGATCATCCGGAGAATTCTCCAACCGCATATTTTTCCAAAGAAGTCATCATGCAGGATCCCCGAATTGACCGCCTTGCTCAGGTCTTGATTCACCATAGCTGTCGGTTGCAGCCCGGGCAGAAGGTTCTGATTGAAGCCTTTGATCTGCCGGAACCGAATCTGGTCTGCCGGCTGATTGAAGAAGCCTATCGTGTCGGCGCGACGCCTGTCGTGAATATCAAGAACAATGCCGTGCTGCGAAGTTTGTATCGCGGTGCAACGACCGAAAGTATGTCACTCGCCGGGAAGTTTGAAGCGGCCGTGATGTCCGAAATGAGTGCGTACATCGGCATTCGTGGATCAGCCAACTCCAACGAGTTTTCTGATGTGCCGGGGACTGGCATGGATCTGTACCAGCAGCATTGGTGGCAACCGGTTCATGTGCAGATTCGAGTCCCGAAAACTCGCTGGGTTGTCCTGCGTTATCCGACTCCATCGATGGCTCAGGCCGCCAGCAAGAGCTGCGAACAATTCGAAGATTTTTACTTCGATGTCTGCACCGCCGACTATGCAAAGATGGCTCAGGATCTCTTGCCATTGAAAGCTCGCATGGAAGCGGCTGATCAGGTTCACATCACAGCTCCGGGCACTGATCTTCGTTTTTCCATCAAAGACATCCCCGTGATTCCCTGCGCCGGTGAATCGAACATTCCCGACGGTGAGTGCTTTACGGCTCCTGTTCGAGACAGCGTGAACGGGACAATTCTGTTTAACACGTCGTCACGTTACCAGGGAACGGTCTTTGACGGGATTCGCTTTGAACTGAAGGATGGCAAGATCATCAACGCCACGTGTCGAAATGCTCCGGAGCGGCTGAACCAGGTGCTGGATTCCGACGAGGGTGCTCGTTACATCGGCGAATGGTCGTTCGGCACCAACAATCGAATTCTGCATCCGATGCTGGATACTTTGTTTGATGAAAAGATTGGCGGATCATTCCACTTCACGCCGGGTAATGCTTATGAAGAAGCGGATAACGGGAATCGCAGTCGAGTACACTGGGATCTTGTGCTGATTCAGCGTGCCGACTACGGCGGTGGAGAAATTTGGTTCGACGGGGAACTGATTCGCAAAGACGGCTTCTTCATCCCGAAAGACCTGCAGCCACTCAATGAAGGCCTGCCGAAGTAGCGAGTCCTTCGCAGAACGTAACGTCGCGAGCCTTCCGGTGAGTGATTGAGTCCGAAGTCCAACACCGGATGGCTCGCGCCATACCGCTTCAAACCACCGTCAGATACACACCGGTCAGCGCAACAAGAGTACCGATGATGGCTCGCACGGTGATTTGGTAACCATACGCAATCCGAAGCATTGGCATCACAAACAGTGGAGTCGTGCACGTTAGCGTGAGGACGATCGCCAGATAAGAATTTTTGTAGGCAATCTGACTCATCCAGATCCCGAGCCATGGGCCGCAAATGACGGCTGGCAGATACGACTTCAGTGCTGTGGGATCAAACGACTTGCGTGCCGTGCTCAGCAGTTGTCCAGTGACGAGAGCAATGGCGATACAACTGATGGAAGCGACGCAGACTCGGATCACTGTCGCTTCGAGCGGATCGCATCCGCCTGCTTCCAGCTTTTCACTGCCAAAGGTTCCCAGTCTGCTGAAAGTTCCACCGCAGGCGTTACACAACGATGCCAGAAGTCCCATAATGACACCTTGAGACATTGACGCGGGGAAATGTCCAGGTGTCTCGGAGGCCGCACCGCGTTCCGTGACAACGATAGTGATCCCCATCAACGTCAGCACGATTCCGGAAATGCTTAGGAACGACAACGTTTCCTGCAGCACTGCCCAGCCGATGATCGCGCCAAACAATGGCGATGTCATCGAAACAATCAGTGCGCGGCGAGGTCCCAAAATCTGCAGGCTTCGAAAGTAGAAAGTATCTCCGATCAGGATGCCGATCACACTGCTGACAATCAACAACAGCCACGTGTTTCGATCGGCGGCAAACATCGTGCGGCCAGCAAGTCTTGTGACGACAAACAAATGCAGGCACAGAATTATTGACGCCAGAAAGTTCTTGCCGAAGTTGATCTGCCAGGCCGACAGTTTCGTTCGGCCATAAAACAAACTGGAGCACGCCCATAACGCGGCGGCCGTCAGTCCGGCTAGTTCTCCGATTCCGATGAGTCCGTTCACTGAACAAGAATCCCTTCAAACGGCGCTCAGAGCAACTTCGCTCTGAGCGCCGATCCGCAGCATTTATCGCGGCAGTTTCTGACTCTGACCAGTTCGCGACGCTTCATAGATCGCCAGAATAATCTCAACGCTCTTACGCCCCTCTGCGCCGTCAACTCGAGGTTGTCGTCCGGTTTTGATTGCGTCGACAAAATCTTCAAGCTGCATTTGATGACCGACGAAGGAAATCGCCTTCGGATCTGAAGCACCACCAGAGGTTGCACTGCCCGCACCGAGCTTTGCCCGAATCTCGGCATCTTCTGGTTTCTCGTCTGCGAATTCCCAGCGCAGAATGGAGTCCTGTTCGACAATGACCGTGCCGCGGCTGCCATGAATTTCGGTCTTCTTCAACAGACCTGGCCAGGCAGCTGTCGTTGCTTCCATCACGCCGATGGCTCCATTCGCAAACTTCAGGCAGGCGACTCCGACGTCTTCGACTTCGATACGTTCATGAGCCAGTGTTCCCGTGAAACCCGCAATCTCAGCCACGTCGCCCATCAGCCAGGACAGCAGATCAACGTTATGAATGGCCTGATTCATGTAAGCTCCGCCGCCATCCAAAGCCCACGTGCCGCGCCAGCCGCCGCCGTCGTAATACTCCTGAGTTCTCCACCATTTCACGTAGGTATCAGCCAGCGTGATTCGGCCGAAACGTCCGCCATCAATCGCAGCTTTCAACGCGACATTCGCGGCACTGAAGCGCGAGGGGAAAATTGTGCAGAGCTTTACGCCATACTTTTGGCAGGCATTAATAATGTCATCGCAGCGTTCCAGAGTAATCTCCAGAGGCTTCTCCACGACCACATGTTTTCCAGCTTTCGCAGCAGCAATCGCCGGATCTCGGTGAGCACCGCTGGGAGTGCAGATCGTGACAATGCCCACGTTCGGATCAGCCAGCAGTTCGTCCAGCGTTGAGTAGGCCTTGCACCCGTACTCAGCCGCGAACGCTTTGGCCTTGTCGACATTCTGATTGTAGCACGCCACGACCTGCCCGCCCGGCATGGCCTGAATCGCCTTCGCATGAAAGTGAGCGATCATTCCCGTGCCAACAATTCCAAACCCTGTGCTCATAGAGAATTCCTGTCGTGAAACGGAGTTATTTTAAAGGTGTTTTTTATCGCAATACGATCCCGATGCCAGCGGGTTGTTGATTTAATGGATTTTCACAACCCAAGACACCAGTGAGGGATAGAAGTGGCTGCGTTTTCAACAGCAATCCCTCGCTGAGGCGGCGGGTGTAGTCGACGATTCCTGCAGGTCGTTCAGGCCATGCCAGCCCAGGGGAGAATCGCATCATGCCGCGAACTGAGTGCACGTCAGCCAACGATTCGGGAAGACAATTCATGGCAAGTCAAGCTCAGGCTTCGTCCTAAGGCAATAAGAGAATCCGTTCCGGCCGAAACGGAGCTACTGCGAGAGACGAAGCAAGCCTGGCCGGGGTGTCGCTTCTGAAAAAAGAGTTCCTACATATCCTCCGTGGGCAAAAAATCCAGGAATGTGGATGAGCGCCTATTCGCGTCGCCTGTTCAGGGCAGGAGATGGTACGGGCGATGTGACCTGCGGCGTTTCGTCAAGTTGAATTTCAGGACTCAGTCACTTGTAAAATTAGCAACGACTTCATTCACCGAAACCCGTGATTTCTCATAACAAACCGTGCGAGAGTGCACAGAAGTGAGCGTTGAGCAGAGAAGGAAATATCACGACGACAGCCAGAAGTGATTTTTCGGGAATCCCCCCGAGTACGCCTCATTGAGATCAGGACGCGTCCCTGATTGACTCGGAGTCAGATTCAACTTGAGCGATGAAGCGGCACTTCAAGTCGATGCTATCGAGAACAACGAAAATCGTTCCTCGACGGTACACCATTCGCGATCAGTGGATCTCGTGTGCCAGCTTCTCCCATAGCACTCAGCGAGGTCTTGCATGTTTTCCGTCCTTAAATTGATGGTCGCTCGCTCCGGCAGATCTTACGGACTGACGCTCTTTGTTCTTGCCGCTCTCAGCGTCTCTGTCCAGGAAACCTGCGAGGCACAGTCAACGGCCGTGCGGATGCAGAATGTCGTGCGAAAGTTCGTACAGCAAACAGGAAATGATGTTGTCGGACTTGGCTCGTGGATTCGTGGTGGACAGTATCGTGATGTCCTGACGGTTGGAAATGCCGTGACGGCGTCGGATCACGATCTGCGTCTCCTCGTTCCACCTGGGGTGGGACCTGAGGAGGCAGCCTTGCGATGGAAGAACAGCCGTCAGCAGTTCATCCGTCTGATCAACGAAGAGTTCGGCCAGAATGCGCCAGCAGTTCTGGAGAAGACCAATCTTTATCCTCCGAATCAACTTTTGATGGCGGTTGAAGACGCAGACGATGCCACTCGGCTGTTTGTGCGGAACAATCAGGTTCCCAATCTGGGCTATGCGAAGGCGATTGATACATCCATACCACCGAAATTCACAGAGGGGCTCTATGGTGATGGTGCTCGGGCATGGACTCAGGCCTATGAACGCAATGCCGGCATGCGGTTTTACAATGTGAAGGGAAACGTGTTCACCAGCGGAACTCAGTATCTTCACACTCTGGAAGGTCAGGCGAAGTTTTCGTCGACCGGAATGGCCAACACCGCACGCCAGTGGATTGAACATGCTGCGGAGTGCATCGAATCGAATGACGCCAAGTCGCTCGGAAAGTATCTGGAACGGGTCGAACGCGATCTCAGCAAGTCACGAGCACTCATCGGAGTTGCAGCCGACGGGACCTGGCAGTCAGAGATGCGAACACTGGCCTCACAGCTCAGATCAAGCCCGTCGTCTCTGAACATCCTGAGTGAACGAGTGACACAGGCGCTGCAAAGAGCGTCAATGGAGTCTGCCATCCTTGCCAGGGTGGAAGGATCCTCTGCAACACAAAAGGCTGCATTGCGCGCAATTCTGGGGGCAATTCAGGGCGGAGACGATTTGGGGAGAAAGATTCTGGAGCTGAGTGCCAAAGTTCCGATCGACAAGCTGATGGATGCCATCATGGCCGCGATCGCGGCCCGGGAAATGGGAATCGCTCTCGGCGAGGACGATTACGCGAAAGCCATTGCCGCTTTGGGATTCGCAATTGACCCGCTGTTTATTGGTGCACTTGCTCAGATCACGCAAATGTCGTTGGAGGCCGCCAAAGATGCGGGCGCTTCGCTGGTTGGAAACCGGCAGTCCTGTGAAGATCTGATGGCTGGGATCTTCTCCGGCGGCGCTTTCGAAGCGGAAGGACGAAGCTACACGCACGACCAGCTTTTCGAAGAGTTTAAGGCGGAAGAAAAGATCCGGTCATTTGTTATGGCGCGAGCAACCGAGGCATCAGCACGCGAATTGGGTATCGAGACAAAAGCGGTTGATGAGGCGATCGCTCGGGCAAAATTCGACAAATGTTACCCTGTGATCGTCGCGATCTGGAACGCGCGTCGGGACCGACTCGTTAACGAGTACCTCGCTTTGCGAGATGAACTGGCGAATGCTCCGGTGCTTCTCAGCTATTCTCCTCTGCCGCTGGGGATCGATCCAAAGACGGGGAAGGCCACGGCACGCGTTTCCGTAACCGATGGCCGGCAAATTGCGACGATTATGAATCGAATGAAAAAGATTGGGACAGACCTGACGGGTGAGATTCCAAGCGTGGATTACTTCTATACGTGGTCAGAGGGGGGAAAGGTGACCAAATCTCAGGAACGATGCATCTTCGAATTTGATGAGCCTGGTTTTTACACTGTAGAGCTGACTCGTCACTTCGTCTCGAAAGTCCAAGGCCAGAAAGGCTCTCTCTCATTGGATGACCGCTCAACAGTGACTCAGACGATCGATATCGTCGTCGAAGGACGTGATGCCGGCGGCACCTATGAAGGGACACTGCAGCTGGATGCCGTTCGACTGGTCAATGACAAGGGCGAATCCACGGAACTGGATATGACGAAAGCGCAGTTGATCAATGAAGTCAAATGCAAATTGATCATCAACAGAGCCGTTGCAACCATGTATGTCACAACTCCCGCCGCGGATGAAGGCTCTGTGTTTACGAAAATGAGTGGTGAGTTCATCCCTGAAAAGCACGAAGTGTTACTGAATAAAGTTGAAAGCTATGACTTTAATCAGCCTGGAATCAGGAAACTGGAGATGAGTTTTTCCGGTCGGCTGACTGGAGCCGATTTGGTATCAGGCACTTTCAAGGCCTATATCGCCGTTGAAGTTCCGTCGACGATCGAAGGAGAAACAGAAGCAGGGTTCGTGCATGCGTCCGGAAAATGGACAGCAAAACTCAAGGCGGAGCCCCCAAATTCGAAAACAAAAGGGACCGGTACGACTCCCAAACCCAAAAGCAAATAGAGGTCGCCAGGATGCCTTATCTTTCAACGCGATATATCTCCACTCTGATATGGCTGTGCCTCTTCGCGGGAACTCAATCGGGATTCAGCCAGGATCAGTTTCCTTCTACGCCGTATTCCGGAATGCAGCTCACTTATGGCATTACGGGAGCGAGTATCGATGACTCAAACGACTTACAGGATGTGACACGAACAAGGATCCTGAAGGGAAGGACTTCCGGCGATACACTCCGGATTCAGGGGGAGTTTTCAAGTCGCAATCCTGAAAACTCAAGACTCTCAGTTGTTCTGTGGGTCGATGACGAAAGAAAGGAACTGCGACTGCCTGATGCCGCCGTCGGAGGTTCTCTGCAGTCACCACAGAGATTTGAACTGACCATCAACGTTCCGCCGAATGCGAAACGATCCGGAATCAATGTCATCGCCGGTTCGTCCACGGCGCTCGGGGCCCGAGAGTTGCAGATCAAGGCCGAATTCCAGGTGCCTCAGCCAACCCCGTCGGAACCGTTGAGCGAAGTCAAGGCCGCACCAGTCGTTGCCGCACAAATCGTTTCACAACAGACCATTGACGTGCGAATGAGAAGCGATGATCAGGCGGAGTGGTCCCCGGTGGATGCGGAGGCAAAAATTCTTGTGGGGACCCGCTTGCAGACTGGAAGTGATCATCCCGTCGTACTTCAACTTGCAAACCAGGACGAGGTATGTCTCGATAAAGGCTCTGAGGTCCTGCTACTGGAGAGTGGCGTCTTGCTGAGACATGGTCGATGCAAATTCAAGTGCTCCGATGAGCAATCACCACGTCTATTGTTGACTGAGGAATTCATCACCCAGTTTTCCGGGCATCACCTGGCAATCGAATATCATGATTCGCGAACGACCGTCATCAACATTGACGGCGTCGTACAAGTGACATCGCGAACTGGTCATGGAAATGGATTAAAGATACAGGCCGGAATTCGTGCCGAAGGTGACGCGAATGGGTTTGATCGCTTTGAACTCGTCGAGATGACTGACGAAAACCAGCAATGGCAGCAGTTGGGGCTCGGCGGCATTATTCCACCACAGACCGAATCCATTGCGGAGGTCAAAGACGCGACGACAGAGACATCGGAGGTCGTGATGGAACCGGCGTCGAATCCCGTGACGCCCTCTGCAACGGCGTCAAAGACCCCCGCATCCATTGAACTGCCCGCTGATCCTGACATTGCAATCATCGTGCTCGACTCCGTCGGTGGATACACGCCACCGCGAAAAAGCAAAGAACCGGAACTCGTAATCTACGCCAACGGACGTGCTGTCATCACCGACCCGTTTGGAAAACATCCTCAGGTGATCCGCCATTTGACTCCGGAGAACCTCAAAGCTTTTCTTGAGTTCGTGGTCAATGAGCACCACTATTACGATCTGACGACAGAGAGTCTGGGAGCGTTGATCGAACAAATGAAGGCACAGGGAGCAGTTCCGGAGATTACAGATATGCCAACTGCCATCGTACGGATTGGCATTCGAAACATGACTTACGAAGTCCGCTGCCCTTCTCCGGATTACTTCGCGACTCAGTTTCCTGAAATTGATCCGTTTCGACACTATGGTGCAATCTACAAGCGGCTTACAACTTTTATTACGGCATCACGAGAGTGGTCTGAGAAGCAGAAAAAGTAAGGATTGGCTTCCCCGGATCTGGTCTCACGTATTGTGTGATTCCAGCCCTCAACTCAGGGGGCGGGCAGACAATGAAGGCTACTCATTTCTCTCGTTGTCTTCACGGTTGTGTTTCCCTGGCCGGTCTGCTGATCGCAGCGATTGTCAGAGGTGCATGGCATCTGCGATACGCAACTGATCCCGTTATAGCCTGTGTTGGTAACATCCTTGCGAAAGCTCAGCAGCAGGCTGCTGACGACAGAAAGCTGCAGCGGGCTGCAAGCAGTCCAAAGGGCTCCATGAGTTATGGCATTTGAGAGCAAAAAAACGTCCGCGGTGGTGATGGCGGGGTTTTTGCCATGAAACCTCATCCTCTGATCACCATCTGCGACTGAAACCGGCCGCGTCGGTCAGTTGGACGCCGACGCGGATGACGTCGTCGGCAGCAATCTTCGCAGAATCGGTGTTGTGGCCACTGTTGTTGCGAGGGCCATCAGAACCATCATGGCGAACAGTGTGGGAGAAATCACACCAAGGTCCAGACCAATGTTCAGCACCACAAGTTCCATCAGGCCACGAGTATTCATCAGGATTCCGAGGGATGCGGCGGTTCGCATGTCCAGCCCTGCGAACCTCGAGGCCACAACGGTGCCTCCAAATTTTCCGAGCGTCGCGACGACAATGATCAGCAGACAAAAACTCCAGTCCTGCCACCCGGATAGCAGGCCGATTTCTGTTCGAGTTCCGGTGTAAGCGAAGAACGCTGGCAGCAACAGAATTGAAACCACGTCATCGAGTTTCTGTCGGAATGATCTGGCCAGCAAACTGTCATGCGGAATTACCGCCCCCAGAAGAAATGCGCCGAAGATGGCATGAATCCCGATCATCTCGGTAATCAGAGCGGAAGTCAGGACCGCAATCAGAACCCATGCAGTCGCTCCGACGGGCAATTCGGATTCATTCGATTCGGGGAACAATCGATTCAGTATTGGTCGTCCCAGTCGAAACATCAGTGCGATGTAACCACCAGTCAGAAGAATGGTAGCAATCGCGCCGTAAAGGTCGGCCTGAGTGACTCCCACAACGAAGGCCAGCAGACACCATGCGGTCACGTCATCGGCTGCGGCACAACTGACTGCGATCACACCCAGATCCGTCTGGTTCAGATTCATGTCCTTCAGAATTCTGGCCAAAATTGGAAATGCTGTGATCGACATCGCCACGCCAAGAAACATGGCAAAGCTGGTGAAGGTAACTCCGGCCGGGGCATATTTTTCGAAAACGAACAGAGCCAGAAATGATCCCAGAAGAAACGGAGCCACAATGCTGGCGTGAGAAATCGCCACCGTCACATGAGCGCGGGATTTCAGAAGTCCCGAGTTGAGCTCAAGACCGATCAGGAACATATAAAGAATGACGCCGATCTGCGCGAGGATCCCCAGGATTGGAGACACAGTTGCTGGAAACAACGACGTCATCACATCCGGAGCGACTCGCCCCAACAGCGACGGCCCCAGAGCAATTCCCGCGCACACCTCCCCGATGACTCGCGGCTGACCACACTTCAAACACATCGCTCCCAGAATTCTCGCCGTCGTGATAATGGTGATCAGCGCGAGAAGGACCTGCGGGAGCAACGCCGCTGGCTTGTCGGCAGCGGCCGACTTGTCGGAGGAGGCTGAGATCGCAGCAGTAACGGCCGACGAACTCGTCAGACTTTCTCCGTAAAATCGAATTGCGAAGAAGAGCAGTATCGCGACGATGAACAGGAGAACGTAAACCGACGTCACCTGTCCCGGATTGGCGAGACGCTTCTCAGTCGTAAGGTTCGGTACGTTACTCACCGCTCGATTCCCGAGTTCGTCAGTTTGAAAAACAGGCTCGCCGGGTGTTCTGCGGAGAAATGTGGGGGACGAAGGAACGCCGGGCTTCCGTTATGGTAGACACAAATTCCAAAAACGTCCAGACAATAGTTGTTTAGACATGTTTTCGGGGGTTTTGCGCGCATGTTGAGGATTCCTCGAGGCCGCCGCTGATTTCCAGAAGCTGTCCGGCTTCGAATTGAGAACAAAAGTGAGCGGAATGGCCCTAGCCACCGGTGACTGTCGGCACAAATAAAAACCAACACCGGCGGCTAACGCCGTTCCGCTCACAGCAATTGATCAAGCCCTCTTTGTTCTCAACTTCACTTCACGGTCAGCTTCCGCTTAAACAGCCTGGTGCCGTTGGCCACGTACAGCGTATTGAAATCTGTCCCTGCAAGAATACACGTCGTCAGTGGTTGAGCTTTGTCGACGGTCGGCAGAACTCCGCAAGGGCGTCCGGTCGGATCAAAAATCTGCACACCGAGAGAACTGGTAACGTACCAGCGTCCGGCCGCATCGACAGACATTCCGTCTCCCTTTGAAGCGGTGAGATAAGGAGGAGCTTCGTTGAAACGGAACTCGCCTTTGGGATCAATGGCAAGACACATCGGCATCGTCGGCATTTTGGCATCGAGCGAACCGTCGGCGTTGATTCGGAACATCCAGGTGAACTCGCCGCCGTAATCGGACACGGCCAGCGTCCCACCGTCATTGGAAACCGCGATACCATTTGGCCGGCTGATTCCCACATCGGCTGCGGAGACTTCACCTGTTTTCAGATTGATTCGAGTCACCTGCTGAGCGCCGGTTTCCGTGAAGAACAGGAAGCCATCGCTTGTAATGGCCAGATCATTGGGAGCCACATTGCTGGCGATGGCCTTAACTTCTCCCGACTTCAGGTCGATGGAGATGACACGCTTTTGAGATCCCTGGCAGGCATACAATAATCCATCCGGGCCGAACTCAAGACCGCTGACCGATTCCTTTGCAATCTCCGAGCGTGAACCATCCGCCGCACTGATGCGATAGATGGCCGGGGCTTTCATATCGCAGAAGAACAGATTGCCTTCGGCATCTGTACACAACGCATCTGCAAAGCCGAGCCCGTCAGCCACTGGTTCCCACGACTGATCCGGAATGAGCAGCTTCAACAACGTCAAGTCGCCACCGAGATCGCCTTTGGTATCAAGGACAGGCTGATGTTTTTCTTTTCTCCACAGCCATTTCATAGCTTCCGGGAAATGTGCTCCTCCGAAGTCTGCATTGTGAGCGTATCCTTCCGCCCAATCGAATCGCACATCGTAACCCATGTACTTCAGAGCCGACGCCATCAGTTGATTGGACCATGGCCAGCTGCCGAACGGATTGTCGATGTCGCCGCTGGTGTCAGCCATGTAAACTCGAATTGGCTTTGGCTCTGTCTTTCTGACAAGAGACGGGTAGACGTTGCCACCTCGCAGATTTGTGAAGCTGCCGACACTGGAATAAACCTTCCGAAACGCATCGGTGCGTTCCCAGGCCACGGTGAACGCACAAATGGCTCCTGAGCTGGATCCACCGATGGCTCGCATGTCCGGATCGTCGGAAACGTTGTAACGCTTTTTGACTTCCGGAATGATCTCTTCGAGCAGGAAGCGTGCGTAACGATCACCGAGACCATCGTATTCAAAACTGCGATTGGACGCCTTGTTGTCCTTCATCGGCTTTGACTTGTCGTGGCCGGGATTGATAAAGACAGCAATCGTTGGAGGCATGTCGCCGCGGGCAATCAGGTTGTCAAAGACTACGGGAACTCTCCAGCGTCCTTTCACGTTTCGCATTCCTTCGCCGTCCTGAAAAATCATCAGAGCAGCTGGCTGGTCGGCCTGATACTGAGCCGGCACATAGATGGCCCATTTGCGAGTCGTGCCTTCGAAAACTTTGGATTCCCATGGAGTCATCTCTTCGACTTTTCCCTGAGGAACGCCCTCCTGTACCACCGCATCCGGATGTGGCATCCATTCCGGTTTTGTTTCCATAATCGGAACATGAGTGGACTCTGCGTTTTCGTCCCAAAGCCAGCGAAGAGCATCCGGCAGAATTTCTCCGGCCCATTTGCCGCTGTGGCCACCATCAGTCATCACCAGCTTATATTTGTAACCCGCAAACTGCAGGGCCGCAGCGAGGTCCTGATTGCCCAGCGGCCAGTTGCCATGCAGGTTGTTGACGTCGTCTTTTCCTTCCTGCAGATAAACCTTGATGGGTTTTGGCTTGTCTTTTGTTTTTCGCACCAGACCTGGGTAAGCCCAGCCACCGCGGATATTCGTGTAGCTTCCGATATGGCTCAAAACCTTGCCGAATTGGTCGGGACGTTCCCAGGCGACCGTAAAGGCACAGATACCTCCGGATGAGATGCCACTTACAGCGCGGTTTGCCGGATCGGTGGATACATTCAATCCCTTCAACGCAACGGGAAGGAATTCATCGATCAGGAATTTGGAATAACGATCGCCCATCGAATCGTATTCGAACGAACGATTGCTGCGATCGGCAGCTCCGGGTTTCGTCGCTGGAATCGTGCCCGGGTTGACGAACACGGCGATCGTTACAGGCATGGCCTTCTGGTGAATCAGATTGTCAAACACGATGGGGACTCGAAAAGCTCCGTCAAGTTTGGAGTACCCCGCACCGTCCATGAACACCATCAGATTGGCGGGCTGATCATCACGATACTGAGCCGGAACATAGACGCTGTACTCTCTGCGTGTACCTGGAAAAATCTGGCTCTCTGCGAATTGCCCTGATGTGACTTTGCCCTGCGGAACACCCTGTTGAGCAACTCGATCCGGATGATCCTGAGCTGTTGCGACAGCGGTTGATAGCATCAAGAGGTGTATCATCGTTGCACGGAACACCATCGAGGTGCGAGTCCGAAGGAGCGAAACGATTTTCATAGTGCGAGATCTCATTGCAGGAACGGGTGGGAAAAGAAAAGCCGTCAGCCTGCTGCCGAACGGGTTCACTTCTGGTTACAGTATGGGACGAGACCGGTTTTGAACAGGAGATGCGGTTTGAAACTGTTTAGGAACGGTCCCGAAGTAAGTTCTCGTGGTAGCCGAACTCGTGAGAGTTCGGAATGGAATCTCACGACTTCATCTATGGAAGTTATCCGGGACTATTCCTTAACCGGCCCTGGTAGCGTTCTCAACCGGCCCTATTCTCGAAGAGTGAGGAGTGCCTGCATGTTTCATCTGCGGATTTGTCTGTGCGTCTTCTGCTGCGTCACGGCAGTGGCAGACGAGAAGCCTGCTGAACAGGCCGGAGCCAACCATCAAAAGCCAGGCTCCTCAGCATCGATCCGGCTGATCGACGTCCAGCGAATTTGGGATCAGGCACCCCATAATGCGTTCACTGATCTGCTGTATCACGAAGGCCAATGGTACTGCGTTTTTCGAGAAGGCAGCAAACATGTGTCACCAGACGGAGCGTTACGCGTCATCACTTCGCGCGATGGCAAAACATGGACGTCGCTCGCTCTCATTTCCAATCCGGACTTTGATCTGCGAGATGCCAAGCTATGCATAGCACCAGACGGCCGATTCATGCTGAATGGAGCCGGGATGCAGGCTGACGAGGCGATTCGGTATCACTCCATGGTTTGGTTTTCTTCTGACAAAGGTCAAACATGGGACAGCGGCCGACGCATTGGTGATCCCGGTTTCTGGCTCTGGAGAATTCAATGGCACGGCGACACCGCATACACGATGGGATACGACACAGATCGGGACCGCACCAAACGAACACTTCGTCTTTACGAAAGCCGTGACGGAGCCTCGTTTGCTCCACTCATCAACAAGGTTAACGTGCCGAATGGTGTCGGTGAAGATCACATCCTGTTCTTGAAGGATGGGTCCGCACTGTGTCTGTTACGCTGCGAGACCGGTGCAAAAAATGGACTCCTGGGAACATCGAAGTCACCATTTACCGAGTGGCATTGGCAAGATGTGGGACACCGCATTGGGGGGCCAAATATGATTCAGCCTCCAGATGGCCGAATTCTTGCCTGCACGCGTCTGCATGAGCCAAAGACTCGAACATCCCTGTCCTGGGTGGATCCAGTGAATGGTACGCTGACCGAATGCCTCGCCCTTCCATCCGGAGGTGACACCAGCTACGCGGGCATGGTTCTCCATAAAGACCAGTTATGGATCAGCTACTATTCCTCGCATGAGGAGAAGACCTGTATCTATCTGGCCCGAGTTCAACTGTGAATGACCCGCCTTTCACGGGGCGTAAGCGGGTACTGCGAAATGACATTCCGAAAGGCAGCGTTTCTTCAGCAGCAGACGCTCTCATGATGCAGCAAACAGGGTGCATCCGGCGGAGGTGCGCGGCCATGAGTTCAGCTCACGTCCCGGTTGTCTGCAATCCCAGATGTTTATAGAGGTTAGTGGCGACACTCATCAGGAAATGAGCGGTGTCCTCGGTCGACATCGCTTCGCTTGAACCACGCGTCCGCAGCTCCTCCATATTGTTGAAGGACTGAATGCGATCGATCGGAACAGTGATCAGTACAGCGCATTTGCCACGATCATCAAGGCTGTCGACAATCTGGCGAGGCGTTGCTTCTGAGATGCGAGGATCTTCTGAGATGCGAGGATCTTCTGAGATATTCTCCGTCGCCACGGGCGGCATCACAGGCCGGGATTGCACGGCAGCCCATTGTGCAGCTCTCTGATTTTCTTCGGCGATTTCAATCAGCTCCGCAATGTCATAGCGGGTGATGCCATCATGAAATTTGCAGCCAAGAGACCGAGCCAACTCCTTCTGCTGCTCCGTGGCCAGGAGCTCTGAATTGCCAGAGGGCCGCTCTGATGGGTTTGCGGGCTGAGAGACGCCAACTTGCAGACAAATGAGCCGCTGGCAGTTGGGACAATGAGCGATGCCACCGATCTTTTCGGGCTTTACCTTGAGCTTCGCATCGCAATGCGGGCACGCCGTCGAAACAGTCTCAGCCACGACCCACCCCCGTTCGTCAAATGAACGAATGTAACCGTCGCCGCCATCAGTGGCAGAAAAAGTGCACTCGAATGGGTTCGAACCATTAACCTTCGGTTCCGTAGACCGATGCTCTATCCAATTGAGCTACGAGTGCCTGGATTCAATCCGTGCTCACGGACGGCATCAAGCCGAACCGCGACCACAACCTGTTCTGAAGAACGGCCGTGGGAGGGGAAGTTTAACCGTGAAGTGCCATTTCGCAAGTCGATTCGACCGTTTGGTCGCTTCTAGTCGCAAATGAAAAAGAGATTACAGATCGATTATGCGGATTTCGTGGACTCGGTACACTGCTTAATCCAGACGCAAAATGGCCTTTTGGGCTCGCGTCACCTGAGCAGCCACCCCGGAAGGCGATTTTGTGACGAAGAATCTTGTTTCCATTGAAAACTACAAGGTTGGTGACGATCAGCCATTGCTGTTTATCCTGGGTCCCTGCGTCATGGAGTCGGAAAATTTGGTTCTGCAAGTCGCCGGACGATTAGCGGAACTACGAGATCGACTGAATCTTCAGATTGTCTTTAAATCCAGTTTTGACAAAGCCAATCGCACCAGCGTGGATAGCTATCGTGGACCTGGTCTGGAAGAAGGACTCCGAATGCTGGAGTTGGTTCGCCGGAAAACGGGGCTGCCGACCACGACGGACATTCACGAGGCCTCCCAGGCGTCACCATGTGCGGAAGTCTGCTCGATTCTCCAGATTCCCGCCTTCCTTGCACGACAGACAGACCTGATTGTGGCAGCGGCTGACGCGGCGGTTGCCAGAAATATCTGCGTGAACGTCAAGAAACCGCAGTTTGTTGCCCCCGAAGATACAATTCACGCCGTAAAGAAGTGTCGAGCCCGGGGTCTAAATAGTGTCATGCTGTCGGAGCGAGGTTCTACGTTTGGTTACGGCCGGCTGGTCAATGATTTCCGCTGTGTCCCCATCATGAAATCTTTCGGTGTGCCGGTCGTTTATGATGCGACTCACAGTGTACAGTTGCCAGGAGGAGCCACGACAGGCGGTCAGCGTGAGATGGTTTCCGTGCTCGCTCGCGCTGCTGTCGCCGTCGGATGTGATGCGGTCTTTATGGAAACCCACCCTGATCCGGACAAAGGATTAAGTGATGGACCAAATATGGTTGTGCTGGATCGTCTGGAATCCATGTTAAAACAATTAACGATTCTTCGTGAAACCGTGCTGGCTTTTGAGCACTAATCGTCCTGATTCGTGATCGTTGCTTGTCGGTATTCCTTATGTTGTGATGTGCTGTCGTTGTCCTGAATGCTTCGAGGTGCTCCTTGTTTCTGAGTCATTTTCTGCGGGCTAATCCCTGCCGCACTAATCGCCGATTCCGCGTTGCCTCCGGTCTGCTCAGTACACTGCTGCTGGCAAGTGGTTTGACAGGATGCGGAGAGGCTCCGGCGCCGGTGAAGGTCGAAGATCCCGCTCAGCAACAGTTGAACACTGCAGAAGAGTCGAGACGAAAGCTAAGCTCCGCGATACAGAGAATTCGACCAGAAACGATGGCGACTCAAACTCGCCGCGAGATGGTCGTCAACTCGCTCAATTCGTGGCTGGCGTCCAGTGCTGAAAGCGATGTGGAAAAGATCAAAATCAGCGAACAGAACTCTGTCCAGTTATCCCCTTCGGCCTTACGCACCGCGACTGCGGTACGGTACACGGAAAATGATATCGTCTATATCCGTGACTGCTTGCTGATGAAGGAACTGACAGAATCACTCTGGAAACAGGCTGATTCTCTCAACGCTGCCGGTAAAGCCAGTGAGCAGGAACGCGTTGTCGCCTTGTTCCGCCATTTGATGCGGAACATGTCGCTCCTTCCCGCAGACTCAACTCGAATTCCAGTCGGTCTTTACGAGGCCATGCTGACCGGTATGGGCACAGTAGACGATCGCATCTGGGCGTTTGCGGAAGCCCTCCGTCAGCGGTCACTGGACTCAGTTGTGTTGCAGGCCGCAACTCCCGGGGATCCGAATTCTGCCGACATCGCTTTGGCCGCCGATCTGCTGATCGGAGTGGTTGTCGAGGATCGACTGCTGCTGTTTGATCCCCTGCGAGGAACTGCTGTCCCGCAAGCCAATGACTCAAGTGCGATTGTCACGGCCCCTGCTGGACTTGAATCCATCTCGAATCTGGATCGATGGAAGACGGGCTCCGCCTTTGTTGTGTGCCACCCGGCCGCATTTTCCCCTCGAATGCTGATCCTGCAGGAACGCCTGGAGGCGACAGACTCGGCCAACCTCTATGAGGAACTGGTGGGGGGCACCAGTGAGATTCGCCCACTGAAAGAACGACTCTGTGCGGTTGTGGGAGCGATCTGGCAGCCGGAAGCATTGAAGGTGTGGGGAGTTCCGGAACAGCGTATCGCGACAGCCGCGGCTCTCAACGAACAACAGAAGCAGGCTTACACGTTACTGATGCGACCGCTTGACAGCCCGTTCGAAAGAGAATCGCTCAACGTGGGCAATTTGTTGGCAGACCCTAGTGTCAATGAGGCTGAGCTGACACTGGAGAAAAAGATGGAGGCCAAAATGCTGGCCCTCGAAAAGCTCCTTGAACGCAGCGATGACCTCTTCGGAAAACCATCACGTCGGCTGCTTACCACTCGGGTCCGACAAATCATGGGTAGCTTTGATATTGAAATGATTCAGGACCTGCAGCAGATTCGAATCGCCTGCATGCAGGAAAAAATTGAACTGGAGATTCCAATCGACGACAAGAAGGCCGCAGTTGTCCCGTTCGTGCTCCCCAAAACGATCCTCGATGTTCAGCGAAGCGCTGTGGGCGACACGTTGTACTGGACTTCAATGAGTCAGGTGTCTCGTAACGACATGAGTGCTGCGGTCGCGACACTAAGAAGCTATCGTCGTCAATATCCCGATGAAAAGTCGTTCTATGCGTCGCTGATCAATGAAGCCGAAGCCTTGATGATCCTGGGTGATCTGAACGGTGCGGCGTCTGCTCTGAAAGAAGCAGCGGTCGACAAGAGTCCTGATCGAGCCCGAGCCCAATGGTTGCTGATGCGACTTGGTTCTGCCGCTGCTCCAGCAGCAACACCTGCCCCGGAGAAGTCTGCTTCGCCTGACAAACCGCAGGAATCAGCAACTGCAGAGCCAGCAGCAGAGAAGCCTGCGGCCGACACGCCGGCTTCTGATCAGGCAAATCCAGCGGAGTCGAAGACTGAAACGCCGGCGGCAGACTCCCAGAAGCCAGCGGATCCCGCTGCGCCTGCAACAGACAATCCTGCATCCACTGAGCCACCATCCGGCAATGCTCCGAGCGAGAAATAGCAGACCACTATGAAGATTGGTATTCTGGCCGACATTCACGACAACGTGGATAATCTGCGGCATGCAATTCGACTGTTCAACTCCATGCAATGCAACGCCGTTTTGCTCGCCGGTGACTTTGTTTCGCCGCTGGTCGTACCCTGCATGCGAAAACTGACTTGCCCGGTCATTGCCTGCTACGGTGATAACGACGGAAATCAGACCGGCATTGCAGGAGGCATGAAGATCGTCGGTACGCTGGGCTATCCCCCCATGTGCTGGAAATCACGCGATGGCGTTCGCTTTCTGATGGCTCACCATCTTGATGCCATGCGCGACTGTCTCGGAGAAGCCGACGTCGTGATCTTCGCGCATACTCATCGACCGAGCTGTGTGAAAGATCGAAACGGGAGAATGTTTCTGAACCCGGGAGAGGTTGGCGGCTGGATGTTCCGAAAGCCGACTGTCGCTATCTATGACACGGAAACACGAGAAGCCGAAATCATTGATCTGCCCCCAATGCCCCCGGGTGTGCATATTGATGATGTCTGAACAAACAATTCTAAACCAACGACTCAGGAATCAAGACGTCAATACGAAGGGCCGGCGAAGTGAGTTCTTCATCACGGCCCCGAGTTCAATCTTCATGTCAGTTCAGGACGCCAGTTCTTTCAGAGCTTCGATCACCTGCTCATCATGGCCATCGACGGAGACTTTTTTCCAGACCTTTGCGATCCTGCCCTCAGCATCGATCAGGAAGGTCGATCTCTGAACTCCCATCGAAACTTTGCCGTACATGTTTTTTTCGCGCCATGCGCCAAATTTCTCCGCCAGCTTATGATCGGAATCGGCCAGCAGCGGAAAATTCAGGCTGAATTTCACTGAGAACTTCTTGTGGCTTGCCACATCGTCCGGGCTGACACCAAGCACAACCGCCCCCAACTCTGCAATCTCGGATTGACGATCACGAAATGCACAGGCTTCCTTCGTACACCCGGGAGTGTCATCTTTCGGATAAAAGTACAGCACGACGGGCTTGCCTTTCAGGTCCGACAATTTGACAGTGGAACCATCAGTGGACTTCAGGGAAAAAGCGGGGGCCTTTGCGGGTGGTTCGAGCCATTCAGCCATGAGTTTTGTTGTTCCTCAACAGAGCGTAGAAGTACCAGATCAACATGTTTGGAAAGAATTGTGGTCTGCGGTGTTTATAGAAATGAAATCCCGGTTTTCTCCAGCCTGTATCAGGAGAATTCACCGAGCGTTCAGATTGCGGGCGACGCGAATTGCTTCAGAGCCGCCCCAGCTCAGGCTCATATCAACCACCAAGGACCATGACAGCGTCGGGGCGGAACGCTTACGTCGCCGAAACGCATCCGCCACTGCCGAAGGCTCCTTCAGGAGCCGTCTTTTTCCGGCTTTCTCTGCAGGAAAGGCAGCCACTCCTTTGCCCGAACCAGTTAAACATTTCAGCCGAAATCCAACTAACAGACCGACGGCAATTTTTTCCGAACTCTCATTATCCGGCTTAAGGTTTTGCATGCGAAAATTCGGCTGGGGATGAATAAAGGATTGGACACCGGAATCGCTCAGAATCGGTGGCAGATCCATAAGCCCGTTGCTCTGATGATTCTCCGAGCTTCTACCACTACCGCAAAACGATCCCTTCACCAATCTCTCTGCCGCGATGATGCGGAAGCGTCCTTGTCAAAAAAATCCTGATCAAAATCTCCGGGATTGCTTTGATTTCGGAGATTGCCTTCCTGGATTCGGCACGCAACCGAACCGACAGTCTGTATACTCACGACCAGCCTCGCTGCGTTTCCGAAGCATCAGTGTGACATCAACTTTTACATCCTGATGGTCACGACTCCGGCATCCATTAATCATCTGACAGTCAGCAGCGATAACTAAGGAACAGTCTCTGAAATGCTCCGTCGTAGCCGAACTCGTGAGAGCCTGGATTGAAGTCTCATGACTTCAGCTACGGAGGTTATTTCGGGCCTGTTCCTAAAGCAGGTCAGCTTTCTTGTGTCACATCACCGTCATTGAAGAAGTATGTCCGTTCATTCCTGAACCCGTATGGTCTCGATGCTCACATTGCTGGCCATTACACAATGCTGTCTTCGTCACGTGGCTGGGTTATCCGCGACGGATTAAACATCTGACTACTGGATGGCAGCGAATTCTGATCGGCCTGCGACTTGCCATCGTTTTTGTCATCAGTCTGTTGCTCCTGAGGCCAATCGCTGTCTTTGAACGCGATGACAAATCGGAGGCCATCCTGTATGTCATGACGGATGCCAGTAGCAGCATGCAAACAGAAGATGCCGCTGGCGGAGAGACTCGACGGCAGGCTCTGCTGAAAACTCTGAAAGCAATTCAGCCAAGTCTTGATGAGATCGGCAAAAAAGCGGAAATCGTCTATCGCGACTATGCAGCAGATGTCGCCGGAGAACAGGCCAGGCCCCCGCCGAACAACTCGATGGAAGAAAATTTACGGTGATCGGAAAAGTTCTCGAAGATGCCGCATCAGAAATGGGACGCAGTCGAGTTCCTGCGGTGCTGTTTTTAGGTGACGGGCGTCAGGCGGCCTCCGGAGCCATGAACGTCGATCCAGTTCAGGTTGCAAGACTCTACGGCCGACAACAGAGAGCCATATTTCCTCCTTCCTGCTGGATTCGGCAGCACCGAAGCGTCCGATGCCAGCCTTGATCTGGTACCCCTGATGAGCTCGATTTGTCGCGTGAAGTTTTCCGGCAACGTGCTGATGATTCGAGTTCGGCTCAAGGCCGCAGGTGCTCAGGGACAGCAGGTCACGTTGCGAGTCTTTCAGGAAAACCGCAATGGACTTCAGGATGGACAGAGCGGGCCAATGGAAGCAGTGCCAATGACCGCGACTGAAAAGTCACTTGTTACGGTGACACCAAAAGAATCGTCGGAGGAACAGACTGTTCAGCTGCAGATTACTCCACAGCAATTTGGAGACATCAAGATTGCCGTCGAAGCCGAACCGATTGCCCAGGCAGTTCGCGCAGAACAAACAATCGCGTGGAGACCATCATTCGTGTTCGTCGCGGAGGGATTCGAGTTCGTCGCCATTTTGATTCCGCAAGACCTGAGCAAAGGTGGATTCTGAGAAATCAACGACAGTACTCGAATTCAGCTGGACTACCGGACGAATTTTGTCCGGTGTCCTGACGGCGAAAATCGCATCCCGGACGAATTCTTCCAGCCTGGCAACTATGACGCATACACTGGCTGGCGACGTGCCCGCGAATGCTTTACCCCCGAACAACTCAACGGAATCCTCAGAGCCTGCAATCAGGGTGCTGGCCTGATGATGACCGGAAGCGGTCAGCAGAATTCCGTCTCTGTGGCTGGGGCAAACCGTACTGGCTCCGTTGTTTCCCGTCGAACTTCCTCCGCAGAACCAACAGCTGACTCAACCACAGCAAATGCTGCCATCTCGTGACAGCCAGTCGCATTATGTTTTGCAGATTGTTTCTGCCTGACCAGAATTCCAGTGCACGGTGGGCCTGAAGGCCGCCTCTGCCGTGGGCGAACGTGCTGACTCCTCGCAACAATTCTGGCGCAGGTGCTGGCTGTTTCTGATCAGGGTTTTCCGCTGTTGATTGGCCAGGAAGCTGGCACATCGCGAATCCTTGCCTTTGCAGGTGATGAAACATGGCGATGGTATACCAGCGGATACATGAAGAGCATTACCCCGGTTCTGGCGACAGATCGTGCTCTGGCTGACTCGAAAGGAAATCGATGATGAGCAGCCAGTCTGATCGTGGCGTCCGAGAGACCTGACACCGGGACAGGCAACAGAACTCTCTGCTTGAATTCGTGATCAACAGAAGAACCCGATCACAGATGCGGATTTTGATGTCGGTGCTGTGACGGATCCAGCAGGCAAGGCATAGTCTGTCGGTTCGATCTGGAGTGGGAATGAGTCTCGCGGATTTTGATAAGACACTGGAGCCCGGTGATTACCGGGCTCGTGCTTCAAGCCAGTCGTAACGGCGAAGCACTGGCAGGCATTGCGGTGACTTCGTTTTCATGTGAATGCCCGCGACCCTGAACTGGATAATCCAGTGGCAGATTTCTCGTTACTGCGCGAAATTGCCGTGGCGAGTGGCGCGAAATGCTGACTCCAGGAGCAGCACCCCGAGGAACGCGTCGCCAGCTGGGCTGAGAATGGTCTGGCCTGGTTCGACACTTGCACGCCAGGAACAGCTTAGCCTGTGGGAGTATCCGGTTTGTGCTGCTGCTGCTGTCGTGTTGATGTCGGCTGAGTGGGCGTTGCGGAAAGGCGTGTCTGGTATAGGTTCTGCGGTCAGCGAAGAGTTCTTCGCTATACCGACTTTACGTCGGTGGTTGAGAGTAAGCCTTGCACTAGCGATATCACATCCGAGATTCATGAGCGATGGCGGCAACAACCTTAAACCGGGGATGAACTGGCATGGATTTAGTGAACGGAAACGATGAGCAGCCACCGGTGGCTGTCGTCACAAAGATTGAAAGATAACGTACGGTTGCCGCCGTACCGCTCACAGCGCAACTGTCGGTCCGTTCGGCAAAATCCGCAGGTTCACGTTTTTAGCAGTCTTTGAGTCCTCAGAATTCCCGGCACCTGCTCTTACCATCCCGACACATGAAACTGACAATACGACGGCCCGACAAACCGGACAAAGTCAGATCATACAGACACGGTAGACAGGAGAAGGAACTCCGGATGGCTGGGTATCGCGAACATGTGAGCGTAAGCGGCATACTGGGCGTCGCCTACGGCTGCGCTGCGGTATTCATGTTTGGATACAACTTTGCTCAGGCCGGCATCGCCGCAATTCTGACCTGGGTGGCCGGTATGTTGCCCGACCTGGATTCCGAAAGCGGAAACACCGAGAAACTCTTGGTGTCACCGCAGCGATCGCACCAATTATTCTCGCGTAATGTCCACGCGATCGGAATGCATGGTGATCGAGCGGTGCTGTTTGGAATGTTGTCGTATGGAATTGTCCGCTACGGGGGCGCGTTTCTATTGTCGAAACTGGACGGTTCATCGCGGCATGTTTCACAGTATCCCGGCACTGATCATCGCGTCGGAAGTCACATTCCTGGCCTATCATTCCAGCGACATGAAAGTTCGCATCCTGATGGCGATCGGAACCGGGCTTGGATTTCTGTCACACCTGGTACTGGATGAAATGTACAAGCGTTCAATGCGGGACGGCGCGAAAAGAACCTGCCAAGTCTGCAGACAGCGTTTCCGCGATGAAATTCTTCGGGACCGACGCACTTCCCAACGGGATAGCGATGGGGTTATTGCTGTGCCTGAGCTTACGCGACTCTGGTTGAAGCAGAAGTGCTACGCGACCCCGGCAAAACTCCGGTTCCTGAAGTTACCGCCGCAGATTACCGCTGAACTGCCGGATGCTCCGCCGTTTCGAATCGCGGATCAGCTCTGGGGAGATACTCAGCTGCAGTGATCTGCCTTTAGGAACGTTCCCGAAATAAGTTCCCGTCGTAGCCGAACTCATGAGAGTTTGGACTGAAGTCTCACGACTTCAGCTACGGAAGTTATTTCGGGACTATTCCCCAACAGCGTTCATCGTTTCCGTGACTTATCACAATTCGGCGCTGCTGACCAGCAGAGGACCGGTTTGCGAGCGGCATTGACTTCATCCGGACGACAGACGGCTGTACTGTGAGGAGCCCCTTCACAAGTTCCGGTGCTTCATTGCAAATGGTTCATAAGGCCGTGGCAAAGGCGTCCAGAGTCTGCAGCGATTCTGTTTCGGTTGGCTCCATCATCATGGCCTCTTCCACAACCAGCGGAAAATAAACTGTTGGGGCATGGAATCCATAGTCCAGCAGACGTTTGGCGATGTCCATTGTCGTCACGCCGGTGTCAGCCTTGATCCGGCGAGCACTCGCAACAAACTCATGCATGCAGCGGTTGCCATGCGGCACATCGAGAAAATCCTGAACCTGGCTTAGCAAATAATTGGCATTGAGTACGGCATTCTCAGAGGCTTCTCGCAGTCCCTTTCCTCCCAGTGTTCGAATATAAAAATAACCGCGAAGCAGGATGCCGACGTTGCCAAAAAATGTCTGCACCTGACCAATCGACTTCGGAGGTTCTGACAGCGAGTAGCGATTGGTGGACTGATCAAAAGTCACGACCGGTGCTGGCAGGAAGGGGCGAGGAAATCGCGGACAGCAATCGGCCCGGATCCCGGGCCACCAGCACCGTGAGGACCGGTGAATGTCTTGTGCACGTTGTAGTGCATCATGTCGCCGCCAAAGTCGCCCGGGCGAGTCTTCCCGAGAATCGCGTTCATGTTGGCACCGTCGATATAAACGAGACCACCAACATCGTGCAACAGCTTCGCGACGTTGGCGATGTCACGTTCAAACAATCCCAGCGTATTGGGGGTCGTTACTATAAATACAAAGCGGTGCGTTCATCCAGCTGAGATTTAAGTTCTTCCAGATCAACAAACCCATCGCGACCACCCGGCAGTTGAACGCATTCAAACCCCGCCAACGCCGCACTTGCCGATTTCCGGTTCCATGAGCCGCTTGATGGGAACAAAACGCGAGTTCGCTTTTCACCTTTGTCCTTGAAGTACGCGGTCGCCGTCAGCAACGCAGTAAATTCACCCCAGCGCCCGCAGCGGGGTGAAGAGAAATGCCCGGCATGGCCGGAGATCTCCACAGCATCGCCCGCATTTCGTACAGAACACTGACAGTCCCTGAATCTGCGATTCAGGCCGATAAGGATGACTATTCTCAGCAGCCTGCGGAAGGCGAGCCAGTCGCTCGTGCCGCTTGGGGTTGTACTTCATCGTACAACTGCCGAGCGGATAAAAGTGCGAATCAACACTCATGTTCAGAGTAGAGAGGTTGACGAAATGTCGCACCACGTCAGGCTCGGCAATTTCCGGCAACGGCAGGTTTTCCTTCGCCAGAAATCTATCTTCCAGAGCCGGAATGGAATTCACATCGGGAACATCGCTTTCCGGAAACACCACAGTGCCGCGTCCGGCGTGTGACATTTCGAAGAGCAACTGAGTCGCGGTTTGATTTCGCATGGTGATCTGCCTGAGTATTGGCTGATTCTGAAAATAAGAGTTGGTGCGGAATTCACGGCCCGATGTCGCCGAACTGGCGACAATTCGGTCCGAGGTGTCACGACTGGCTACGACCGTTGCAACACGTCTGCCAGAGCTTTTGCTAACGCATCGATTTCGATGCGAGTTCGTTTTTCCGTCAGCGCCACGAGGAAACAGTTCTGTGCGTTGGAGACATTCTGAATTCCGAATCGGATCAGATCCGGCCCGACATTGTCTTTGTCGGACAAGCGTGACCAGAACTTCTGCGGCGGGGCGATGTCATTCCAGCCAGAACCTACGGAAAATGCCTGCGGGAACTTCAGCTTTACGCCAGGAATCTTTGTCAGACTTCGGCGGCATAGCGAGCCTTTTGATGGCTCAGAGTCGCCATCTGTCGCAGACCACGCGGGATTCAACGCAGAAACGTTGAAGACTGTTGTCTGAAGAGCCAGCAAACCCTGATTCTGTACAGATGTTATTATCGCTTTGTCGCGGCGAATATGCTGCTCGCGAGCCTGCAGGTTAAGAGCGAAGCAATCTTTGCCTTTACGATCGACAGTCTTGCCAATCAATCGAACTGGGCATCTTCCGAACATACTCATTTCGGTTCCACGTGAAAATCCCCAGCAGCGGTCCACCAGAAACCGTAATGGCGTTCCAGCGGCTGCTCCTTCATGACGGCAATATCGACCCCGTAGTCAGCAGGCTTTCTTTAACAACCCAGGTAATTACGGCATCAAAGGCCAGAATCGATAACGGCTGCGCCATGAGCAACTTTGTCAACGCCATGACATCTTCCAGACAGCCAAAAAAGTTCGGCTGCTGAATCACAAGAGCGTCGTTTCCGCATCGATCAGTTTTGCGATAGGAATCGGCGCCGTCAGCACCCCACGCAGAGAACTCAACGTTTCCGTCCCAGCCATAAGCGCGTCAGAAGTCCAGAATATGTTCCAGCGTAGTACCAGCGAGAAAAAATCCCCGAGGCCGCCCGTTAATCGCATAATGCCAGCAGCCATGCTCACCGGATGGCGTCGCCTTCGGCAATGCGCTGGTGCCAGCTGACCAGCGTCATAGCCAGCAGAATGTTCGATACTCGGGCAACGCCTGCAGAGTTCCCTGGCTGGCTTTGCCTGGTAAGGTTACAGCGTTGTTGCGTGAGAATTCTCTCGCGATGTGATTACCCGGCAACAGCGGGAATAAAATGATCGTAAACTCCACCTCCCAGAAAACATGTTCTGGCCGATGGGCGATCCAGACCAAGGCGTTCTTCCATCTCCTGCTGCAAAGCCAGTTCAGAAACTGGCTGAGGCAGATTCAGTTCACGTTTCAGTTGCAGCTCGACGGGGATCTGAGCAAAGAGTTCGTCAATCGACTGGATGCCGATCGCTGCAAACATTTTCTGACGCTGGTCCGGTGTATCGAAGAGATAGGCCATAAGATTGGGCTGTCAGCAGTCTGGTGATTGAATCAGCCGGAACGCGACAGCGTCCGGTTTTCCCGGCTCCACTTTCCCCACCGGGTTTACCCCGGTGGTTTACGGGCTTTTGCACCACACCGCAAACAACAAACCGGAATCGAAGTCGTGCAAAGGCCTGGTTCCACCTGGATAAACCCGGTGGCGTACTTTGTGTGACAACTAGTGTGCGTCGTTCTCGCAATGTTTCTGGTAATCAGAATAACTCATCAGCTGGTTCAGCTGCTCTGGCTTCGACATCCGGAATGGCAGTGATCCACGCTTTCTCACACTGTCGTTCAGCAACCCAGATTATCCGGCAGCTTCTCGTTCACTTCCAGGATCTCGCCGGATACGCCGGGGGCGTAAACGTCGCTGACGGCCTTAACGCTTGATTTCGCCCATGGATTCACCGACATGTCCCCGCGCTACCCCGCTGGCAAGCGCCAGGAAGACAATGTCGGTGAGCAGTTTGACAGCGAAGTCAGAAATCCCCACGGTGGCCACATCACCCTCCACAGCAACCCATTCATGAGTTTTCGCGAAGCCGCAGTTGTTCGGGATTCATCAGGAGTTACCGGATCAAGACAGGAATGCAGCGAGTCGACTACAAAGACAGTAGACTCTGCCACGCAGGTTGTTGATTCAAATGAGTTTTCACAACCCGAAACTTCAGTAGAGGTGGGATCAAGATGCCGTCGTATAGCCCACAACATCCCTCGCTTACGCTTTTTGAAGCGGCGTTTCAGTTAGGGGCTGGAAGCCCGGCACATCCCGCCGGTGGCGTGAGCCACCGGACTGCAAAAACACTGCGACTCAGGGCCTGAAGGGCCGACATCCGTTCTTTGTGTCGGTTCTCCGGTTCTCAGAGTTCGAGAGAAACAGCATACCGGTGGCTCACGCCACCGGCATTGGATATGTCGACCCTCCGGTCCTGCAATGCGGAACTCAAAACTGACGCATCGGGTTGTGATTAATCCAGCATCAGTGAGTGTTGATTTCGTTCGCGGTACCAATTTCCGTTGGGACCGTTTCAAATTTCGATCGGAAACGTTGGCCAGCCAGGACTATGATCGCAACCGCAGGTAATCTAACAGGCAACTCACCGTGATTCCGGCGGGTTGAGATGTTCTTTGTGGCAAAGGCAGTTGGCAATTTCACGTTCCAGCTCAGCAATCTTCCCAGATCGACGTCGCGACGACCTTCCTGCGCCGGTGTTCCCTGCGCTTTGATCCGGATCACCTGATCTGCCAATTGAATACCGGAGCGATCTGCGGACAGGCAGATCACGTTCCGAAATCGCCAGGTAATCGGTTTTTACCATGTTGCGATTATCGGGATATGTGCGCAGGTTTTGTACTTCGGTGTCCACTGTTTCGCGGTGATAGTACATCCCCATTCTGTCCAGGATCAGCACCGCATCACCCTTC
Source organism: Planctomycetaceae bacterium (assembly GCA_046349735.1). Taxonomy (GTDB): domain Bacteria; phylum Planctomycetota; class Planctomycetia; order Planctomycetales; family Planctomycetaceae; genus SXXK01. Next base: position 201,868 of record JAXMBU010000003.1, read on the forward strand.
CCGGTCGAGACTTTCGAGATCGCGTGGTATAGGTTCCGGGTGAAATGACGTTTGAGATTTCAGCGGTTCAAAGCTCGAATCTTGCCAGTCCAGATTAGCAGTTATTGGTCGAAGCCGCCTGAATGCCCCATCGGCCACGTTGCCGCATCTTCATGACGGTGACCGCTTAAATAATCTCATCGACCCGACGCCAACATCATCACTGATTCGAGCCGCAGACGATGTACTTCATCTGTACACTGTTAAGATGGATCACGACGTCCCTTCAGTCACCTGAGACAGCAGCCTGACTCGTCCGCCAGATCCGGCCCGGTTCTCGCCAAAGAACACGTCGATGCTGCCTTCGTCAAAGCCAGCACCAGCGAATTCTCCAACATGTTCATTAAACTGCTGACTCAGGTGCTGCGGCATATCAAGGCCGCATTCCTGCATGACAACAATCGCTTCTCTGGTCGCCGGGTCACTTTCTCCCGCTGCAATGCCAGCGGAAAAGACATCAATTCGACGCTCTCGCAATTCCCAGTCCCGACACGACAGTTTTTCAGCAACCAGTTGCCGAAAAATGGTCTCAGCCATCGGACTCCGACAGGTATTTCCCGTACAGACGAACAGCACCCGGAGGACTGCGTCGTTGGCACGATCGCGGCTGCTCACTGACGCGGTCCTTTGGTTTGGGGAATAGTCATCGAAAACCCGACAGACTGATGTGATTTAATGCCAAAGGAACTCGTCTGACTGACGAAGTCTGGAAAGGACACCATTGGGTTCGCGAATAATGGCGGGATTCCGGACAAATCTCAAGTTTCCCTGTCAGATACCCTCGGAGTTGTTAAGGATTGGAGAAATGCCACCTGTCAATTCCGCGCCTCGAATTCGAGGCTGTGAAAAGAATTTACCAACGCTGTTGTCACGGATTGCAATTCCGGACCGCTTTTGGTTCGATATCCGTCCGTCACCTGAGGTCCGTTGATTTCATGGGTTTTCACGATCCCAAATGTCGTTGAGGGATGAATTTGCTGTTCCGTTCAGCAAGAATTCTTCGTCGGCACTCCGGGGCATGATCTTTCCCACAACTCACCCAGTGACCGAAGCGTGAATTGAAAGCCAAATCGTCCGTTCAGGGATGTTGTACGCCGTGAGAAAACGAGTTCTTAGCCTTCAAAAGAAGGCGCGTGAGCGATTAAGGCGTCTGGGGGAATTTCGGGGAATTCGCCGACAGCCGTTTGGAACTTATCAAAAGTCCGTGCGACGTTTGTATGACGGTCCGCGAGGCGCCGCCCTGAAGTTCAGCAGCATTATTTCTCTGCACGAACCACTGATGGGAAAGCTGTTTCATTCCGGTCGCTTCGATGCTCGGCGTTTTTCACGCATCCTGGATGTTGGTTCGGGGGCGGGGCAAATTATTCGCCACCTGCTGGCCACAAGTCGTCCAGATACAGAGATCGTTGGCTTCGATTTGTCCTGGGAAATGCTGCGACGGGCGCGCGAACGCCTGAATTCTGATCGGCCCGTTTTCGTCGCGGCTGATATGCGAGCGTTGCCGTTCCGCGATTGTTCGTTTGACTGCGTGACGTGCGGCTACGTCCTGGAGTATCTCCCGGACCCAAAAGACGGGCTTCGTGAGTTCGCTCGTGTTCTACGTCCCGGCGGCACGATTCTTCTTCTGGCCACCGAAGACTCTTTCTCCGGCCTGATGACCAGCCACACGTGGAAGTGTCGAACGTTTAACCGCGAAGAACTCAAAGTTGCGGCAGAGTCGATCGGACTCCGCTGGGGGAAGGTTCACTGGTTCACTCGATTCCACGAGTTGCTCAAGCTCGGCGGAATCCTTGTTGAACTCGAAAAGACGGGCGAGTGATCACGGGATCGCGGCGGCGTGACTGGTACGACGGTGACTATGATTGACTATCATCACGTCCCTGGCTTTCGCCAGCACAAACGAAAGTGACATCCGGGTCACTGCCAATCGCCGAGTCTGTTGGAGACGACTTCGTGCTTGCTCCGTCGTTTTCTCCGGGCTGATGGTGAGTCTCCTCGGGATGATCAAACCACCAGTGTTCGGCCTTGCTCCAGGACCAATCCCGAGCACTTTCGCAACGATCAAGCGCTTCCAGAAGGTCACGAGGTGACTGAATACGCTCCTCCGGCTTTTTCCTGAGGCAGGTCATAATGATGTCTGCCAGGTCACCGGGAACCGTAACACCGATCTCTTCAAATGTTGGTGCCGGCGTGGTTGTGTGAGCCACCACAAGGAAGACGGGATTCTCATCTTCAAACGGGGTTCTGCCAGCCAGCAGAAAGTAAGCCACGCAGGCCAAAGAATACAAGTCGCCTCGACAGTCAGGTTTCTGTCCCTGAGCCTGTTCGGGACACATGAATCTTGGTGAACCCTGAAGCTGCTTGCTGACGTTTCGAATCGGGCAAGTGCCGAACGAGGCCGGACGCACCAGGCCAAAATCCAGAAGTTTGGCGACATCGAACATCTGACCGCGTTCTGTCAGAAAAATATTGCTGGGCTTGATGTCGCGATGGACCAACCCGAAAGTTGCGGCTTCATGCAGCGCGCCACAAAGTTGGCGCAGAATAAAGATGACTCGACCAGGCGGAAGAGGACCATGATCTTCGACCAGTTGTCGCAGGTTCAGGCCCTGAAGATACTCCATGGAATAGTAGAACGTGCCATTGGACGTGCGACCGTAATCGTAGACTTGAACGGTGTTCCAGTGAGTCAACTGCGCCGTTGCCTTCACTTCCCGTTCGAAGCGTGCCAGCATTTTGCGGTTGGCGGCCTTGTCGCTTCGGATCACCTTCACAGCGCAACGACGCTTCAACAGCTCATGTTCGGCCAGGTAAACTTCCCCCATTCCCCCCTGACCGATGAGCTTGATCAGCTTGTATGGGCCCAGATGATCGCCCTTCGGAGTTTCTTTGCCGAGCTGTCGATTGATAGCACACCCAAAGATTGCAAACCCAAACGCGACGACCATCGTCGTCGAATGATATTGCAGGAACATGAGCGTTGTTTGAGGATCGACGAGGCCAACCTGAACGGCCTTTGAACAGACAGCGGTTACAAACAAACCAACAGCGACAACGGTGGCGGGACACGTCACCTGGCCCCACGTCAGCTTCAGGGCATTTTTTTGACTGGCAGCCGGTTTGGATGGTCTTTCATCGCGCAGTGGCCCATCGAATGACTCACCGCCGAATGATTCGTCGATGGACACTGGTCTGATGGAGCTTTGCGGACTTAACATCACTGTCATTTTCCGAGTTCCGACTTTCGTGGAGACGCGGTCTGAATTTCTCAACCCTGTTCACCATAGGTCAAGACCCGTAAACATGGTCGAGTGAATTCCGGAATGAGCGGCGCCGGTTGCCGAGTGTCCGGCTGCAGAAACGTAAGAACCCCCAGAATGTGGCGTTTTGGAAACATCGAACTTCGTTGCAATCGGCACAATCCCTCCTCCCTGGCCAAAAACGTTGCGATGTGGCAGCATACGTTCAGCCTGCCGGATGGTTTCCCGCATTGGGAAGTCATCCCTTGGTTTTTCCCCACCACGATGAATCCCGGATCGGTCTTATGTCTCAGTTTCTGAAAACGCGTCTGGTCGTGTTCGCGATGTTGTTGCTGTCGACTCACGCAGTCGTCTCGGCGGCAGACCTTCAGCTGCACTCATTTACTCGTCAGCAGTTATCGGACGTTTATTATTCGGAGGGAATTTCTTCCGGTGACGTTAATGGCGACGGTGTCAAGGACGTGGTCTACGGACCACATTGGTATGCCGGCCCTGACTTCAGCCGGAAAAACGAAATTTATCCTGCGGTTCCTCAAAAACGTGAAGGCTATGCAGACAACTTTTTCAACTGGATTTATGACTTTGACAAAGATGGATGGAACGACATCCTGGTCGTCGGATTTCCCGGGACTCCGGGCTTCGTCTATCGCAATCCGGGCAAAGACGGCCTGAACGGACTCTGGGAAAAGCTGCTGGTCGCAGACTCTGTCAGCAATGAAGCGCCGCAGTTTGCGGACATTACTGGTGACGGAACTCCCGAGCTGGTTTGTACACGCCAGGGACACTACGGTTTTTATCTCCCGGAGAAAGACAAACCGCTGGGAGCATGGGGATTTATTTCAATCTCCGAAAAGATCGCTCCAACTCCGTTTGGTCATGGCCTGGGTGTCGGCGATATCAACAGCGACGGACGCATGGACATGATCGCAACCGACGGCTGGATGGAACAACCCGCCGAAGGAGCCGTCGAAGGGATCTGGAAGTTTCGCAAGCATCCATTCGCGCGAGCTGGCGCGGATATGTTTGCTTATGATATCGATGGTGACAAAGACAATGACATCGTGACCGCGTTGAGTGCTCATGACTTCGGTCTGGCGTGGTACGAGAACACCGGAATCGATGCCAACGGAGACACGACGTTCGAGAAGCATCTGTTAATGGGCGAAACCAAAGATCAAAGCCCATACGGTCTGCTGTTCACTGAACTGCATGCGGTTCAACTGGCCGACATGAATGGCGATGGGCTGTTGGATCTCGTGACGGGCAAGACGTATTGGTCTCATCACACACAGAGTCCGCTGTGGGATGCCGGTGCTGTCGTCTATTGGTTCGAACTGAAACGCGGCGAGGATAGTGCCATTGATTTTGTACCGCATCTCGCCGATGGCGAAGCGGGCATCGGTCGCGGATTAGTCGTGGACGACCTCAACAAGGACGGTCTCATCGATATTGTGTGCGGCGGCATGAAGGGGGCCAACGTCCTGATGCATGCGACGAAGTCCGTCTCGGAAGAAGAGTTCCTGCAGGCTCAGCCGCAGAAACGCAAGGAGATGGCGGAAGGGCTTTCCCCGGAAGCGGCCGCAAAACAGATGACAGTTCCGGCTGGCTTTAAAGTTCAGCTGGCAGCCGGGGAACCAATGGTCCATCAGCCCATCGCGATGTGTTTCGATCACAAAGGTCGACTGTGGGTCGCTGAGGCTCATACTTATCCTCTGCGAGCCCCGGAAGGTGAAGGCAAGGACAAGATCGTGATCTTTGAAGACACCACAGGGGACGGCGTTTTTGATTCCTCTAAAGTCTTCATCGAAGGTCTGAATCTGGTCAGCGGTCTTGAAGTCGGCTTCGGCGGTGTATACGTCGGAGCCGCACCGTATCTGATGTTCATCCCTGATCGTGATGGTGATGATGTTCCGGACGAAGAAAAATCCGTAGCCGACAGCAGGTCCTCTCTGCCGGAGGAGACTGTGTTGGGTGGGTCCTCTCCGCCGGAGAGGACTGTCGCCCCCGGGCAAACTTCTGGTAGCAGCGCTGATACCAAAGAAGTGAACGAATTTGTCGCAACGTCACTGAGGAATGGTCGCGACGAGTCGCGAAGTCCTGCCCGGCAGGCAGGACCTGCTTTGCAGTTCCCCAAAGACGTTCCTCCAGGCGCAATTGTGCTCCGCGACGGATTTGGCTGGCACGATACTCACGAAACCCTGAACGCGTTTATCTGGGGGCCGGACGGATGGCTCTACGGCTGCCACGGAGTATTCACGCATTCCAAAGTCGGCAAGCCAGGTGACTCTGATGAGCAGCGACTTCCTCTGAACGCCGCCGTCTGGCGCTACCATCCGAAGAAGGACATCTTTGAAGCCTTCATGAACGGAACCAGCAATCCGTGGGGTGTGGACTTTAATGATAAAGGTCAGGCATTTATCACGGCGTGCGTGATTCCGCATTTGTGGCATGTGATCCAGGGAGCTCGCTACCATCGACAGGGCGGCCAGCATTTCAATCCACACACCTATGATGACATCAAAACGATTGCCGACCATCAGCATTATGTTGGCAACCTTGCGGACTCTGCGTGGTGGGGCCACGAACCGAAAGCGGCCGGTGCAACATTGGATGCCGGTGGCGGACATGCTCACTGCGGTGCCATGATTTATCTGGGCGACAACTGGCCGGATGAATATCGCAATCAGATTTTCTTCAACAACGTCCACGGCAATCGCATCAACTGCGATATCCTCGAACCTGAAGCAGGGACCTCTGGGTTTGTCGGCCATCATGGCAAAGATCTGATGCTGGCGAACGATCACTATTTTCGCGGCATCAATCTGCGATACGGCCCCGATGGCAGCGTCTGTTTGATCGACTGGTACGACAAGAACGCGTGCCATCGGACAAATCCGGAAATCTGGGATCGCACCAGCGGACGCATTTATCGGATCTCTCATGGAACACCAAAGTCGGTCAGTGTGAACGCCAAAGAATGGTCGGATTCGGAATTGATCGCCGCACACAACCATCGTAACGAATGGCATACTCGCATGGCGCGAAAGATGCTGATGGAGAGAGGCCTTTCGGAAACCGCAAAGGCAGCAATCACGAAGCTGGCATTCGATTCATCCCTTGCGGTCGAGTCACGGCTGCGTTGTCTGTGGACTCTGCATGCATGCGATGCCCTGACAGAGCCCTTAATTCGAATGCTGCTGTCAGAAAAGGAAGAGTATATCCGGGCGTGGGCTATTCAGTTTGAACTCGAAGACAAAACAGCTTCTGACACCATCGTCAAACGGTTGGAAGAAATGGCAGCCGACGATTCGTCGGCCGTGGTGCGTCTGTATCTTTCTTCCGCACTTCAACGCCTGCCGAATGCGTCACGCTGGGGTATCGCAACGGCATTGGCAGCTCGCGAGGAAGACGTTGACGATCACAACCTGCCGTTGATGATCTGGTACGGCACGGAACCGCTGGTCGCTGAAGATTCGCAACGAGCAATTCAGCTGGCTCTGCAGACGAAGATTCCGCTGCTGCGTTCCTTCATTCTGCGGCGAGCCTCAGCGACAAATGAAACGTTGCCAGCCGTTGTCGCAGCCTTGGGAGGCACGAAAAACGTGGAATTGCAGCGTGAGATTCTGACCCAGATGATGGAGTCGTTTGAAGGGAGAGTTGATATCCCGATGCCGGAGTCGTGGGAATCCACTTATGATTCACTTTTGAAGAGCGATCAACAGGATATCGTCGACCGAGCGAATCAGCTGGCAGTCCTGTTCGGCGACCAGCGAGTCTTTCCTCCGATGCGTTCATTGCTGGGTGACGCCAATCAGAAACTCGCTCGACGACAGCAGGCCTTGAGTGTGCTCGTCAAGGGCCAGGACAAAGCTGCCATTGACGTTATGCAGTCTGAAGCGGTGCTGGGAAATGCTGACTTGCAGGCAGCGGCCGTGCGAGCTCTGGCCACATTGGGAGATGATTCAACGCCGACGTTGCTGCTGGAACGATATGGCAGGTTTCCGAACGAACTGAAAACGGATGTGATCAGCACACTTGTTTCGCGTCCGGTATGGACCAAACTGCTGCTAAGCCGAATTGCAGAAGGCTCTGTCCCCAGCAGCGATCTGCACGCATTTCATGTGCGCCAGATTGTGACTTTCAACGATTCTGCTTTGAATGAAATGTTGAAAAAGCACTGGGGCGAGATTCGAGAATCCTCAGCGGATCGCAAAGCTCAGGCAATCGCTCTGAAAAAGGAACTTGGTCCGCGTGTGCTGGCGAGAGCCAACCTCGGAAACGGTCGACGCGTCTATTCGAAAACATGTCAGAACTGTCATCGTTTGTTTGGGACCGGTGGCCAGATCGGGCCTGACATTACCGGTTCGAATCGAGCAAACCTCGACTACATCCTTGAGAACATTCTCGACCCCAGTGCTGTTGTGGGACGTGATTATCAGGTAACTGTAGTGGCTCTTCAGAACGGGCAGGTCGTTCAGGGATTGCTGAAACAGGAGACGGATAGTGCTCTGACAATTCAGACAATCAATGATAAGGTCGTTGTCCCGAAATCCGAGATCGAAGAACGAACCCTTTCGAACGTGTCTATGATGCCCGAGCGGCAACTGGAAACTCTGACCAAAGACGAAGTTCGAGACCTGATTGCCTATCTTGGTTCCCCGTCACAAGTTGTGCTCAGCGGGCCAGCCGCGCCGATTGACGCGAAGACCGGGAAAGTCGCCGGCGCGATTGAGGGGGAATCGATGAAAATCGTCGAGAAGACTGGCGGGACGGCTGCCAGTCAGAACATGAGCGGATTCAAGGCGGATCGCTGGAGCGGCAATGACCACTTGTGGTGGACGGGGGCAAAACCAGGTGACAAATTGAGTGTTGAAGTTCCGGTCGAAAAGGCTGGCACGTACGACATCGAAATTGTACTGACTCGAGCACGAGATTACGGTGTCGCGAAGATCTCTGTCGACGACAAGGTCCTCGACCCCGGACTCGACATGTTTAATAATCCGGAAGTCATTACCACGGGCGTGTTGTCATTCGGAATGAACGAACTGGCAGCTGGCAATCACCGAATCACGTTCGAGATCGTCGGAGCCAATCCGGAAGCCGTGAAAGCCTACATGGTCGCAATCGATTATGTTCGCCTGGTTCCTGCTCAGAAGAATCCGGTGGAGAAGAAATAGGTCTGACCCTGAATTCTCAGCAGCTGAAATAAACAGGACCTTTATGCCGTCGTGGCATAAAGGTCCTGTTTTATTTGTTGGCGATCATAAATGGCCATTACCCCTGTTCACTTGTGCGAACACGCTTCAGAATCTTCTGTAGGTCGTCAATAAACTGTTCATTGACAGCCAGCGATGGGAATTGGCTGGCGCGGACCTGATCAATAATCCACTGGCCTTCGTTGCTGGGCTTTTCAACGTAAAGAGCAGCCAAAACGATCACAGCCAGATTTCGTTCTTCCTCCGCCCGTGTGAACAGGATGCTGTTGGCTTCGCGACGAAAGCGTTCTGCTCGGCGTTCCACAACGTCAATCGGATCCTGATTGGGTTCGACAGGTTTCGCAGCAGGGGTTTCTTCATTTGACTTCGGTTTGTTGTATCGCGGCTCGCCAAACACAACTTCCGGAGCCGGTCTCAAAGCCCTGATCACAGTGAGCCAGTTGCTGCCGATATTTCTGTCAATGGAAATGCCAAGGGACTGGTAGTGTTGCAAAAGCTGCACCTGACTCAGCACTGCTGTCATATCATCCGCAGCCTGAACTGAGACGGAAGGCGAACGCATACGGCCTGCGAAATGCTTACGGTCTCTCACCCATCGCGGCTGTCGAGAAACATAACGCTGCAGAGTGTCGGCTTCATCCTGCTGTCGAAAGGTCGAATAAGAATTCCGCTCAGCGGTTTTAATCAATTGCTGACGCAGAAATGATTCGCGAAAACCATCTCCCGTACCCAGCTGACTCAGTGTTTTCACGTAAACAACTCTGTCACCGTCTCGCAATTCCACTCCGGAGGGTACTTCCGGAATCGAGTGTGTGGCAAAACTCTCTTCAATTCGGAATGAGCCAAGCGGGCGAAAGTGCATGTCTTCCGCGCGGAAGATGGCGACCTCGTTCGCCTCGTGCAACCCATGTGCATCGCCCAGATCGATGATTGGGTGGTTGCCTTCCTGAAGGTGGATCGTCCCGAAAAACTCAATGACTCCCGCGCCGTCAAGTTTGTCGATCTTCTCCGCAACGGCCGTTGCTACGCACATGCCTGTGAAGAGGGTGAATGTCAGGCCCGCGATAAAGCGAAAATACAGCTGACGGGAAACAACAGACATAGGAGGCCTCGATACGACGATTCAACCGAGTGCGTTTTCAAACCATGACGGGCTGGTCGGACATTCATGCCCGACCGGATCAGGACGGGCAGAAATTCCCATCCTTCGCGAAACTCAAGTTCTGAAACAGCACGTGAGGAGATCAGGAAAAGTTGTCCCAGCATACCCGTAACACCCAGGCAGTCGCAAAGAGAATCCTCGACTACAGCCACCCGCCGGGATTCACCATTTTTTCGCCGATCCACCAACCGGCACAAACAGACTGCTGATTTCATCATAACCCGAAGTATCAGTTTTGAAGTTGCGCGTTTTCAACAGGGCTGGAACCCCCGGCATATCCTCTGCCGGTTGCGAGAGGGGCTGTTGATTTAGTCGAGACTCTGAAGAGAATCGCCTACTAACCCGAAGCGCCAGCGAGGAATTCTGCGTGTTTTGCCTCGCTGGCGCTTCGGGTTGGTATTAAATCAACAGACCGTCACGCCACCGGCAATGGATTTGTCGACCCTCCGAGGCTGAGAATGCGCAACTTCAAAAAGTATTGGCGAGGCATGCAGCGCGTCTGAGACCAGCAGATTGCTGTCAACGGACGGTTCACGATGTGAAGAACCAGGGAGCGGAATTCCCGTCAAAAGCGGTGAAATCCCGTGGCTCGCCGGATCGACAGCCTGACCACTCAGGAAACCGGAATGGTTGACCAAATCCCCCGATCCCGAATGAGCCGCACCCGACTGGATCGGTTGCGGTCGATCCAGCCGGGGGCTCGCGGGTTGCAGTGCTGACTCATCATCGGACTGCGATCACTTTTTACTTTTCGGACGGCTTTACCTGTTCCCTGGGTGGTGTCACCTCTTTGGAAAGTTCAGCGGTTCTTACCGGGACAACTTTCCCTTCCGGCCGACTAACCTGTTTCGCAGGTGTCGAGCTGTCCATGACCGGGCCATCCTTAGGTGGGTCGAAGAACAGAAGCTGAGGCGACATGATCACGCTGCGATCAACAGCCGTCACTTTCTCTGCAGGAGCATTCGGCCCCCTGTTCAACTTACGCGACCGTTGGGCGACTTCGATCAGCTCTCCACGTCTTTGCGGCAAAACGCCTTCCATCTGATCGGCCACCTGAATCACCCAATCCGGCTCATCGCGAACGGCTCGCGACATCATGCTGCTATACAGAGAGACTTCGAACAGATTGCGGTCCATCATCCCATTGGTGACTGGCGTCAACATTTTGGCAACGGCCGAAAAGGCCGACGACGGAAACTTCACAAAGACATCCGCCTTCTGGTTGACGGTATGCGTTCCGTCGGCAGCGGGCGTGTAGGAGGCTCGAAACCAGATCAGGGCCGACGCTTCCAGAGGTTTCGGCAGCAGCACATTGTGGTACGTCCCTTCACACACAAAGACCATCTGATTGGCATCCTGATAAAGGATGTCGGCAATCCCCTCGGAGCCATCGACGGCTTTTGCTTCGTATTCCAATGGCCCCGTCTGCCACATTTCAAAGCGTGAGATTCCCATGACTCGCCAGGTACTGACCGCAACATCGGGATGCTGCAACAGATAGCGGTACATCGGCTCATCAATGGAATACTGCAGTGATGGCAGTCGCCGATACTGCGAGCAGTCATCCATAATCTTCTTTGCTCGCTGCCGACTGGCAGGGGCCATGGCGTGGAGCGGAATCGAGGACACTGCTTTCTTCTGCAGGTCAGACGATGATTCGCCCTTCGAGAGAATCCGAATACCAGCTTTCGTCGCCAGTTCTTCGAGCTGATCACCAAACGCTGACGGGCTCATCAATGTCGCCAGCGTGAACAGCAGGATCTGATAACAACGGAGTTGCGAAACTCCGCAGGACTTCCTTAGTCGACTTATTGAGATGCGACATGGAACAGTGTGATTCAGCAGCGTACCGCCGACCCATTTCAGCACTGTTGTTCTACGCATGACGCCCCCTGAAAACTGGTGCTCCTGCACCTCATCCGCCAGCGAATCACCACGCGTCGTCAGTTTGGCAACTGCGCAATGATTCTCTGGATGGCTCTGCAGGAACTGCTGGCGTGCGATGCTGTTTGAGTCCCCCCGGAAGTCAAACGCCGCACAAATCCCCCGAACCGATTAATCGGAATTACAGGAGCATGCGATGAGTCGATTCTGCAGATCCGCAGACTCAACCTGTTCGTCAAAGTCGAACCGCTGCCGGATCGTCCATATTCAGGGGAGTTACCAGAAAGCGATCGGTGGATCCTGCCGAATTGAGTCGCAGAATCGTTTCACCTTACTTAGCGGCACTGCTGGCAATTTGATGGCGGACAACGACGGTTCATGCACCAGCGGCTTACATCCAGCTTTTCACAATAACAATCATCAAGGCCGCGTTTCAGATCGTGTTTGTCTGCGACGTGATCAATCGCATCCGCGTAGTTCTCAGTCCACCCACAGCAATGGCAGCCGGAGAAGAGCGTCAGGACGGTCAGTGACAAAATCAAAAATGAAGTTCGCATGGACATCCTTTTCCTGCGAGAAATTCAACAATGAGCACAGCGGTTTGGACCTGCTGAGTTCTCTACAACTTCGATCGAACGACACGGAACCTCCGCTGCAGTCGCACAGTCCTGTCCGCAACTGCGTGTTCGAGGAAAGTTGAGCAATTGACGCACAACTGTTCTATTCCACAAGACCGGCCCTGCTCAGAGGACCGAATCCCCAATCACTGCGGCGAACGACTCTCTCGCATTCCAACTCAATGAGTTCGTGAATCTCTATGGTGGTGTTTCGATCCAAGTTGAGTATTCTGCGCACTGGCCCACTTCGAGTCGCCTGGATTGATCGCACCCGGATTCCTGAGAATTCGAAGAGATTCCCGATGAAATCACCGAATTTTCACGAATCCGGCGACAAAGAAACATCTCGCTTTATCCCGGTTAAGGATCTGTCGTTCCGTCGACACATCCGTGTCTGTTGAATGTTATACGGAGACTTCTCTGTGTCGCAACGAAAACGAATCCTGTTCCTTTGCACTGGCAATTCCTGCCGTAGCCAAATGGCGGAAGGGTTACTCCGAAGTTTCTATGGAGATCGCTTCGAGGCGCTCTCTGCTGGAGCCAAACCTGCGGGATACGTTCATCCGCGAGCTGTCACAGTAATGGCGGAACTTGGAATTGATATCTCACCACAAGTAAGCAAATCGATCCATGAATTCCTTCCTCCGAAAGGAACTCCACCGGATGTCGTTATTGGCGTCTGCTCTACGGCCAACGAAAATTGCCCCACTTTTCCCGCTGCCGTGGAACGCTGGCACTGGCCGTTTGATGATCCTTTTCATGCATCAGGTTCTGAAGAAGAATTAATGTCCGAATTTCGTCGAGTGCGCGATGAAATTCGAGCACGACTGGATCAGGAATTCGGCCCCAAAACGCCGTAACTGGATTCTCCAGTCGCTGAACTCGTGAGAGTTCAGAGCGTGGGGTAGGTACTCACCGATCCGGTTTCCTTTCCTGAGGCCTTCTCAAGCAATACGTAAAGAATCTCTCACCCAGCATCACAGGGTACTCAACCGAATGTCTCTTTCCTCACTTCCTCTCAGCTATTGCACCAACGTTCATCCCGGCCGAACTGTAAAGGAAGTGATCGATGGTATCAGCGAGCATTCTGCCGACGCACAGCGACATCTGGATTTCCCCATGGCTGCAGGACTCTGGCTGGCTGCCAGCGTCGTAAAAGAATTGAAAGAGCAACCGGAACAACTTGAGCTTCTCGCTCAGACGTTGTGGCAACATGATCTTTGCTGCTACACGCTGAATACATTTCCCTATGGTGATTTTCATAGTGAACGCGTGAAGGAACAAGTCTACCTGCCAGACTGGACCAGCCTCGCGCGAGTCACCTACACAGAAGACTGCGCGACGCTGTTGGGGCACTTGTTGCCCGCCGGAGCTGAAGGAAGTCTGTCGACGGTGCCATTGGGCGGTCGCATGAATCCCCGTGGACTGGATTTCCATGCATCATGCTTCAGCCACCTGATACGTGTCGCCAAGCACCTGAAGGAAATCCACGAAACGACTGGAAGCAGGATTCGTCTCGGGCTGGAACCGGAACCAATGTGCGAAATGTCCGGGACTCGTGAATGGACACTGCCTGCCTTCAAGCGACTCTATGCTCAGGCCGATGCTTTAAACTGCGAAGACACGGTTCGCGAATACATCGGTCTCTGCTTTGACGTGTGTCATCAGGCCGTTGAGTTCGAAGACGTGCAGAAGTCGATCGATGAGTTTGTTCGTGCCGGCATTCGCATTAACAAAGTGCATATCACAAACGCAGCAGAACTTATTGATCCGGCCAACAACCCGGAAGGTCGAGAAGCCCTGTGTCGCTTTGTTGAACCACGATATCTGCATCAGACATACGCACGATTTTCAGATGGTCGTGTGAAATCCCGAGTTGATCTGCTGGAAGACGACATTCGCCGCTCGCCGGCCGATGAATTTCTGCAGGCAGAAAGCTGGCGAGTTCACTTCCATGTGCCGATCTTCGCTGAAACTCTGGGCCCTCTGAAGACGACTCGCCCGGATCTTGCCGCTGCCCTGCGCAAAGTCGCCCGGCTGGATTACGCTCCGCATCTGGAAGTTGAAACTTACACGTGGCCCGTAATGCCCGGCGAATCCAGGTCTGCGGCGATGTCTCTTAGTGAACGCATCGCTCAGGAGTTGCGTTCCGCCGGTGAGCTTCTCGACGCGGCCGGTGACAGTGTTGAATAATAACATGCAGGCAGGATGCTGAACGTCGTATTCATGAATACCTCAACGTCCGCAGGAAATCCGGATCGGCTGCTCCTCACACATTACAAACCCGGGCAATTCTGTCTTCTCCGGTAAGATCATCAGACATCCTCATTGCTCAGTTCAGTTTACGCGAGCAGGAAAAACCACGGGGCACTAAGTCGCAGCACCGTTCAGTCGAAGCGAACGCGTTCGGCCCACATGTTGTGCCACAACACATCCGCAGAATTGTTGATCGTCTGGTCGTAGCCAACAATTCCTCGAACCGTGTTGGTCTGCTTCTCTGGGATTTACTCACGGCAAGAAAGTGAACTATCGTCAAAGCCGCCACATAAACCCCCGCACAATAACGACTTACGAGCACGAGCCGACTTCAAACCGCAATTGACGCTAAGGGCATCGCAACCATACAATTCCGGGTTGATCATCTGCAGGGAAAGTGGATGATCCACGGGGAATTCGTCAGGGAAGACAGCATGCCACCGACCACAACACAGCGCGCGGTCATTTCCTTTGGAGATGTAGATCAGCTGCGAGAAGCGCGGAGGATTATTCGGCAGGAAGCCGATGCGCTGCTTCGACTCTCAGAGTCTCTCGACCCCTGTATTTGTGATGCGATTCGGCTTATTCAGGAATGCCGGGGATGTATCATCGTTACGGGTGTGGGCAAAGCCGGCCTCATTGGCCAGAAGATCGTGGCCACGTTTGCGAGCACAGGAACTCGGTCGCACTTCATGCACCCGACGGAAGCTCGCCATGGCGATCTGGGCTGCATCGGGACGAATGATCTCATTCTTGCACTCTCCAACAGTGGTGAATCTGAAGAGTTAATCAGCCTGATCCCATCAATTCGCCAGCTCGGGGTACCACTGATCGCCGTAACTCGGGACTCCGAAAACACACTCGCGAGATACGCCAGTGTCGTTGTTCAATTCGGGAAACATCATGAAGCCGGGAACCTGAGTCTTGCGCCCTCGTGTTCCACGACTGCAATGCTGGCCATCGGCGATGCGATCGCCCTGGTTCTGAGCCAGTTGCGAGGCTTCACCTCTCAGGATTTCGCAAAGTTTCATCCCGCGGGAAGTCTGGGCCGACAATTGTGTCCTGTTCGTGATGTGATGCGTTCGGGGAAACAACTTCGAATTGCCTCAGAAGATGAGACTGTCCGCGAAGTCATGATTTCTCACAGCCACCCGGGACGTCGCACAGGAGCGGTGATCCTGACAAATGGTGAGGGACGACTTACCGGAATCTTCACCGACAGCGACCTGGCGAGACTCTTTGAAACTCGTCGGGATGAACAGCTGGACCAGCCCATTCGAATGGTCATGACGGCCAGCCCAATTACCATCACCCCGGACGTGTTGCTTCCGGAGGCGATCCATTTAATGTCTGAACGGAAGTTAAGCGAAGTTCCGGTCATCGATCAGAATCGAATTCCGATCGGAATGCTGGACATCACGGATGTGCTTCAACGCGTTGAAAGTGCTGATCGACTGCTGCGAGCAAGCTCGGACATCAATACAAACCTGCCAGTCTCGCGTTCGGCGTAGTTGTCGAAACCCCTGTGTGCTGAAAAGACTCATGTCAAGTTCCTCAATATCCAGTGGTCCTCGAACCGTGCTCGTTGGCATCGGTCTGATCGCCGTGTATCTGGTCTATTCGCGACTGACATCACCATGGCTGGTTGTGGAACGAAAGCAGGCCTCAGCACCGAAGCAATCGCAGGAGCGTGAGAAACAACTTGAACTCAGCCGGCATGCTGCCAAATGGTTTGAGCAGGATCGCTGGGTTCGGAATGCCAACGCGTCTTTTCGTGACGGCGATCGATTGTTGTTCTTTAATGATTACGGTCTGGAAAACAATAATCAGTCCATCGCCATCAGCCCTGTTGCGCTTTTGTGGCAGCAGGAAGATAACAAGAAGCCGATCACCGTCACTGCGGATTCTGCGCAGCTCAATTCGACATCGAATATCGATATGCAGCAGGGGAAGTTCGGAAAAATTGTTTCCGGTTTCCTTTCAGGCGACGTGCATATCGCGGGACCAGACGGTTTAAGCATCGAAGGCAGCGGTTTCCATATTTCCGAAGATGCGATGAGGATCTGGACCAGCCATCCGGTCAAGTTCGCCTGGGAAACTCATTCAGGTCATGCCGAGTCCGGGGCACAAATTGATTTGCTGGCGTCGAAAGATCCTTCGAAGTCCGGGTTTACGGCCATCGACGACGTACAAAAAATCAGGCTGCTGGGTCGGGTTCATTGCAACCTGTGTTTTATAGATGATGACCGAGATCGTGAGCCCGTCCAAATGACGGTTAGTGCGGCCAATGGCTTTGAGTTCTTCGTCCCCACGAAGCAGGCAACATTTCATGGCTTCGTGGACCAGAAAGTCAACATGGATAATCAGGTTCTTGTTGAACGCCCCATGCCCAATGGAACGCTGGATCGCCTGCATTGTGCTCGCCTGGATTTAATGTTTCATCCAAAGATTCGTGATGCAGCAGCCGGCGACAAATCCACACAGCTTGAGTTATCAAAGATCATTGCGGAAGGGCAACCGACCGTATTTCGGACGATCAGGGATCGGCAGGATCATGTCTATGCAGAAATGGGGAAGCTGATCTACCACCTGCATGAGAAACGACTCGAATTGATCGATCGGACCATCGCAGCCGACGGGCGCCGGATTCCTCTGGAAGTTCATCAGAATGGTACAAAACTCACGTCAGGCCACATGGTTGTGACCATGACGGAGAACAATGAAATGAGGTCCATCCAGTGCCGAGGCGAAGGCAGAATTGGCCCGTCGACACGCATTTCTGGTGAGAAGATTCCGGAGGAAAAGTCGGTCTTTGGAGCGGCATGGAAGCAGTCGCTGGTCCTGCTCCGCGGAGTAGAACCCAGAATCACTCTTTCAGGCGACGCCAAAGTTGTTCAGGCCAGCCGTCAGTCGAATGGAAAGCTGTCCGTCGACTTATCGCTGAGTGGTGACAAAATCGACATGCTTTTGGACGAGACGGCTCAGGAATCACCGGCAGCAGGTCCCGTCGATCAATCCGAAATGACATCCTCAATGCAGGGCATGAGCATGTCGAACCTGTCTCCTCGCCAACTTGTCGCCTCCGGAAACGTCACCATGTCGGGACAAGGCGTACATGGAGATGTTCAGGAAAGGCTTACCGTCAACTTCCAGAAGACACTGGCCCTCGTACCAGAACAAGATTCCGTACGCACTGTCAGCCAAACAACCGAGTCTCCAAACACTACGCCGACGGGCAGGACAAACTTCTCTGCCGACACTGCTGAAGCCATTGTGCTGATGGTTGAATCATCAACGCCGCGTTTTGAAGATGTCTGGCTGAAAGGAAACGTTGAGATCTCAAATGAGTCCGGCTCCGAGGAGGACCCAAAAGAATCGCAGAGCTTCAGAGCCAGCGGCAATATGTTGCATGCTAACGGAGGCTTTCGAGAAAACACAGAGATCAGTCTGTTCGGGGACCCGGCTGTCGTCGTCAACGCCAAGAATCGTTTTGAAGGACAACGAATTGATCTGAAGGAGATGAAGGCCAGCGCAACAGCAGGTCAGAGAGAAGTCAATGTGCCCAGCAGTGGTCGAATCCGCTTTGTCGTCAACAGGGGACTCGATGGAAAACCACTGAAGAAAGATTCTCCGCTGGATATCTATTGGGGGCAGGAAATGAGTTACAGCGGACGCACCGCACATTTTGTAGGCAATGTGCGGGCAGTCCTGAATAATGAGGTCGATCACGACGTCGAACTGACCTGCGCCGGACTCAAGGTTCATTTTGCCGATGACATCACGCTGGAACGGTCGGAAAATGACGGCGAGTTCCGTCTGGCTGAATCGACGAACACTCCCGTCGGATCTGATGAGATCGAGAAGATCGAGTGCGAGAGTCGTGTCGTTGTGAAGATCCTGATCATGACTGAAGGCGTTGTGACCGCGCGTCATTATGACGAGTTTGCAGACCTCGAATTCAATGCTGTCACAGGCGATTTCAACGCGACGGGACCGGGCCTGATTGAGTCTGTCCAGCCGGACAGGGAACAACGGGGACTTGCGGTCACCAACCGAACGGTCGCTCGTTCCAATACACCAGTCAAGACATCCAACGAAGCATTCTACTTTATCAGAGCTCAGTTTATTGGAACATTGAATGGGAATTCCCACAGCCAATATGTTCGACTCAAGCAGAACGTGCTTGGAACCTTCGGCCCGGTTCGTAAACTGACCGATCAACTGAACATCGACGGACTGAACGCTGAAGAACTCCCGGACAATGCCGGCGCGCTAAAATGTGAGAACCTCTCGATATCCTCTGTACCCGGCACATCATCAGAGCAACAGTCTTCCTTCTCTTTAGTAGCCGAATCAAACTCAGCAGAATCCAACTCGGGAACTCGGAGTCCCTGTCGATTCGAATCGCGTCTGTTCGCAGGCCTCGCAGACAAAATCATTTACGATCATTCAAAGCAGCAGTTTATTCTGCTGGCCGACGAAGGCCGACAGGCGACTGTCTCCAATCAGCGTGATGGTGGAGACCGTCAGGTATTGAATGGAGGCAGGTTTGAGTATTACCGAGACAAAAACCACCTGAAAGCCAACCAGATCACCGGAGTACAAAGCACGGGCGATCTTGCAAACTGAAGGACTTCTGTTTGTTGGCATAGGGATTGAGAAGATCAGCCATTGACCGCCAGCGAACAGAAATGAAGCCGACATTTTTGTGACGAAAGTCATCTTCCGGAACGTTTGAATTGGCATCAGGGTAAAAAGATCAGCAGAATCCGTACAGCCGGAAAAATCGGTGCAATCGAATTTCGACCGGAATAAACAACTTTGCAGGGCACCTATACGTCATGTCCAGTGATGCTCCTCATGATGGCTGCGAGGTCAAGCTTTCTCGGTCGCTTTCTGCACTGCTGTCAGATGACAGTGTCAGAATTTTCGTTCCGGAAACCAGCGCTATGGGAGCGGCCCTTTGCCTGATCGCCGGAACGGTGTTGTACTGGATGGGCCTCTTTTCTGTTCTGTGAATTATCAGGGATTTGACGGACGGAGCCATCAGGCATGGGATTGCTGGCCGGGACCAAATTTGATCGACCACCGCATTGCGATCGTTGCGAAAAACTTGAATCGGAATGCACCTGTCCGCCGGAAACGCCTAAGCGAAAACCGCCCGAGAAACAGACCCTTCGGATCGGTGTCGAAAAGCGTAAGCACGGCCGGGTGATGACGATCGTTCGTGATCTCGATGCGGCGGAGAACGATGTGCCGGAGCTGCTGAAGAAGCTTAAGAACGCCTGCGGCGCCGGTGGCACAATTGCAGACGGCAACATCGAAGTCCAGGGCACTCACCTTGATCGAGTTCGCGCGGAGCTGCAGACGATCGGCTACAAGGTCAAAGGCTGATCTGGATCTCTCCACCTTTGGACTGCTGCAGCCCGCTGCAGCTTTCCGCTCCACAGCCTGCTGTGGAAGGCCATTGTTCTGACATAATCACGCAACCAGAAACCGATTCCGTGAATCCTGGCTTGCCAGCTCAAAATTCTATTCGCAACTTACCATCAGTGCTCATCAGCGGTTCAGTTTTTTCGAGATCCTGAGTCGGTCTCGATACCTATTTCATTGGACTCAAACATCAGCCGATCGTCTCTCTCTGAGCAGGTCGGAGTTTCTTCTTCAGAATCATCAGGCATCAGTTCCCACATTTCATTCTGACGCAGCCAGATGGGATCTGCATTTCGAGCGATGAATTCATCCGCCGGGATGCCATCAATTGTCTCAGGGCGCCGCACGCGTTTTTGGCGTCCGTTGACAAAAATGAACATGAACTTTTCCTTTCGCAGTTTCCTGGCACGCTTCTCCGCTGGCGTTCGCTTCCTCTTGTTCATTTTTCCTCGTCCGACTAATAGTTGGCAGAACTTGCAGACGTTGTGGTGTCATTCATTTTCGTGATCAGATCTCCCACTCGAACGTTACCAGCGGTGATGACTTTCACATAAACTGCGAAGACAAGATACGTTGCCCCCAACGATTGCGAGAAAAACACGAGCCATGCGATGCTTTCCGTTCGATCAGCCGGGAGCCCCAAATGCGAAAGAAAGTGATTCTAGTCTGGCACCGGAGAAAAAGCTGTCAGCAGCGATTTTTCGCGCGTCGCAAAGTCGTGGTACGATTCGGGGACTCAGGATTAATCGCGGTTCCGCAACGAATTTCTCCCGGGAATTGCCATGCCTGGAACACGAAGACGTCAATGCATACTATTCACGGCAGAGTTGAAATTTCCCACAAGAACTGCCTGGCACAGGAGATCGTAATGCGAAGTCTGGTGTTTGCTCTGACTGCGGTCCTTTCATTGTCATCGGTTGCCTTTGCCGATGACGCACCTGCTGAAACCAAAGATATGCAGGTTCTTTTCAACGGAAAAGATCTGACCGGCTGGGACGGCAATCCAGATCTCTGGACGGTGAAAGATGGCGTGATTCATGGTGAAACGACAGAAGAAAAGAAGGCTGACGGCAACACCTTTCTTATTTGGAAAGATGGAGTCGTCAAGGACTTCGAACTGCGCCTGTCGTTCCGCTGCAACGCAACGAATAATTCAGGCATTCAATATCGTTCAAAACATATCACTGAAGGCAATCCACGAAACAAGTGGGTCGTGCGAGGCTATCAGCATGAGCTTCGGAACGAAGTTGGCTTCCCAAATATCTCCGGGTTTATCTACGACGAAGGTGGCAAGCGAGGCCGCATTTGTCTGATCGGCGAAAAGGCATCATGGGAGACGTCCGGCAAGAAGGTTGAGAAGTCTGATCTGATTGACGAAGCGGGCTGGAAGCAGCTCTTTCGCCTTGATGACTGGAATGATGTCGTGATCATCGCAAAAGGTAACCACATTCAACATTACATGAACGGCAAACTGGTTCTGGACTTTACCGATAATGAGCCCAGTCTGACTCTGCTTGAAGGTGTGTTGGCTGTACAGCTGCATGCGGGCAAGCCGATGTGGGCCGAATTCAAGAATATCCGCCTCAAGGAACTGAAGTAGTTTTCATTGGCGATTGAAGCAATCCCCTGCTGGCGGAAGCGACGCAAGCGGGTGGTTTAACTGCGGCAAAAATCCAGCGGAGGAAATGGTCTTTCAGGGACTATTCCTCCGCTGTTTTCGTTGGGAGGGCCGATCAATTCTGCGGCAGAGTTGAGCGTCGACTGTCCGGGTGCCGTGGCAAACGTTTTTGATGTAGGTTGGACATTCTTGTCCGACTGAAGTTCGACGGGCAAGAATGCCCATCCTGGTAAAAATCAAGTCTTCACAAAGCGTCAGTTCGATTCCGCTGCCATCAGGATTCGCTGACGATTGCTGATTGTTTGACGGTCACTTTGAATCGCCTGCCGGAGTCGTTCGACATCAGACAGGCTGTCGTCGAGACATCGCTCCAAAGTTATCTCGGCTTGAGACAGCAACAACTCTGCTTCATTCAGACTTCGGTCCTGTAACCTCAAGCGGGCCTGCAGAATCAGGTCGTGTGCCGTTGAGAGATTCGCACCGACCTTGATGTGGCAGGCCAGCGCATGAGTCAGAAACGTGTCAGCTTTCGCGCGATTACGCGATTGAGCGATCAAACAGGCTTTGATCGCAAACAGATCACCGGCTGCTCTCTGAAACTCCGGCGACTCGACATTCAGGTCTTTGCCGTGCAGTGCGCGTTCAGCCTGTTTCAGCCAGGTTTCGCAAGAATCCAGATCATTCTTGAGTAATGAACTTGTTGCGAGAACAAGCCACGCCATCGTCGGCTTGTGTTGATTGGGGGCATGGGACATCGTGGAATGCAGCTGCAATGCTTTTTGAAGGCAGCGATCCGCCATCCCGAATTTTCCCGCCGCCATCAGTTTGTGAGCTGACAGAAAGAGATATTCGGCTGTCAGCTCAGGCGATTTATCCCCAACCTGATGATCGGCCAGCTCTAACTTATTGGTGTCCGCAATCGACAAGTGATCCAAAGACGCGTTGCCCTGGAACCAGAGTAAAGGCAACGCTCCATCCACCGGAATCACTGATGGCAGCGACGGAGTTCTCACGCGGGAGCATAACAAGACGGGTGTCGCGGAAGTTGAGTCAACGACCGGCAGGCCAAATAGTTCAAAACTCATGGGCACGAATTCCATCCATGATGGACTGGCCGAAAATCGTGGAGATCTTCAGCCTCGGAAGCAATCCGACGTGCTCAGTTCAGGCAGCGAGAATGAGGGAGATGAGGTCGAGAGCGGATAAACTAGCCAGGCTCAGACAGGCGACTCAAGCCAGAAATGTTAAAATGGGATGATTATTTTGTTTCTAATGGTTACGCGGGTCGTGGCAATCCTGTGGTTGTCAGCCGATGTCTGTAGGCGGCTCGAAATGGCTGCCACCTTTCTTCCGCGCCAAAACGGCAGGCGGAACTCTGCCTCGCTGTGGGCAGGCTCTAATTGATTCTCTGTAAAGCATTTCACAGAAATGACTTGCGATACGAACTGATCCCGTGGCACGTAATTCGCTCCGACACGAAGGCCATTGGTGCATTTTCTGCAAATCTGGCCGCTGACGGTCCGGGATGCCTTAACGGCTGTTCGGCGGTCAGTGGAAGTTCATTTGTAAATTCACAAGAAGTTCGATCGACAGGTCAGGAGAAAGTCATGGCGAAGAAGGCTTCCGCGGCAGGCACTCGCATTGTGCCTCTGGGGGATCGCGTTGTGCTGAAGCGAGCCGAAGCTGAAGAGAAGACAGCTGGCGGGATTTTGCTTCCGGATTCAGCTCAGGGCAAACCACAGCGTGGAGAAGTGATCGCGGTTGGCGACGGTCATACCAACGACAAGGGTGGCAAGATTCCATTGTCGGTTAAGGAAGGCGATCGAGTGATCTTCAGTTCTTATGCCGGGGACGAGATCAGCGTTGGCGACGTCACCTATCTGTTGATGCGTGAGAGTGACATTCTGGCGAAGGTCTGATTGTGCAGCACTTGAAGCAGTCCTCTTTCAACAGGGGTCTGCTGGCTCTGACCTGTCCATTCGCCTCATTCTGATATTCAAAGTTTTAGATTTTTCTCATCGGAGAAGTTCGACATGGCAAAGATGATTGCCTTTGATCAGGAAGCTCAGGAAGCCATGCGTCGTGGTGTCACGAAGCTGGCGAAGGCCGTAAAAGTGACTCTCGGCCCACGCGGTCGCAATGTGATCATTGAAAAGAGTTTTGGTTCACCAACCGTCACAAAGGACGGTGTGACTGTGGCCCGTGAAATCGAACTGCCAAACAAGTTCGAAGACATGGGTGCTCGCATGGTTCGCGAAGTGGCCAGCAAGACCAGCGACGTAGCTGGTGACGGCACGACGACAGCGACTGTGATGGCAGAAGCCATCTACAACGAAGGCCTGAAGGCCGTTGTGGCCGGTGTCAGCCCGCTCGACATGAAGCGTGGTATGGACAAGGCTGTAGCTGACATCATCGAAAACCTCCGTGGAATGGCTCAGGATTGCCGCTCCAAGAAGGCGATTGCTCAGGTCGGAACTGTTGCTGCTAACGGCGACGCAGAAATTGGCCAGATTCTGGCTGACGCAATGGAGCAGGTTGGTAAGGACGGCGTTATCACCGTCGAAGAAGGTAAGAGCCTGGAAACTAGCTTCGAAGTTGTCGAAGGTCTGCAGTTTGACCGCGGTTACCTGTCTCCTTATTTCGTGACCGACTCAGAAAGCATGGAAGTTGTCCTCGAAGACGCTTACGTGCTGATCCACGAAAAGAAGATCTCCAGCATTAAGGACCTTGTGCCTGTTCTGGAGAAGGTTGTTAACTCCGGCAAGCCACTTTTGATCATTGCAGAAGAAGTTGAAGGCGAAGCCCTGGCAACTCTCGTAATCAACAAGCTGCGTGGCACCTTCAAGATTGCTGCTGTCAAGGCACCAGGCTACGGCGATCGCCGCAAAGCCATGCTGCAGGACATTGCCATCATGGTTGGTGGCACTGCAATCTTTGACGATCTGGGAATCAAGCTGGACAGCATCGAGCTGGCCGACCTTGGCACGGCTCGCAAGATCGTGGTCGACAAGGACAACACAACCATCGTTGAAGGTGGCGGCAAGAAGGGTGACATTCAGGCACGAATCGAACAGATTCGTCGTGAACTCGCTGGCAGCACCAGCGACTACGATCGCGAGAAGCTCGAAGAGCGAATCGCGAAGCTCGCAGGCGGAGTTGCTCAGGTTAACGTCGGTGCCGCGACTGAAAGCGAAATGAAAGAAAAGAAAGCTCGCGTTGAAGACGCACTGCACGCAACTCGCGCTGCTGTGGAAGAAGGAATTCTTCCTGGTGGAGGTGTCGCAATGCTGCGAGCTTCCACAGCCGTGAAGCCTGGCAAGTTGACTCATGACGAGAAGGTCGGTTACGACATCATCGTTCGAGCTTGCCGTGCTCCTCTGACTCAGATTGCTGACAACGCCGGCGTTGACGGTGGAGTTGTTTGCGAGAAGGTTGCTAACGGCGAAGGAAACTTCGGCTACAACGCAGCGACAGACAAGTTCGAAGACATGGTGAAGGCCGGTGTTATCGACCCAACCAAGGTGACTCGAACTGCTCTGCAGAACGCAGCCAGCGTTTCTACTCTGCTGCTGACCAGCGACGCTCTGATCGCAGAAAAGCCAAAAGACGACAAGAAGGGTGGCGGACACAGCCACGACGAAGATATGTACTAAGAAGTCAAAGAGCTGACTCGCGTCAGCTCAAACGTCTTCTTCCGGTGGCGAGCACTGTGTTCTGAATTTCCTGTCTGCTGGTCTCACGTTGCAGCGGACGATCAGATATACAATCCGGTGCGAGCACGGATGTTTCGATAGAAGGGCTGTTCAACGCAATGTTGAGCAGCCCTTTTTTGTGGGCATGCAACATTTTCCAACGGCGCATAATTTGATACCGCAGACGGCAACCCTGCCAGCCTACCAGTAACAGGAGCGGGTTCAAACTAACGCTTGAGCCTGGGCCACAAGAAGGGCATCACGTTCGCTGAACGCCCAGCACAAGATCGATGCTGATTGGCTCGTGAAACTTCAGATCGCCCGCTTCAGTCCTGCCGGCAATGACCAGCATACCTCGCTGACTCTTGCGACCATCGGGGAAGCCAACAACTTGCCGGCCATCGACGAGCGTTACGAGGACCTCGAAGGTCTCATGAACTCCCGGAAGTTCCGGATGCACGATGTCAGGGAAACGCTCCCACGCCCATGTCCAGAGAGTTGGATTGACATCGGCTCTTCCCGCAATATCGAACCATTCCTGCTCGGCTTTTCGCAACTCCTTCAACGGCGCCGTTCGACACCAGCGACGCAGCACGGATTCAATCCATTCACGACGCGCGGCAGCCAGTTCTTCAAAGCTGAATGGCGCAGAGTTTCCTGACGAACAAATTTCAGACATGAGTGGCCCTGAGAATCGCTGGGATACGGAGACGAACGGAAAATAGACTGCTATTAGTTTCTACGTGGAATGCCTCGCCTTTTGCGGGCACAGACACGCACTTCGCGTGCCTTACGTTCAGCAACGGGATCGGCAGAAGTCGTTTCCTCTTCCGTTTACTATGACGTCTTTTTCTTTGCTTCTTTGGCGAAGACCTCCTGCCATCGCTGGCAGTCACGCGTCAGCCAGCTCATTAATTCTGGTCCGGATGACAGCTCGAACAGCACGGCCGTTGAAGTTTGGCGCTGCTGAGGGAGATGGTCCGGAATTCTGCGGCTCGTTGGAGCCTGAAACACGCTGAATTGGGGCTGCAATGGGTGCTGCGGCGACCGGGCCTCGAGTTTCAGGGAATGCTCGTATCGTCGTCACGATGGTTTTTTCCTGCACGACTTCTTTTTCGTCGGCCGTCGTCAGTTTCATCGTGATGTATCGCGTCAAATTCATTTCAAGAGGGAGTCCGGTGGCTCGGTCGACAATGCAGCGACCAAGACTGTGTCCGCCGGAGATTCTCAAGCGTCCGGCATTAGCCGTCGCAGCGGCATCACCTGAAGCAATGCGACCGGTGATATCGATTTCAGCCGTCGTGTCGTTGATATCTGTAAGGCGATACGTGGAAATCAGCTGGACGGGGACGGGTTGCATCAGGCGACGTTCGCGAGTCCACAGATCACCGGGAAGAACCCGAGTGGCCGCGTCAGGATCGACGGTCGAATCGTAAGGAAGCAACCCAATGGAATCGTCAACGAAGTTGGCCACGCCATCATCGCCAAAGCGATTACTGATTTCGGAGAGCAGCGTTTCGCGTCGCTCGAGAGGAACCTCCGCCACGCAGCGTTCGAGAAACTCCTTGTAACCCACCATTTCGCGAATACTGTTATCGCGCCCCAGCCAGAACGAGAACCCGTTGTTAATCATTCCCGCGTAAGGCAGAGCGTCCCACGGAACAGCCCCTTCGTGAGTCGCTGAGTCGTAAGCCAGCCGCTGGCCAGCGACATCGTGAGCGTAACTGACGCGGGAGTAGTGAACGCCCAGAAGGATGGCATCCTCGCGGATTTCTTCTACCGTGATCACCAGCGTCAATTCAAGTCGAGTCTCAGCGAGAGCCGGGGCAAGTTCGGATCGCTGATTCAGCGTCTGATGAACCGTTTTCACGAGCGGAAATCGGTCGCCTTTCTGAAGACGCAGTTCGAGGCGATCACCGCGAGCACTGGATTGGCCGGACCGCCGATCCGCAGACCGAGTTCGGCTGACGGTCTGAGTGTTGTCTCTTTGATTGTCTTCGGTGTAGATTGGTTCTGCTGGCTCCTTGAGTTTTGCAGAGTCACCGTCGGAGTTCAGCAGTTCATCAATCAGGGCCGTGTCAGCGTCGGCCGAAGCGGGTTCTGTAGAACCGCAGCCCGTCAGCAATAAACCTGCACCGGACAGCAGCAATACACGCTTGTGATGTCGGAATCGATCCATGATTCAGCAACTCCTGGAGTCCCGAAAATCCGTTCGGGAAGTAGTAAAATCGTGTGCAGGAGTCTAACAGGAATCGGCGATGGCGGTAAAGATTCAACTGAACGGCAAAAATGCCCTCAGACATGCCAAAGAACGGGTGGCCGACGGTTGCCCTCGGTAAATTTGGCTGTCATCATCTGACCTCGTTGGATTCAGGTCCGCCTCATCCCGCAGACTCTTTTTGCCAGGATTGTTGAAGAACACTATGAAAACTCGCCTCTTTGCCATGATGTTTCTGGAGTTCTTCATTTGGGGGGCGTGGTTGCCGCTGATTTTCGGTTACCTGCCCGGCCTTGGCTTTACCACAGCCCAGCAGTCATGGATTCTGAACGCGTTTCCGATTGCCTCGATTATCGGGATGTTCTTCAGTAACCAGTTTGCCGACCGAAACTTCTCCGCAGAGCGATTCCTGGCCTTTAGTCATCTGGTTGGCGGCCTTGCAATTCTGGGGCTGGCATTCACCAAATCCTTCTGGCCCTTCTTTGGGCTGATGTCGTTGCACTGCCTGCTCTACGTTCCAACCATCTCCATCACGAATTCGATTGCCTTCGCGAACATGAAGGATGCTCAGAAGGAGTTCGGAATCGTGCGAATGGGCGGAACCATTGGCTGGATTTTTGCCGCGTGGCCGTTCACATTCATCCTCGTGGACTGGGCGAAAGTTGATGCTGCGAAGCCAGAGGGTTTTGTGGCGTGGCTGGGAGCAGTCCTGGCAAATGGACTCACCGGTGAGCCTTTGCAGGATGCCACAAAGTGGACTTATATCGTGGCCGGCGTCGCTTCGTTAGTGTTAGCGGCATTCAGTTTAACGCTGCCCCATACTCCTCCGAAAGCCGCTGTTGAAGGGGAAGCACAGTCTCTGGCGTGGTTGCAGGCTGCGAAGTTGTTGAAGCACCCGTTTGTGCTGATTCTCTGGATCGTCGCTTTTATCGATTCATTCGTGCATAACTGCTACTTCAACTGGACAGGAACATTTCTCTCCAGCAAAGAAGTTGGCATTCCCGGTAACTGGGTGATGCCCGTGATGAGTATTGGCCAGATTGCGGAAATCCTGACGATGTTTGTACTGGGAGCAACGCTGAAAGCTCTGGGCTGGCGTACAACGATGATCGTCGGAGTCATGGGACACGCTCTACGGTTTGCTGTTTACTCATTCATGCCTCAAAAAGAACTGATCATTGTTGTTCAGATCGTGCACGGGATCTGTTACGCATTCTTCTTTGCCACTGTTTACATCTTTGTGGACGAGCATTTTCCAAAGGATGTTCGTTCCAGCGCGCAGGGTTTGTTTAATGTGATGATTCTGGGTGTTGGAGCGTTGGTCGCAAACACGGTTTGCCCTTATCTGATGCAGGAAGTGTACACCAAAGACGGTGTGATCGATTTCCATGGGCTGTTTCTCGTCCCGATGGCAGCCGCCATTGCCGCATCGCTGGCCATGGCAATCTTCTTCCATCCGCCGAAGATTAACGCCATCGCATCGGGGCCCCCTGTCACCGGTCATTGATGGTCCTGGAGAACACCGTGCAACGGACGCATGAGGTTGAACAGATGGAGTTGGCAGCAGCAGGAACGAATGCGGCGGCGTTAAATGCCTTTTCGTTTCTGCCGTTCGTGGCCAGCCTCACGACTCATCCAGTGATGATCTCAGATGTTGATGGCGGCACCATTTGGGTTAATGATGCGTTTACCAGGCTGTCCGGCTGGCCACTTGATCAAATCGTCGGGCTGAAGCCTCGAGAGTTTCTGCACGGCCCCAAAACGGATCCCGCAGTCGTTCGCCTGATTTACGACAATGTGACGGCTCGCAGGGGATTTCAGTGCGAGATTCTGAACTACAAACGTGATGGAAGCATTTTCTGGATCGCACTCGATGCTCAACCGATCACAGATCAAAGTGGTCGGCTAATTGGGTATCTCTCAGTTCAGAGCGACATTTCAGACCGCAAGCGGTTCGAGGCCGCTCTTCTGCGAGAACACTGGCTGCTGGAAACCGTCACTGTTTGTCTCAGCAAATACATCTCATCCGACGAACCGCGTATCGCCTTTGAAGATCTGCTCCTGCGCCTGCTTGAACTAACCTCGAGCAAGTATGGATTCATTGGCGAGGTTCGATTCAACAACGTCGGAGAGCCCTGGCTGCGAACGTTCGCCCTGTCAGATGTTTCGTGGGATGAGTCGACTCAGCAGCTATACGAAGATAATGCGGCAAAAGGATTTGAATTCAGAAACCTGAAGACACTGTTTGGCGAAGCACTTCGGACCGGGCGTCCCGTTATCAGCAATTCGCCTTCGACAGATGAACGACGTGGAGGAATCCCGCCAGGACATCCTCCTCTGAGTAGTTTTCTGGCCTTGCCGATTCTCCGTGATAAACTTCTGGTGGGACTGATTGGCATCGCCAATTGTCCGGACGGCTATTCGGAAGCCGATGTCACATTCCTGCAGCCGCTGGTCACTGCAATCGGCCAGCTGATCGATGCTCATCGCCGGGATATTCAACGCCGTGAGACGGAACGTTCACTGCGTCAGACGGAAGAGTGGCTGGAAGAAACGGGGCGTGTGGCGGAGGTCGGTGCGTGGCAGGTGGATCTGACCACAATGACCCTGCGCTGGTCGGCTCAGACACTCCGCATGCATGAGGTGCCCGAAGATTATGTGCCCACCGTGGAAGCAGCCATCAACTTCTATGCCCCGGAAGCGCGGCAATTAATTCGAGAGGCCGTCACAAAAGCCATTCAGGACGGCACCGCGTGGGATCTTGAATTACCCTTCATAACGGCGAAGGGACGTCACCGCTGGATGCGTGCGATCGGACATGCGGCCCGTGAAGATGGCCGAATTACACGACTGTTCGGTTCGTTTAAGGATATCACGGAGCGTCGCAGAATTACTGAGGAGCAAGCTCGGCTGCAGGACCAGGTCACTCGCTCTCAGCGGATGGACTCTGTCGGTCGACTGGCCGGCGGAATCGCTCATGACTTCAACAATATGCTGGCGGTGATTCTGGGACATTCAGAAATGATGTTGATGGATGAAACCCTGCCATCAAAGTACAAGGTTCATCTCAAGGCAATTCAGACGGCCGGACATCGATCAGCGGCGATGACTCAGCAACTTCTGACATTCGCTCGACGACAAAATGCGTCGCCTCAGAAGGTGAACATCAACAAAGCTGTCGAACGAATGCTGAATCTGTTACGAAAGTCCATGGGCGAAAAGATCGAAGTCGAGTGGATGGCGGGGGAAGGAACC